>JAFGPG010000067.1 GCA_016926075.1 Methanomassiliicoccales archaeon
CTGGCCTTCTTCACCGAAGGGTTCCTGGGCCTGCCGGCGGTCATCATCATCGCCCTCATCTTCGGCATACTGAGAAAAGAGATGGCCTTCCAGCTGCTCATCGTGCTATTCGGCACCGCGGACCTGGCCTCGGTGATGACCGTCGATCAGTTCTTCGTGTTCGCGCTGATCATGGCGACGTTCATGCCCTGCATAGCCACCCTGGCGGTCATGATCAGGGAGCACGGTGTAAAGGACTCGCTCAAGGTGACCGTGGCCTCCATCTCCCTCGCCTTGCTGCTGGGCGGTGTGGCCAACTTCCTGCTGACCCATGTCATATGAGGCGGTGATCATGGCGCCCCCGGGCGCTGCCCCTCTACCACGGACTAATGCGTGAAGTAGGCCAGCAGCTTGGGGGAGACGCTCTCCACCTTGACAAAGCCGAAGCGCTCGAACTGCACCACCCTTCCCTCCTCCTCCTGAGGGACGGGCTCAACGAAACCGTCCATGCTCTTCCCGGAGGGCATGATGACCGATGCCGGGAGGGAGCCGTCCGGCACCCAGTGGATGATGCGGAAGCCTTCCTTGAGCACCGAGAGGTCGTTCCCCAGGTAGTGCGCGTTCCCGTCCCTGAGCTCCACGTTCCCCAGGTCCTTCAGGCGCACCTTCCCCGCCTGCCTTGCGCTCTCCAGGTCCTTCCCCACCACCTGCACGGCTATGGGGGCGGTCAGATGGAACTTCCGGTCGCCTAGCTCGGGGTGGTCTGGATGCCTTGGAGCACGGGCCCTCAGCTCCTGAGCACCCTCTATCTGCAGCCGCACCGGATCCCAGACGAAGAAGTAGCGGTTGGCGCCCTTATCCACCAGGTCCTTGTTATACGCGTACAGGTTGTCCCAGGAGAACTCGATGTCCGTCTCCTTGATCCCGCAGTCGATCCAGAAGTGGCGTATCGCTTCCGGGCGGAAGCCCCTCTTGGCCAGGGCGCGGACGGTTCCCAACCGAACGTCATCCCATCCCGAGTACTCCCCGCTCCGTATGCCCCTGCCCACGATGGAGGTCTTCAGTATGGCCTCCGGCACGCGCACCAGGCCGTAATGGGTGTAGTGCGGCATCTTCCACCCGAAGTAGCGGAAGATGTACTCCTGACGCAGGGTGTTGTTGAGGTGGTCCTTTCCCCTCAGCACGTGGGTGAGGCCTAAGAAATGATCGTCCACCGCCACACTGAGGTTCATCATGGGGTAGACGCAGTACCGGTCCCCCTTGATAGGATGCGGCACGGAGGTGACGATGCGCAGTCCGACGAAATCACGCACCGCCGGGTTGGGGTGCTTGAGATCGGTCTTGACCACCAGCACCGCCTTCTCCTCCTCATACTTCCCGGAGAGCATGTTCTCCCACTTGTCCAGTGTCGCCCCCACGTCCTCGTCGCGATGCGGGCAGGGAAGGCATTTTTCCTTCAGACCCCTCCACTCCTCGACCGGGCAGGTGCACACGTACGCCTTCCCCATCTCGATGAGCTTTCGGGCGACGTCGTAATAGACATCGAAGCGATCGCTCTGGATGACGGTCTGGTGGACCTTGACACCCAACCACTCCAGGTCCTGGGGGATCATGTCGTAGGCGTCGGGATCGACCTTCTCCGGGTTGGTGTCCTCCATGCGGTTGATGAAGCGGCCATCGTAGTTCCTGCAGTAATCATCGTTGAGTATGGCGACCCGGGTGTGCCCCAGATGCAGCGGTCCCGACGGTCCGGGAGCGAAGCGCATGACCACCTTCCCTTTCTCCATGCCGGGAAGCATGGGCAACCCGATCCTCCTCTCCCCCTTCTCTTTCTTGAGCATGGAGGCGTCTATGCCCTCCAGCTCCCTGTACTGAGACTCGGGGGACATGACGTTGACCTCCTTCACTATGGAGGCGATGAGCGGCAGGACCTCTTTCACCTTGGAGCGCAGCTCCGGCGATTCGGCTAGCACCTTCCCCTGAACGGCCTTGGGATTCGCCTTTCCCGAATAGAGCACCGCGTTCTGCAGGGCGTACTTCCTGATGGTCGCTTCCAGGTCCTCGGACATCGAGCGGCCATATCTCCCTCCGTCCTATTAACCTTCGTAGGCCACTCCAGGGGCAAATCGATTATATGATGGGATGGTGATTAACGCTCATGGCCGTTCGGGACAGCTTGAAGCTCATGGACGATCTCTTGACCGTGGACCGCAAGGTCTCCTGGGAGCTGGAACCGACCAAGGTCCTTCTGGAGGACCAGCGCAGGCCCGTCCTGTTCACCGATCTGAACGGCAGGATGGCCGCCGGGAACCTGTGGAGCGACCGCCGACGCGTGGAGAACGTGCTGGGGGTCCCCCAGGGCAGCCTCACCAAAACCATCATGGAGGCCATGGCCAACCCCCGCCCGGTGACGGAGGTGGAGAGCGGCGGTTTCGAGGAGGTGGTTGAAGAGGATCTCGACCTTCGGAAGCTGCCCATACCGAAGTTCTACCCGGAGGACGGGGGACGGTACGTGACGGCCGGGGTGGCCATAGCGGAGTTCGAGGGCAAGACCAACGTCTCCTTCCACCGGCTCATGCTCCTTGATAAGAACCGCTTCGCCATTCGACTAGTGCCCAGGCACCTGTTCACCATGCACATGCTGGCCCAGGAGAAGGGACAGGACCTCAAGGTGGCCTTCGCTGTCGGATCATGTCCCTCGGTGCTCCTGGCCGGCGCGGTCTCCACCGATTACGAGGTCAACGAGCTGGAGATCGCCAGCGCTATCAGGCACATCGGGCACAAGGACGGGCTCAAGGTGAGAAGGACCAAGAGCGGCATCCTGGTGCCGGCGGACTCCGACTACGTGTTCGAGGGAAGGCTGACCTCGGAGCTGGTGGACGAGGGGCCGTTCGTGGACATCTCGGGGACGTACGATATCGTGCGCCAGCAGCC
>JAFGPG010000068.1 GCA_016926075.1 Methanomassiliicoccales archaeon
CGCCCTGGTGATGAGAAGGTGCTGGGCATCGGTGTTGGCCGCGAACAGCTCAGCGTCCTTGATGTTGCTGGCGTACAGGCGGTCTATGGTATTGGAACCACCGCCTCCGCATCCCACGATCTTGATGTTGGTCTTGAGCCCCATCAAGATCTTTTCCAGCTCCTCGTCCTCGGCAGAAACGGCCTTGAAGGACGAGGTGTTGATCGCGTTCTCGGGACCGGCGCGGGACATGGCATCGCTGATGAATGATTTCATTGGGGGACCTCGAACGGAAGTAGCTGGCGGTGCAAGCCCTCTGCTACATCTCGTCTGAAAGGGATGACGCAATGTGAATTCTAAAACATTTCGGTGCCAATAGGGTATTAGAATATTTTTATAAATATATTTGTAAGAACACCATCCCAATGCTGGCACATCGAAAAAAAGGCTAGGAATATTCTAAATGGAATATTTTATTTGTGTGATGTATATATAAAATGACAAAAAGTAATATAGTTCATACAAAAAGTAAAATATTATATTCAAAATGTATATATGACTTTACATCATGTGAGCCCATGCGCAACAGATTGCGGGTCTACCGCTCCATGACCAACCTGACGCAGAAGGAGCTGGCGGAAAGGTTGGGGATCACCCGACAGACGGTCATCGCCATCGAGAAGGAGAGGTACGCCCCCTCCCTGGAGCTGGCGTTCAAGATGGCCAGTTTCTTCCGGGTCCGCATCGAGGACATCTTCCAGTACGAGGAATAGGCCCGAAACGCTCTTCCCCAAGCTCATCTGATGAGGTCCAGGTCGGCCTTGCGCAAAGCCCCGGCCTCGTCCGGGGAACCCAATATCTGCTTGGACTTGACGCCGACGACCACCACCATGACCCTTATCTTGTTCTCCATGGTAGGGTCCACAGCCGCGCCCCAGATGATCCTGGCGTTAGGGCTCACCCTGCGCTGCACCTCCTCGGCGATGAACTCCGCATCGGAGATGGTCATGTCCTCACCGCCCATGACGTTGACCAGCACGCCGTTGGCGGCGCTGATGTCCACCTCCAGCAGTGGTGAGCTGAGGGCGTTCTCGATGGCCTCCTTGGCACGGTCCTCCACGTACCCGTCGCTCTCCCCCAGGCCGATCATGGCCACCCCCGCGCCCTTCATGATGGTCCGCACGTCGTTGAAGTCCAGATTGACCAGCCCGGGCTTTGTGATGAGCTCGGTGATCCCCTTGATGGCCTTGGTCATCACCTCGTCCGCGACCTTGAAGGCCTGGTTGAGGCTCAGGCGCGGGTACAGCTCGATGAGCTTGTCATTGGGGATGACGATGACCGTGTCCGCGGCGCCCCGAAGGCGTTGCAGGCCCCATTCCGCGTTCTCCATGCGCATGCGCCCCTCGCCCTTGAAGGGAGTGGTGGTGACGGCAATGGTCAGCGCGCCCACCTCCTTGGCGATGCCGGCCACCACGCTGGCCGCCCCGGTGCCTGTGCCGCCTCCCATGCCCGCGGTGATGAAGACGATATGCGCGTCCGTGACCGCCTTGCGGATCTCGTCCTCCGCCTCGCGAGCGGCCTGCTCACCCACCTGGGGCAGCGCCCCCGCGCCCAGTCCCCTTGTGCTCCGGCGCCCCAGCAGTATCTTCCGGTCCGCCCTGGTGATGAGAAGGTGCTGGGCATCGGTGTTGGCCGCGTACGTGTCCACCCCCGAGATGTTCTCCTCGGAGATGCGATTGATGGTGTTCGAACCACCGCCCCCGCAGCCCACGATCTTGATGTTGGTCTTCAGCTTCTGCAAGAGCTCTATCAGCTCATCGTCTGTAGAGTCCAACGGTTGGTATCCTGAACCGGAGGTCAGCACCGTCCTGGATTGAGCGGCATCGCCCGCTAGAGCTTCCTCAATAAGCGATCTCATGAATCATCCCATCCCATGGCCTCGGCCATATTCCGAACTATGACCCCATATGACATCCGTATTAAATATTCTTGCTCCCCAGTATATATCTCAGTGTATGTCCTTTTTTCCAGGGCGGGAGATTTCAATTCCGGTCGTATAACCAAGAAAATCTTCATTCAACGAACGCCTTGTAGCTACAATTCGGACAGTTCTTTCGCAAAGGGATGGACCAGCGCATCCTGCTCCTATCCGTTGATCATGATCGCCTTTTAAGTAATGACCGCTGACGACCATATGTACATGATGCGCCTGAACGTCTCTGAAGGTAGAACGCACTTCCAGTATAACATGAACATAATCGCTCCCCAGGATCTTCGCCCCATGGCGTCGATTGGATGAAACACTGCATGATTACCAGAGTGTCTTCGGTACCCACATGACAGGGGCTTACTTCCATAGCACCAACGTTTCGAGCGCCATCTTCCGCTAACATTATTCCGATCAGATCAAGCAGTGTTCATGCCAGAATAGCTACGAGAGCATTGATACCGAGATGTTGGATGCCCCCGTCCGAAATCGGCTCAGGCACATCGTCGATTCCCGACCGATCTTCGTACAGATCCCCCCGTTCGCATAGGAGCGGTCCTTGGAACAAACTAGTAATGTACGCGCACGAATAGTGCATCCATGGTCTACCGCATCTCGGTGGTCTTCAAGGGTAAGGTTCAGGGCGTTTACTTCCGGCAGTACGCCCGCCGCTGGGCCGAGATGCTCTCCTTGAACGGCTACATCAGGAACATGCCCGATGGAACGGTGCACGCGGTGTTCGAGGGGCAACGCCAGGCGGTGCAGGAGATCATACGCAAGCTGAAGAACGAGCACCCCCACGCGGACGTGGCACACGTGGAGATCCAAGTGGAGGAGCCGGAGGGCATCCAGGGGTTCGAGATACTGCACTAGACCTCGATGCCGTACACCTTCTCCGGGTTGTCCTTGTTGAGCTTCCACAGCACGCCCGGATCGGCCCCTTTCTCCAGCAACTGGCGCATGCGTTTGGGGACCGTGGTTATCGCCAGCACCGCTCCCGGCCGTCCCGGGTCGTCCATGAAGTCGGTCTCCAAGAGGAAACGGTCGCCCTTGCCCATGGCCTCCTGGACCAGGGGCCTGGAGGCCAGCACCGACGGGTAGATGCCACGGCTTTCCTCGGGAGTGACCAGCGCACCGCAGTAGTGTTTGACCACCTTGTCCCGCGGCAGTCCGACGCTGTCCGCCATGCGGCCCAGCTCCTCCATGGTCTCCGGGGTGGCGCTCTCAGCGTGTATGACAACTGGACAGCCGCACTCCTTGGCCCTCATCATTCCGTACGACATGATGTCATTTGAAGCGGTCATGATCTCCTCGGACACGGGGAAGTGCGGACGGCCTATCTCGCCCAACGCTATGGCCTTGCCTTCCCGTACCAGGTCCGCTGCGCGGTCCATACCGCCCTTCATCACCCCCACCGCCCTTTCCAACGGCATCTCCTTAACGAGCTCCAGCAGCTGCACCGGGTACGGTCCGACCGTGGCGAAGGCCACCGCTCCCGCTGAACGGGCCATGTCCACCATTCTCAAGGTGATCTCGTACGCCCTGCTGAAATCGTCCGCGCTGCGCTCAGGCGCCTCAGGATAGGGCATGTGACTGACGATGAGGTGGGTTCCGCCCCCCCTCAGAAAGTCCTTCACAGCCTCGACGTTCCGCCCGGCGGGCTGAAGGTGGACGTGGTTGTCGAGGACCGGGAAATCGAATCTCACTTCAACAGGCCCGCGGCCTTCAGTTCCTCGGTGATCTTGTTGACCGCGGCCTCGACGTCCTCCTCCTTCTTGGCCCCGGTGCACACCAGTTTTCCGGAGCCGAAGAGCAGGACGACCACCTTGGGAACGTCGATGCGATAGACGAGACCGGGGAACTGCTCCGGCTCGTACTCCACCCTCTCCAGCCCCAGGGATATGGCTATGGCGTTGAGGTTGATCTCCTGGCCGAGGTCCGAGGAGGCCACGATGTTCTGCACATCGATCTTGGGCTTGACCTTGATCTTGATGCCCGCCTTCTCGATCTGCTTGGCGACCTTGTTTATAGCCACCTCCACGTGGGGCAGGGACTTGGCCCCGGTGCACACCACCTTGCCGCTGCGGAAGAGCAGGGTCGCGGTCTTGGGATCCTTGAGCCTGTAGATGAGGCCGGGGAACTGCTCTGGCTCGTACTCCGCGCCATCCAGGGCAAGGGCGATGGACTGCAGGTCAAGCTCTTCCCCCAAGGTGGTGGAAGCCACAACGTTCTCGATTTGGATCTTAGCCAACTAGGTCACCTTCTCGAGGTTATTTAAATACCCCTTTATAAAGGTTTGCGGTATTAGCTTATATTAGAAGGGTTCAAGGCGCAGTTGCGGAAGGACCCGTTCTTCACAACTCCGGGCACATCAACGGCCTGTTCCAGACCGTCCGTTAGATAGTTAATTTGTTTTTATCCCAATCGTCATTCATCATCTCGATCTGACAGATTTATGACCAGTACTGTTAACAAGATAAGGTTCCGACACCAAACCATTCCCAAAAAATAACATATTTATACAAAAAACGTCCGATAAAACACTGGCAGAACACCAACACCAAGTTAACAATCTGGCCAACCGCCAACATTTATATATCTTCAAGATTATCATCTAAATGTCAGACAAATAATCAATTATTGTCGGACAATACCTGGTCAGGGCACGGTCATGAGCGACAGCGAGAGGATAACCGTAAGGATCCAAGCGGATAAGCTGGGAGCACTGCAGGCGCTCGTGGATGGCGGCAAGTTCCCGACGATATCCGACGCTATCCGGGCGGCCATAGACTCCTTCATCGAGACCAACTTCACCCCCGAACACATCCAAAGGGTCACCGTGGAGCTTCCTAAGGTTAAGGTGGTGGAGCTGGAATCACTAATCAGGGATGGCGATTCCGTGTCCATCGATGATGCCATCCGCAATGCGGTGCGCGAGTACGTCCGCATGAGATTGGAAAAGGCCATGGGCGAGATGCGGTGACCTCCCACCGGTCGCAGGAGTTCAGGGATGGGGTCACGCTTCGAGGGACTGGACGAGTCAGAGGTAGAGCTGCACGAGCTCAACATCCTGGTGGTCGGTTGCGGGGGCGGGGGGTGCAACAGCATACACCGCCTCAACCACATCGGCATAGAGGCAGCCACGACCATGGCCGTCAACACTGATCAGAAGTCCCTGAAGGCCACCGACTGTCCCAACCGCCTGCTGCTCGGGGCGGAATACACCAAGGGCCTAGGCACCGGAGGGCGTCCGGACGTCGGTGAGGAGTGCGCACTGAACGCATCGCCCATGCTCTCCAGGATCTTCCAGGGTGTTGATCTGACGTTCATAATCACCGGATTGGGCGGGGGCACGGGCACCGGCGCCTCCCCGGTGATGGCGGACATCGCCCGCCGCTGCGGCTCCATGGTCATCTCCATCGCCACCACGCCCTTCAGCTTCGAGGGCAACCACCGTCGGAACGTCGCCCTCAAGGGGCTGAAACGATTGCGCGAGTCCTCCAACAGCCTGCTTGTCCTGGACAACGACCGCCTGTTGCACATGGTGGACAATCTTCCGGTCGATCAGGGGCTGGCCATCATAGACCAGCTCATCTCCGAACTCATCAAGGGCACGGTGGACGCCCTCACTACGCCCTCCCTCATCAACCTGGACTTCGCCGACCTACGGACCATCATGGAACAGGGCGGTGTCTCCACCATCCTCTACGGGGAGAACGCCGATCCCGAGGCGGTGGTCCGCGATGCCCTGGAGAACCCCCTGCTGGACGTGGACATCCATGGGGGCACCGGCGCCCTCATCCACATCACAGGAGGGAGCAACCTGACCATGCGCCGGGCCAATCGCATCGTGGCCAGCATCACCAAGGTTCTGGACGACGAGGCCACCGTCAAGTTCGGGGTAAGGGTGGAGGAGGAGATGGAGGGCAGCATACGCATGATCGCCGTGGTCACCGGCATCTCCGAAGTGCACGGCCCCCTGGCCCCAACTGTCATACCCGGGGACGACCTGGGTCGGATCCTGGGCAAGTACGGTCCCTGATCATTTACCGCGTATGAGCTTGGTGGCGTCCTTGAACACGCCCATGATGGTATGGAACTCCCAGCGGCTGGGCAGGGCCCTCCCCATCATCCTGCGGAACATGATGGAGGTGCGCTCCCGCCTGAACTCCGGGTACCCGATGGCGTCCAAAAGGTCATCGAAGAACTCGTACAGTTTGTCCCTCTCCCGCTCGCTGGCCTTTTTTGGCGAAGGGACATGGACCGACCCCTGATAGAGCTCGTAGAGCACCACGGCCACGGCGTGGGACAGGTTGAGCACGGGGTAGTCCTGATGCGAGGGAATGCTTACCAGAAGGTCGCATCTGGCCAGGTCTCCCTGGCGCAGGCCGGTGTCCTCAGGCCCGAAGACCACGGCCACCTTCTCCTCCACCCCCTTCAGGCGCTCTGCGAACTCCTTGGGCGTCAAGGGTATGCGGATGTAGTGCTTCTCCCCCGTGGTAACGATGCCACTGGTGCCCACCACGTGGAAGCAATCGGCAATCGCCTCCTCGAGGCTGTCGACCACCTGCGCCCCCCTAAGGATGTAATTGGCGTGCTTGGCCCGCTTGAAGGCCTCGTCCGTGAGCGGGCATGGATCGACCAGGCACAGCTCGCTGAAGCCGAAATTGGCCATGGACCTGGCCACGGCCCCCACGTTCCCGTCCACCCGCGGTCCCACCAGCACGACCTTCACCTGCGGCATCGTACCGGGGACGGGGAAGCCGCTTATTTGAGATTTTGCGCGGGCACTGCAAAGCATATAGTGGCCGGCCCGGATATACTGGACATGAGCGATCGAGTGGCGGTCAAGTTCGCCTACGATGGGACCAGGTTCATGGGGTCCCAGAGGCAGCCGCGGTCCCGCACGGTGGAGGGGGAGCTCATCGCCGCCCTGGTCAGGATCGAGGCCATGACCTCCCCGGAGCGCGACCGTTTCCGGGTGGCCAGCCGCACCGACCGGGGAGTCAGCGCGTTAGGCAACGTGTTCGCGGTGGACACCGGTTTCCGTCACCAGGAGCTGCTGGCGGCCCTCAACGCCAACTGCCTGGACGTGCACTGCTACGCTATGGCCGAGGTGCCGGACAACTTCTCCCCCCGGCGGGCCAAGGGTCGCTGGTACCGCTACCACCTCCCCCATCGAGGGCAGGACGTACCACTGATGGAGGCCTGCGCCAGGGAGTTCCAAGGGCTGCACGAGTTCCGGCTGTTCTGCAAGCCGGAGGGCCGGGTCACCACGCGCACCCTGGATTCCGTGAACCTGTCCCTGGAGGGCGATACCGTGGTCATAGACCTGCGGGCCAGGGAGTTCCTGCGCAACATGGTGCGCAGGATCGTGCACGCCCTGGACCAGGTGGGACAAGGCAGGACCTCCTTGGAAGAGGTGCGCTCGGCGCTCCTCGGCCATGGCCGCCCGCTCGGCATGGCCAAAGCGGAAGGGCTCTTCCTCATGGAAGTGGATCACGGGCTGCGGATGAGCCCGGGCCCCCTGGGCCCCCTGCCTGGGAAGCTGGAGGAAGGATGGCGCTCAGCACAGCTCGCCACGCGGTTCTATGGGACATTGATGGAATACGCTGGCCTAACCCAACGGCCCTAAAAACCGGTATTTGAACCTTATGGTAGCATGCTCAGCCCTTCTTGATATACTATCTTGGCGCTCGGTGAATCGCCCTGGGATGGGGAAGGTCCGTTGGGGTCAAGGAGGGGCGTCACGCCCCTCCGCATCATCTTTTGTATCCGAGGGACCATTGCCCCGGGATGATCGTCGCGCTCACCGGCACCCCCGGCACCGGAAAGAGCAGTGCCGCCCAGTATCTGACCCGGGCGGGCTGGGACATCCTTGAGGTCAACGAGCTTGCCTCCAGGCACGGTATACTGAGAAGCAAGGACCCGCTCAGGGACAGCTTCGAGGTCGACCCCGACGAGCTGCAGGGGGCACTGGCATCGGAGGACTACCGGCACGGGATCCTCGTGGGGCACCTCTCCCATCTGCTGGAGGCGGACCTGGTGGTGGTGCTGCGCTGTCACCCCGATGAACTGGCCCGAAGATTAAGGGAGAGGGGATGGCCGGAGGCCAAGGTCAGGGAGAACGCCCTTGCCGAGGCCCTGGACATCATATTGGCCGAAGCCATGGAGAACGATGTCCCTGTGTACGAGGTGAACACCACCGAGCTCTCCCCAGAGCTGACCGCAAAGGCGGTGGCAGAGATACTGGCCGGAGAAAAGGAAAAGTACGCCGTGGGAAATATCGACTGGAGCGAGGAGGCGTTGCGTTGGTCCTAGATTCCAAGAGGCATAAGGTCGACTTCATCATGGACCCCATGGCCAGGGCCATGCGCAGGGTGCACCCGGACATCATCTCCTTCACCGCCCTGGGCCTGGCGGCCCTGGCCGGCGTCATGCTGTACCTCTCCTACGACCATTGGCAGTGGCTGTTGCCGCTGTCGGCCATCACTGTGCTGGTGAGCGGCCTCTTCGATGGATTGGACGGCAAGGTGGCCCGACTGGCAGGGAAGGCGGACCGGCGAGGGGACTTCCTGGACCACGTGCTGGACCGCTACGCGGACGTCCTGATGATAGGAGGGGTGGCGGTCAGCGCCTGGTGCTCCCCCTACCTGGGCATGATAGCCATCATCGGGGTTCTGCTCACCAGCTACATGGGCACCCAGGCCCAGGCCGTGGGGGCCAAGCGCATGTACGCCGGACTTCTGGGAAGGGCGGACCGCATCGTGCTCTCCTTCCTCGCCCCCCTGGTGCAGATGGTCATGATATGGCTGGACCATCCCGAGCTGGACATCCTGGGGTTCCAGGTCAATGCCTTCGAGATCATGCTCCTGTGGTTCGCGGTGGTGGGCAACCTGACCGCCATCCAGAGAGCGGCCTTCACATGGAGGTCGCTGTAGGTTTGACCTCCTCCTTCTTTCCATCCTTGCCCTTCTCCATGGAACGCGAACGGATGCGATAGTAGGTCAGGGGATGCGTCACCCTCCGCCCGTTGCACAGCTCGTCCGGTTCGAAGCACAGACCGTTGGTGCGCATGGTGGCGCACTCCGGAGGGGTGTAGCGCTTGCCCAGACCGTCCCCGGTGATATGGCGCACCTGATAGGCGGTCTTGGAATGGTCGAAGTCCGGCGAGGAGGAGAAGAGATTGATGATGTCCTCCACAGGCATGCCGATAAAGCTCAGGAAGCTGGTCAGGGCGAACCGCCCGGCATGGGGCATGTTCTGTCCCGATTGCGCCATGGCCACCAGCCTCCTCATGCAGGGGGGGAACTTCAGTATGCTGACCTCCCCGAACCCCTCCCCCCGGTACCTCTCCTTGTGCTCCTCCAGGGCGGCCACTATGTCCCTCCGGTCGTCCTCGGTGGCCTCCAGTATCTCGTCGTTGACCGGCAGGGGAAGCTCGTCCTCGATCCTCTCGTCGAGCGCCTGTTCCAGGACCCTCACGAAACGCCCCTTCTCCAGGTAGACGTACCCGCTCCTGAGGTCCTGATTGACCAGCTTCCACTCCGGCCCCCTCAGCCCGGAGGTATAGCCAAGGAAGTCGGCGAAGTGCATACGCAGCCCCTCATCGTCCCGGACGGCCTCCACCTCCAGCTCCTTGGCCAACAGTACCGCCGTGCCCATGTCCTCCTTGCGCAGACGGTCGTTGAAGGCCTTGGCCTCGGCCAGGGCGTAACGGCGGACCAGCACCTCGTCGCCGATGCAGGAGACCAGGATGCGGGCGTAAGGATAGCTCAGTATCTCCTGCACCGCCTCCTCCTCGCTTCCCACAGGATTGTTGGGGACGGTCAGCTCCCTCAAGGCCGACATCACCCGCTCCTTGCCCCTCCTCCGGGCCTCCGCGGTCGCGATGTCGCTCACCAGCTCATCGAGACCCAGTTGATGTTCCTTGACGAACCGGGTGGCCTCCCTAAGAAACGGGTAACGGGCTAAGGCGCGGTATTCCATGGCCGGCACCTGATACGCTTGGGCACTAATTAGGGTTGGGACGGCCCGAAGCTCAGGAAGGGAAGGATGCGTTCGGCCACCGCCGGGTCGTCCAACGCCCCGCGCAGTCCCGCCTCCCCCGATAGTGGCCTGGCCCTGAAGATGCGCACCGCTCGTTTGCGCCCCACCCCCGGCAACGCCTCCAATGCGGACAGGGAACAATGGTTCGGGTCCAGGGGGAATCGGACCCCGCTCACGCTACGGTACCCATGGCTCACAATGGCCACGTCCAGGAACGTTCCAAGCTCCACGGGGTGCTCTATGCCTACCAGCAACGGGTAGCTGCCGATCTGCCGCCCGAAGACGACCTTACCCTCCCGCAGCTCGGTGTACACCCCGCGCAGCAAGGTGCCCACCGGCACCAATCGCTCCAGCATGGGGCGGTCGATCTCCCTCCTCACCCTCTCCTTGAACCTCAGGAACTCGGAGTGCCTCACGGTGGGCGGGAAGTCCCGGCGCAGCGGCAGGACCTGCCGCACGTTGATGCGCCGCAGCATGAGCCCCTCTTCCAGCACGCCCCTCAGGAAATCGAGGTCGAGGTCCATGGTCTCCGGCCTCTCCCCCAGAAGCCCCATCAGCAGGTTGATCCCCGGCAGCAGGGCGGGCATCCCGTTGCTCCCTCTCTCCCCTCCCAGACGATTGATGGCCCGCACCGACCACAGCACCTGCTCAGGAGTGGCGTTGAGGTTGTTGGCACTGATCACCTGGGGATCGGCGGTCTCCATGCCCAGGGCCAGCACGTTGCCGGGGGTGCAATACCTGACCAAGGCGCGCAGTATGTCCTCGGTCTCCCGTGGATGCCGGGCCATGACCGCCGGGTTGGCGTTGTCCACGTGCAACACCTCAGGCCTCAGGGAGGACATGCCGGAGAGGAGCCTTTCCAGGGACGCCGGGTCCGGCCTCGGGCAGTCGGAGCCGTCCAGATGGGCCCAGTAGGAGATGATGCAGGTCTGCGAACCCAAGCGGAAGTTGACCACCCCCAGCTCCCGCAGCCTCCTGGCCTCGGCCACGATGGCCTCCGGCTCCCTGAAGACAGGACGGCCCTTGAGGGGCTCCACGCAGAAGGAGCACCCACCGCTGGCGTAGCGCACGCATCCGCGATAGGTCTCCAGCTCGGCGATGAGCGGCTGGGGGTGGTCCGGATGACTCCGTACGCACTCGGCCCCCAGAAGAAGCCAGCGCTCCCACTCCTCCGGTCCTCGCCAACGCTCCTCGGCCCGCCCTCTCTCCAGCAGGTCGAAGGTGGCCGCGGCCGCGTCCTGGTAATGGACGTGATGGAAGATCGGCCTCAGGACCGGGTCCAGGGCCGCCGGCCCTCCCAGAAGAGTCTCCCCTCGGAATTCCTCGACCATCCGTCGCAGCTCGCGGCGGGAGGCCGGCATGCCCCGCAGGTAGCGTCCCGGCACGGACATGCCCGAGAGGACCACCATGAGGTCCGCCGGGGAAAGGGTCTGACCGGAACGCCATTGGTCCACGGTGAGATAGGTGGGAACGCTTCCAGCGTCCAGGCATGCGCCGTACACCGCCCGGACCAGGGGGTGTATGTAAGGGGGGACGCCCAGTGAACCGGGCTCGTCGATGTAACCGTCGAGGACCAGCACCTCGTTCATGCGCCCACCCTCATGAGAAAAACCGATATGGCCCGTTGGGGCCCGTTCAAGTGATTTCAGAGCAGGGTGACCTGCTCGGTCTCCACGTTCTGGATGCCGGGGATGGCCCTCAGGGACTCCTCGAGCCGGTCGACGAGACCGGAGGCGTCGTCCATGACGAAGACCGCCTCCAGCTTCATCAGGCCGAAGGCCATGGGCAGCACCTCTGTCTTGGCTACCCTGATCTGTGCCGGGACGATGCTTGCAAGCTCCTTGACCAGGGACTCGAAGTCGAAATCGGTGCCCTCAGGCATCAACGTATAGGTGGCGGCCACGGTGCCCAAGCCCTTCACCTCACGGACCGACGAAACCGCATTTCTTGCATTCGTACTTGACGCTCTGGTCGCGGCACTTGGCGCAGCGACCGATCTCCTCGGTCCCGCAGATGGGGCACTTGAAGAAGGTGATGCCACTGCCCACCAGCCGGATCCCGCATGAGTTGCAGATCTTTTCATTCTCCATAGGTCATCGCCTGCTGCGAGATTATGGTCCCCCTATTTATACGTGTTTGGGGCCCGGCCTTACAGGATCATCCCTCTGGCCCCCTTCCCCGTTATTATAATATGATAATAGAGGACCACATGGATGAGAGCGAGGGCTGTCATACACACTTGGCACACGGTCCCTACACAGGTTCTTATAGGTTGCCATCGATAGGCCGATGTAAGGAGGAACACAGGTCATCCCCAGGCACCACGGCATGCCAAGGGCCCCTTGGTTCCAGGGTGGATGGGAAATCTTAAATATGACAAGGATTTACTCTCCCGTTCACACGCCGGCACTTACTTACCAATGGGCCCGTAGCTCAGCTAGGTAGGACCTTCGGCGACGGAGGTCCCTGGAGAGAGCATCTGGCTTTTAACCAGGTGGTCCGGGGTTCGAAAGATACGCGGTCCTTCCGTGTATGCGGAAATCCCCGCGGGCCCGCTTGGGTAGGTGAAAAATATATGCAGACCGAAGTATCCAAACCCCATCCCCGATGCATTTTAATAAGGAAGACACTTAGTGGAGGAACAGCCCGGTTTCTGCATGGTATGAGGTGATTCATTTGGAGGAGTCCGTACCATTCAATGTATTGAAGCACAAGATGGTGCCTGTCCATGAGCTCTTGAGCGAGGAGGAGGTGGACGAGGTCCTCAAGCGTCTGAAGGTGACGCGGGACCAGCTTCCCAAGATCAAGGAGGGCGACGCCGCCATCAAGACCCTTGAAAAGGCCATGAGCAGCTCCATACCGGAGAAGAGCATCATCAGGATAATCAGGGACAGCCAGACCGCCGAGGAAGCGGTCGTCTATCGTCTCGTCATAAGAGGGTGAATCTATTGAGGGACCTTGTCGAACTTTATTTCAAGGAAAGCAGCATCGTCAACCATCACATCGCCAGCTTCAACGATTTCCTGGCATCGCAGGGCAACCCCAACTCCCGCATGCAGAAGATCGTGGACAACGTGCGGGTGACCGCAGAGGACCCTGAGCGGGGAATGATCACCCTGGACCAGGACAAGACCGGCGGCAGCATCATACAGATACGAGTGGGACGGCGCCGGGACGAGAAGACCGGCCAGGTGGACCCCCACCTCACGCCGACCCTGTTCATCGAGAGGCCCATGGTCCGGGAGGCCAACGGCTACAAGCACGAGATCACCCCCATGGAGGCGCGCCTGAGGAACCTGAACTATCTGGCGCCCATCAACCTCAAGTTCACCATCATCGAGGACGGCATCGAGAAGGAGACGGAGAACGTGCACATCGGCGACCTGCCCATCATGGTCAAGTCCAACAAGTGCAACATCTTCCGGGAGAACCTGGAGCGGGACTACGAGCTCAGCGAGGAGCAGTACAACGCCGAGCTGATGAACAACAACGAGGACCCCATGGACGCCGGCGGCTATTTCATCATCGGCGGCACCGAGCGCGTGCTGATCACCCTGGAGGACCTGGCTCCCAACCGGGTCATGGTGGAGCTCAGCGAACGCTACGGCACGGCCATGGAGGTGGCCAAAGTCTTCTCACAGAAGGAAGGCCACCGCGCGCTGACCCTGGTGGAGAAGAAGCGCGACGGCATGCTCATGGTCACCGTCCCCGCCGCCTCCGGGCAGATACCCCTGGTGGTGCTCATGAAGGCCCTGGGCATGGAGAACGACGAGGAGATCTATGAGGCCATCGTGTCCTCCCCGGACATGGCCAACATCGTGTACGCCAACCTTGAGGAGATCCAGGACCCCAAATCGTACGGGCCCACCGGTATCTTCACCACCGTGCACGCCCTGACCTACCTGGAGAAGAAGTTCGCCACCGGTCAGGCCAAGGAGTACCGGGAGAAGAAGGTGGAGTCCATCATCGACCGCTCCCTGCTCCCGCACCTGGGAGACACCAAGGAGGACCGGCTCAAGAAGGCCATCTTCCTGGGTAGGATCGCCAGGTCCGTGCTCGAGCTGTCCCTGGGCAAGCGTAAGCAGGACGATAAGGACCATTACGCCAACAAGCGACTGAAGCTCTCCGGGGACCTCATGGAGGACCTGTTCCGGGTGGCCTTCCTGAAACTGATGAAGGACCTCAAGTACCAGCTGGAGAAGTCCTATGCCCGGAAGAAGGACCTGCGCATCAGCAGCGCCATTCGCCCGGACCTCATGACCAATCAGATGCTGCACGCCCTGGCCACCGGCAATTGGGTGGGGGGGCGCGCCGGCGTCAGTCAACTTCTGGACCGCACCTCGAACATGAGCACCATCTCCCACCTGCGCCGGGTGACCTCGTCCCTGACCCGCAGCCAGCCGCACTTCGAGGCCCGCGACCTGCATCCCACGCAATGGGGCCGTCTCTGCCCCAACGAGACCCCCGAGGGTCAGAACTGCGGGCTGGTCAAGAACGCCGCCCTGATCATCAACGTCTCCGAGGGTTTCCGTGAGGAGGACGTCACCTTCCTGCTCAAGGACCTGGGGATAAAGGAGGTGCGGGGCCAGCAGATGTCCGGCACCCGGGTCTACGTGAACGGGGACCTGAAAGGGGTGCACGAGGATTCCACCTTCCTGGTCAACGAGATGCGCAACCGCCGCCGCACCGGTCTGCTCTCCGACGAGATCAACATACGCTACGACGAGGAGATGGACGAGGTCATCATCAACTGTGACGAGGGTCGATTGAGAAGGGCATTGCTGGTGCTCAAGGACGGCCGTCCGATGATCACCCGCCGGCACCTGGAGGACATACGTGCCGGCAAGCTGCGCTGGTCGGACCTGGTGCGCGAAGGGGTGCTGGAATGGATAGACGCCGAGGAGGAGGAGGACACCTTCATAGCCGTGGAGCCCTACAGGCCGCCCCTCAAGTGCAGCAACTGCGAGCGGGACGTCTCCCCCATGGACCTGGACTGGATGAACCCGGGGACCGCCGACAGGCAGGCCGAGTTGCAGTGCCGGCACTGCCAGGGAACGGTTCGTGCCGACTACCTCTTCGACGGCTCGCACACCCATATGGAGGTGGACCCCATGGTCATACTGGGGGTGTGCGCGGGCATGGTCCCCTATCCCGAGCACAACTCGTCACCGCGCGTGACCATGGGCGCCGGCATGGCCAAACAGTCACTGGGCCTAGCGGCCAGCAACTACCGCCGCAGGCCGGACACCCGCGGCCACATACTGCACTATCCGCAGAAGCCCATGGTGCAGACCAAGTTCATGGACTTCGTGGCCTTCAACAAGCGCCCGGCCGGGCAGAACTTCGTGGTGGCCGTGCTCTCCTACCATGGCTACAACATGGAGGACGCGCTCATACTCAACAAGAGCAGCGTGGAGCGCGGCCTGGGCCGCTCCACCTTCATGAGGACCTACCGCACCGAGGAGCGCCGCTACCCTGGAGGGCAGGAGGACCACTTCGAGATCCCCTCTCCCGACGTGCGCGGGGCCAGGACCGACATGGCCTACACCAACCTGGGCGAGGACGGCCTCATCTCCCCCGAGACCCCGGTCTGCGGCGGGGACGTGCTGGTGGGCAAGACCTCCCCCCCTCGCTTCGTGGAGGAGGAGGACGCCAGCTTCCTGACCGTTCAGAAGAGGCGGGAGACGTCCATCACCTGCCGCTCCGGGGAGACGGGGTGGGTGGACAGCGTCATGCTGACCGAGTCGGAGAACGGCTCCCGCCTGGTCAAGGTCAAGGTGCGCGACGAGAGGATCCCGGAGCTGGGCGACAAGTTCGCCTCCCGACATGGCCAGAAGGGAGTGGTGGGCCTGCTGGTCCAATCCTGCGACATGCCCTTCACCGCCGACGGGGTCATCCCGGACCTGGTCATCAACCCTCACGCCATCCCCTCCCGTATGACCGTAGCCCATGTCCTGGAGATGATCGGCGGGAAGGTCGGTTCCATGGAAGGACGCCACGTGGACGGCACCGCCTTCAGCGGGGAGCGCGAGGACGCGCTCCGCCAATCGCTGGTCGAGGCCGGGTTCCAGAGGAGCGGACGGGAGGTCATGTACGATGGGCTCACAGGCCGCATGATCACCGCCGAGGTCTTCATCGGGGTCATCTACTACCAGAAGCTTCATCACATGGTCTCCGGAAAGATGCATGTCCGGAGCCGTGGACCGGTGCAGATACTCACTAGGCAGCCCACCGAGGGCCGTTCACGACAGGGCGGCCTGAGGTTCGGTGAGATGGAGAGGGACTGTCTCATCGGGCACGGGGCGGCCATGGTCATCAAGGACCGGCTGCTGGACGAGTCGGATGGAACCTATCAATGGGTGTGCGGCAACCCCAACTGCGGGCACATCGCCATCCTGGACAAGAGGGGGTCATTGCACTGCCCGGTGTGCGGCAACAACAGCAACGTGCACCTGGTGCAGACCTCCTACGCCTTCAAGCTGCTGTTGGACGAACTGCTATCGCTAGGAGTGGCCATGCGCTTACAATTGGAGGATTTGAGATGATGCGAGGGGTTTCCAAGAGGATCGGTTCCATCAAGTTCGCCTGCCTCTCCCCCGAGGAGATACGCCACATGTCGGCCACCAAGATCATCACCGCCGACACCTACAACGACGACGGGTTCCCCATCGACGCCGGGCTCATGGACACGCATCTGGGGGTCATCGAGCCCGGTCTCATGTGCAAGACCTGCGGGCACAAGGTCGACGAGTGTCCCGGGCATTTCGGGCATATCGACCTGGCCATGCCGGTCATACATGTGGGGTACGTGAAGGAGATCAAGAAGCTGCTGCAGGCCACCTGCCGCTCCTGCGGCCGCCTGGTGCTCACCGAGGAGGACGTCAAGGAGTACCGCCACCGCATGGACGTGATGGAGGAGCTGGGCAGCGACGCCGTGGAGATGCGCGAGTTCTCCAAGGAGACGGCCAAGGCCGCCTCGGAGAAGGCCCAGAAGGAGGTCTGCCCCTACTGCGGGGAGAAGCAGTACAAGATCACCCTGGACAAGCCCACCACCTTCCGGGAGTTCCGGGAGGAGGGGCACAAGCTCACCCCCAAGGAGGTGCGCGAAAGGCTGGAGAGGATACCGGACTCCGACCTCATACCCCTGGGCATCGACCCCCGGGCCTGCCGTCCGGAATGGATGGTGCTGACCGCGCTGCCCGTACCGCCCGTGACGGTACGTCCGTCCATCACCCTGGAGTCCGGGGACCGCTCCGAGGACGACCTCACGCACAAGCTGGTGGACGTGCTGCGCATCAACCAGCGACTGAGGGAGAACCGGGACGCCGGCGCCCCCCAGCTCATCGTGGAGGACCTCTGGGAGCTCCTGCAGTACCACGTCACCACCTATTTCGACAACCAGACCTCGGGCATCCCGCCGGCGCGGCATCGTTCCGGCCGTCCCCTGAAGACCCTGGTGCAGAGGCTGAAGGGCAAGGAGGGCCGCTTCCGTTCCAACCTTTCCGGTAAGCGCGTGAACTTCTCCGCCAGGACCGTGGTCTCCCCCGACCCCTGGCTCTCCATCAACCAGGTGGGGGTGCCGGTCTACGCCGCACGCGAGCTGACCGTACCGGTGGTGGTCACCAAGGACAACATCGAGACGCTGAAGGCCATGGTCATGCGCGGGCCTGCCCCCGAAGGGGAGGAGTATCGGCCGGGCGTGAACTACGTCATACGGCACGACAGCCGAAGGATACGTGTCACCGATCGCAACGCGGAGACGGTTGCCGAGGGCATCGAGATCAACTACGTGGTGGAAAGGCATCTCATGGACGGGGACGTAGTGCTGTTCAACCGGCAACCTTCCCTGCACCGCATGTCCATGATGGCCCACATGGTCAAGGTCATGCCCGGAAAGACCTTCCGTCTCAACCTGTGCGTTTGCCCCCCCTACAACGCCGACTTCGACGGGGACGAGATGAACCTGCACGTGCTGCAGAGCGAGGAGGCGCGGGCCGAGGCGCACATACTCATGAAGGTGCAGGAGCACATACTGTCGCCCAGGTTCGGAGGGCCCATCATCGGCGCCATACACGACCATATCACCGGCACCTTCCTGCTGACCCACGGGGACACCAGGTTCGATAAGGCGCAGACACTGTTCATCCTTTCCAAGATGGGGAACAACGAGCTTCCCGAGCCCACGGTGATAGGGGGAATGGAGTACTGGACCGGCAAGTCCCTCTTCTCCACCATACTGCCCAAGGACTTCGACGTGACCTTCAAGTCCTCCATCTGCCAGAAGTGCCCCAAGTGCGAGAAGGAGGGCTGCAAGTACGATGCGTACGTCAAGGTACGTGAGGGCAGGCTGCTCATGGGTACCATCGATGAGAAGGCCATCGGCTCGTTCAAAGGCAAGATACTGGACAAGATCGCCAGGGACTACGGGGCGGATATGGCCCGGGAGTTCCTGGACGACGTCACCCGCCTGGCCATCGGGGCCATCATGGTCCGCGGCTTCTCCACCGGCATCGACGACGAGGACATCCCCGACGAGGCCAAGCGGCAGATAGAGGACAAGATCGACAGCACCTTCCGCGAGGTGGACCAGTTGGTGGCCTCCTATCGCGACGGCACCCTCGACCAGATGCCCGGGCGCTCCCTGGAGGAGACCCTGGAGGTGGAGGCCATGCGCAAGCTGGGGGAGGCCAGGGACGAGGCCGGCAGGATCGCCGGCAAGCACCTCGGACTGGAGAACGCCGCGGTGCAGATGGCGAAATCGGGCGCTCGCGGGTCCATGCTCAACCTCTCCCAGATGGCCGGGTGCATCGGCCAGCAGGCCGTGCGCGGCGAGCGTTTGTCCCGGGGATACTGGAACCGCACCCTGCCCCATTTCAAGAAGGGCGATCTTGGAGCACAGGCCAAGGGCTTCGTCAAGAACTCCTATAAAAGCGGTCTCACCCCCACGGAGTTCTTCTTCCATTCCATGGGCGGCCGGGAGGGGTTGGTGGACACCGCGGTGCGTACCTCCCGTTCCGGTTACATGCAGCGGCGTCTCATCAACGCCCTTGAGGACCTCAAGCTGAAGCAGGACGGCACGGTGCGCAACACCGCGGACAACATCATCCAGTTCGAATATGGCGAGGACGGCATCGATCCCACCCGCAGCGTGCAGGGGGAGGCCATCGACATCGACGACGTTCTGCGAGAGGTGCTCGGGGAGCACAAGGCCGACCTCCTGACCAGGCCTGACGAGAGCAAGATAGGCGGCTACGCCACCCTGGAGAAGGACCTCATGGAGACCATCTCCGACGAGGAGGAGGAGTACGAGGACGCCGATTTCGAGGGAGGGGGTGAGGACTGATGGCCCAGAAGGACTTCATCAAGGGCCTCCAGAGGAAGGGCGTTCCGGAGGAGGTCATCGTCCTGGTCAAGGACCATTACCGCAACCAGTCCGACCTGGGCAAGGCCGCCCACGAGGAGCTGGTGGAGATCGGGCTCAGCGAGGAGCAGGCAGCGGACCTGCTCGGTAGATTGATCAAGAAGACCGTCGCCCCCAAGAAGAAGGCCGCCCCCAAGAAGAGGGCGGAGAAGGAGGAGGCGCCCGAGCCGGTGGTGGTGTACGAGATACCCGACAAGAGGAAGGAGTACAACCCCTTCGAACTGCAGCTCCTGCAGCTGAGCGAACAGCTCCAGCTGGAGCTGCCGCGCCGGGCCATCCTGAGGATCGCCCATCGCCTGGAAGGCAACGACATCAGCCATGACGAGCTGGTAAAGATACTCACCAGGTCCAACCAGAGGTTCATGGACCACAAGATGGACCCCAACGAGAGCGCGGGGATATTGGCCGCCCAGAGCATAGGGGAACCAGGCACCCAGATGACCATGCGTACCTTCCACTACGCGGGAGTGGCCGAGATCAACGTGACCCTGGGCCTCCCGCGCCTCATCGAGATCGTGGACGCCCGGCGGGTGCCCAGCACCCCCATGATGACCATCTATGTGGACAAGGAGCTCTCCAACGACCTGGAAAAGGTCAAGTCCATCGCTTCCAACATCGAGATCACCACCGTGCTCGACCTGGCGGACATCGAGACGGACCTCCACAACATGCGCCTGTTCATCATCCCGGACATGCGCAAGTGCGAGCAGAAGGGCATCATCGACCCCCTAGGGCTCATCCAGGAGAGGGTGGCCCGGCTGAGGGGCATCGTCATAGTGCCGGAGGTGGCCGCCGAGACCCTGCCGGCCAGGGCGGCCGACTCGGACATCGGGTATCTGTGCCTGGAGCCCAAGGACCACTCGTTCAAGAACCTGCAGAAGGCCCTGGAGATGCTCAAGACCGCCAAGGTCAAGGGGGTGGAGGGCATCACCCGGGCCATACTGCGGAAGAGGGACGACCAGTACATCATATATACCGAGGGGAGCAACCTGCGGGAGGTGCTGAGGATCGAGGGGCTGGACCACACCCAGGTCTACACCAACTCCATACAGGAGGTCTACGACGTCCTGGGGGTGGAGGCGGCGCGCAACTCCATAATCAAGGAGGCGTCCCAGACCCTGGAGGAACAGGGGCTGTCGGTGGACATACGGCACATCATGCTGGTGGCCGACCTCATGACCAACGACGGGGACGTCAAGGCCATCGGTCGCCACGGGATATCCGGTAGGAAGTCATCCGTGCTGGCCAGGGCGGCCTTCGAGATCACCGCCGCCCATCTGCTGACCGCGGCCATGACCGGGGAGGAGGACCACCTGGACGGGGTGGCAGAAAACATTATAGTGGGGCAGCCGGTTACTCTGGGGACCGGAGCCGTCAATCTAATATACGCACCTGTAAAGAAGGGGGCAGCTGAATGATCGATTTGGGAAGAGCTTTGAAATCGGCCATGACCACCGGGAAGGTGGTCTTCGGCGTACAGCAATCGGAGAAGATGATCAAGAGCGGGCAGGCCAAGCTCATCATTGTGGCCAAGAACTGCCCCAGCGACTACCTGGCCTCCAAGGGCCACAATGTCCCTGTGTACAGGTTCGAGGGCACCAACATGGAACTCGGCGCCCTGTGCGGAAAGCCTTTCTCGGTGTCCTCCATCGCCGTCGTGGACAAGGGAGCCTCCAACATCCTTTCGCTGGGCTGACCATGACATCCGACATCACATTCACCGAGGAGACCCTGCGCTACATCAGCCTTTTCGAGAAGGTGACCAAGGCCAGGGTCCGTGACTGCATGGAGACCGAGGAGAAGCTGGTCTACGTCGTCGACCCTGGCCAGGCCAACCGTGCGGTGGGCAAGGGCGGCGAGAACGTGATCAAGCTGAAGAACACTACAGGCAAGAACATACAGGTAGTGGAGTTCTCCGATGATGCCGAGACGTTCATCAAGAACGTCTTCTACAACTACGGCCCTGAGAAGGTGGAGATCGAGACCCGGGGCAACATCGTGCACGCCACGGTGACCGTGGACCCCGCGGTGAAGGGGCGGGCCATCGGCAAGAACGGCAAGAACCTGAAGATCGCCCGCGACCTGGTCAACAGACACCACAACGTGCAGAGCATCTCGGTGGCCTGATCAGTTCAACGGCTCCCTCTCCACCTCCAGGCGGTCCGCCGTGGGGTACTCCTCCACCAGGAAGCAGGGGAAGGGCAGGGAAGGGGCCAGCTTTTCCAGGACCCAAGGGGCCACCTCCAACCTGCACCGTCCCTCGTCCAGCCACATGAGCCCCTCCGGGACGCCATGCACCTCACGCAACAGGCGCGCGGCCTCCCCCAGGTCCTCTGCCTCCGCCACCCCCAGCAATATCATGCCCTCGCCGGTCACCAGGTCCAGTGGCCGGGCCACTCTCTTCGCCCTCCTCTTCATCCTCTCCCTCAGCTGCACCCGGTCCTTGAAGCTGGAGGAGCAGAAGTGCAGGGGCACCTCATCCCCCATCTCCTCGACGAGCTCCCTGGCCAGCTCCTCGCTGCCGGCGATGGCGCTGGAAACGTCCGAACGCACCCTCAACCCCCGGGCCATCAGCGCCCGGTGATTGGTCTCGGAGACCTCCAGCTCGTTGAGGTTGACGAAGTCCAGCCCGTGGCGGGCGGCGTAGCGGCAGAGGGCCAGCAGCCCCTCCCTCTCCCCCGGTATGACCGGCACCTCGAGACCCACCGGCATCCCCAGGCCTTGCAAGGCCTCCGCCAACCCCAGCCGGTCCAGGTCCCCCCAGGTCCTGACGGGCGGATGTATGCGCAGCTCGTCCAGTCCGACCTCGCTCAGGCGCCGAAAGCTCTCCCGGTCCACGGTGGCGGTGTAGAGATGTATGTGATGGGAGGGACCGAACCTCTCCTTCAGCAGGGCGATGTAGTGTAGCGTCCGTTCCAACACCAGCAGGGGGTCCCCCCCGGTGATGCCGGTGCCCTTGGCCCCGATGGCCAGGGCCTCGCCGATGACATCCTCGTCACATCTCACCAGCATCTCGTTGGCGTACACCACGTCCCTCCCCCGCTTCCCCTCCGACAGGGGACAATAATAGCAGGACATGTGGCAAAGGCCGGTGACCAGCAGTACCATCTTGGCCCCCTTGCGGCAGAGGCGGCAGCCCCGCGGCAGGCGCTTGGTATAGAAGGACGACGACCCCATGGGCACGACGCGCATGGGGACCACACCGACCCGGGCGGACTTAACGCTTGTCCATGGCAAACCCTAAAATCGGAGAGGGGCATGGGGGAGGGAGAGCATGAGGAAAGAGAGCAGGGTCATCCTGGCATTGGACGAGGTGAATGGGGAGAGGGCCATGTGGGTGGCGGGTCAGGTGGCCGATCTGGTGGACGCCATCAAGATCAACTGGCCCCTGGTGCTGTCCACCTCCTCGGAGACCATCACCCGGCTGTCCGAGCTGGCCCCGGTGATCTGCGACTTCAAGGTGGCGGACATCCCCAACACCGTCTCCCTCATCGTCTCCCATGCCGTGGCACGAGGGGCGGAGGGGGTCATAGTGCACGGGTTCACCGGCAGCGACTCGGTCCGGGCGGCGGTGCAGGCCGCCCATGACCGCCAGATATTCGTGGTGACGGAGATGAGCCACCCCGGCGGAGCGGAGTTCACGGCCCCCGCCTCCGAATCCCTGGCCCGCATGGCGGTGGAGTGCGGGGCGGCGGGGATCATCGCCCCGGCCACCCGCCCGGAGAGGGTGGCCGCGCTGCGCAGGGTGGTGGGCGACCTTCTCATACTGTCCCCGGGGGTGGGAGTGCAGGGAGGCAGCGCCTCGGTCGCCCTGAGGAAGGGGGCGGACTACGTCATCGTCGGCCGCAGCATCTACGGCGCGGAGGACCCCCGGAGGGCGGCCTCGGAGATCGTGAGGGAGGCAAGGGAGGCCGGCGGTGTATAGACGCTCAAAGGCGCTGTACGCATCCCCGGCCAGATACATTTTTTTTGGGACTGGAAGGGACCAACGTTTTTATACGGGATGCGATATCAGATGCTAATCAGCCCAGAGGAGACCAACTGATGGCAACGAAAAAGGAGGGGGTCAGTCGCCCTACCGATAGGCAGCGTTCCAGTTCGTTGTCCGATCTCTCCCGGGCCCTGAAGGGCTCTTGGATAGGAAGGAATTGGCGGACAGCACTGCTGTTGGTGATGCTGGTGTTCCTGGCCTTGTTCGTCAGGAGCTATTTCGGATTCTCCACGTCCGTGGACAACGGTTACCTGGTGTCGGGAGGCTCCGACTCATATTATCACATGAGGGTCATCGACCACGCGGTGGGGACCGGGGAGCACCTGGTATGGGACGACATGCTGAACTATCCGCTGGGGATGAGGAACCCCCGCCCTCCGCTGTATGACTGGTCAGTGGCGGTGTTCGCCATGTTCCTCAGCAGCATCTCCGGGCTGGTCATCACGGATGCTGTGGGACTGTCCTTGGTGTTCTCCACCGCTGTGTGGGGAGCGCTCACCGTCATCCCGGTCTACATGCTGGGAAAGGCGGCCTTCGGACGCAAGGCCGGACTGCTGGGGGCGTTCATATTCGCCCTCATGGCCGGCCACATCGAACGCACCGTGCTGTCCAACGCGGACCATGACGCCATGGTGCTCTTCTTCGTGGTGTTCTCCTTCTACTTCCTGCTGCGCTCCCTGCAATCGGTCCAGGGCAGCCGATGGGTGGCCAGATGGGGGGATCCCAAGGCCATAGGGTCCGGGCTCAAAGGGTATCTGGGAACGAACCATGTCTCCCTTATTTACGCCGCCCTGGGGGGCATCTCCGTGGCCGCCGTGGCCATGATCTGGACCGGCTACACCTACCTTCTCATCATCATCTTGGTCTATCTCATCGTGCAGCTCTTCGTGGACCGCTTCCGCAACGCGGACTCCATGGGGGTCCTATTCACCATCATCACCCTCTTCGGGGTGGCCTTCCTGGTGATGGCCCCCATGTACGTGAGCCTGAGCCTGGTGAACACCTGGTTCGACACACCCCTCTTCCTCTTCATCGTGGCCACCCTCGGAGGGCTGCTGTTCGTGGTCACGCGCGACTACCCCTGGACCCTGGTCCTGCCCACGCTCGCCATCATTACGCTGGGCGCCCTGGCAGCGCTTTCTGTGCTCTCTCCGGGCCTGTTCGAGTCCATAGTCACCGGTCAGGGATACCTGGTCAAGAGCAAGCTATACAGCACCATATCCGAGGCCCAGGCCCCAGGCTTCTCCAGCCTGGCCATGTCCTTCGGCATGGTGACGTTCTGGCTCTCCCTGATGGGGGTGGGATGGGCCGCCTACAAGATCCCCAAGAACATCAGCCCCTACTTCATCTTCGTAGTGGTCTGGGTGGGCATATCCATATACATGGCATCCTCCGCCGCCAGGTTCGTCTTCAACGCCGCCCCGGCCTTCGCGGTGTCCGCGGGATGGATACTGGCCATCATCATCGATACCCTGAGGTTCGATGAGATGCTGCACAGCATGCGCACCGACCATGGCGGGCTGCTCAAGACCCTCCGCCACTCCGTCAAGATAAGGCACGTGCTGGGGATCGTCTTCGTGGTCCTCATGATAATGGTGCCCAACGTCTGGTATGCCATGGACGCCGGGATCCCATCCACCTCCAAGGCCGATTTCGATGGCCAGATATACATGGTCATGCCCGAGTTCCTGAGGCCGGACGACTACGACCTGCAGAACGGCACCCTCTGGTACCTGGGCGCCTTCGCCTATGGCATGTCCCTGCCCAACACCTACTGGCCAGCGGCCTGGGAATGGTTCTCCCAGCAGGATAGTGATGCTCTCACCCCCACCGACCGCCCGGCCTTCCTGTCCTGGTGGGACTACGGGTTCGAGGCCATACAGCAGGGCGGACACCCCGCGGTGGCCGACAACTTCCAGAACGGATATCAGTTCGCCGGCACCTTCCTCATGACCCAGACCGAGGAGGGGGCCATCGCCATGCTCATCGTCCGCTGCATGGAGGCCAGGGCCGACTACGACTCCGAGGCCCTCTACTCGCTCATGGGCTCGTACGGAGTGGACAGCGTGCGCCTGAAGGACATCATGACCCACCCCACCGATTACGTTGAGGAGGTCAGGGACAACCCCGATGTCTACGGGGAGTACGACGATGAGCTGAGTTCCGGCAACGCCAAATACGCCGCGGCCCGCGAGGTGCTGTCCCGAATAGGCAAGGGCGAGCTGACATCCCTCTACCACGAGGTCAGGGAGATCACGGGTCAGGACATCGGGTATGTGGCCATAGACAACCGCCTGTTCCCCTTCACCGCCACCAGCTACAACATCTTCTACGCACCGGCCAAGCTGTCCGATCAGAGGGTGGACGGCAACAACATCCCCTACGACTACTACCAGATATACGCCGTGGACTACTACGGGGAACAGATACCGCTGGACGAGGTCACCTCCTCCGATTTCATCGTGGACTACGAGATCGTCTACACCGAGGCCTTCTACGACACCATGCTCTACCGCACCTTCATGGGGTACGGGCCGAGCGATGTGGGCGAGACCGAACAAGGTCTTCCAGGCATCTCCGGCAGCCTGCAGTCCCTGCCCTCCATGCAGGGCTGGAACATGAGCAACTTCCGGATGGTGTACCGCACCGCCTACTACAACCCCTATCCTAGCTCCGAGGTCTCCAACCACTCCGACGCCTGGAGGGCCATCTCCTACCAGGAGGGCATCGAACTCTATGGCAAGATCAACTCCGGGGAGGTCATCGGGACCGTGGACCTCTCCTCCTCCGGCCTGTACTCGGGGGTGGTGTTCCTGCAGTACTACGATGGGGCCATCATCGAGGGCACCGCCCTCTCCGACAGCGGGGATCCCATGGCCAACATCTGGGTCACGGTCCTGGACGATTACGGTATCCCTCACCAGGTGGTGAGGACCGACGCTGACGGGCGCTACAGCATTTTAGCCCCCTTCGGTGAGACCACCGTGGTCTTCTCCTACGGCGACCTGGACGAAAGATTGCTGTACGGCACCGAGCTGTACTCCACCACACTGGACATCACCTACGACCAGGCCATGCGGGTGGAGGAGGACGCGAACAAGGACGGCCAGATGGACTACATGGTCGATCTGGACGTGACCATCACCGCCGGGACCCTCGAGGGCATGGTGTACGTGGACAACGATGGCAATGGCAAATACTCCGCCTCGAACGACGAGGTGCTGGTGGGAGCCACGGTCATCTTCGAGAACCAGACCTCCGGTCACCATCTGGAGGCGGTCTCCACCGAGGACGGATATCAGCTGACGGGCGTGCCGCCCATCTCCGGCGACCTATCCGTGCGGTACGATGGGCACATCTTCGGGGAGGCCCAGGTCACCGCCGTGGTGGACAGCACGGTCACCACGGACCTGGGATACGAACCGGCCAAGGTCGAGGGGAACGTCACCCTGGAGGACGGTTCCCCCGCCAACGGTGTCTCCGTCATCCTTCTGGACCAAAGCAGCGGGGAGATGCTCGAGGAGGTCACCGATGCCTCGGGCGCCTTCGTCTTCAGCGACCTGCTCCCCGGTGACTACACACTTCAGACCCCGGACGGCACGGTGCTGCTCGATCCCCAGGTGCGACTGGAGGAGGGCGACTCCCTGGTCCGGGACCTGGTGCTCTATCATTCCATGCGCATCACCGGCCTGGTCAGTTACGACGGGGAACCGATCACCAACGCCATGGTGGGGGTGAACGGTGAGCTGGGCACGAAGTGGGTGCGCAGCGACACCCGCGGACGCTACACTGTGGTGGTGCCCAAGGGCCAGGTCTCACTGTACGCCACGGCCACCGTAGAAGGGGAGGAGGTGGTTCAGCTCCACATGGTCCAGGCCACGGACGATGCCACCATCGACCTCCTACTGGAGCCGGGGATGGTGCTGAACGGGTTGGTAAGCTCGGGAACGAGCATCAGCAATGGTGCCACGGTCACCATCGAGTCCCGAACCAGTGAGGCGGTGCTGACCGCGGTCAGCAACGGGAGCGGCGGGTTCCGCGCAGTGCTACCGGAGGGGTTGTACTCCATCTACGCCCAGGACGGTTCCCGCTCCTATTGGAACGACATATACCTGGGCTCCACGGTCTCCGTCGGCATCGACCTGCTGGACTCGGTCAAGGTAAGCGGTACCGCCTGGTATGATCAGGACGGTGATGGGGCCATCTCCAGCGGAGAGAGGCTGAGCGGTGTGCAGGTCTCCATCCGGGACCAGGAGGGGCGGGCATTGTCCTCGAGCACCGGTCCCGACGGTGCTTACTCCTTCCTGCTGATCGCCGGAAGGAGCTACACCCTTCAGGCCGTGAAGTACGGTTACGAGGGGCTGAGCGAAACGCTCGGCTCAATGGTCACGGACACGACCCTCGACCTGAACATGCAGGCCACCGAAAGGCTGGTCAGCGGCAGCATATCCTCGGGCATGGGCGGCATCACCATCCAGTTCACCGCCCGGAGCGGTTCCGCGATGGACGCGGTCGCCGTCACGGCCATTGACGGCAGCTTCTCGGTGACGCTTTCCCCAGGAGATTACCTGGTCCATGTGAACCAGAACGTCACGCCGGGGGACGCCTCGGTACAGTATCAGTCCTCCGCTCCAATGGAGCTCACGGTGGACATCGGAAGTGACGTGACCGGCCTGGAGCTGGAGATGGTCCAGAGGGTCCTGGTCACGGGGACCATCAGCCCCAGTGGTAGCGCTATCATGGTCTTCGATGGGCCGGAGCACGAGGAGATCTCCGCTGGCAGTATCTATTCCGTCTATCTGCAGAAGGGCAACTACTCCCTGTATGTGAGGGTGGACAATTCCTCCCTGCGCTCGGCCGACCTCTCCCGGGTGCTCATCAGCGGCCCGACCGTCCTGGACGTGGCGGCGGACACCGCCCGTCAGGTGATGGTACGGGCCAGCATGACCGGGGTCGGTGAATCGGGTGTCATAATATCAATCCGGGAGGGAGATGCGTGCTACAACCTGACCTCCTCCTCCTCGATGAACTTCATCTCTGTATACCTGGCCCCCGGAAGCTACTCCGCCTCCATAGAGCACCATGACACGGCCGTCATCGACGGTGTGAACAGGTATGTGGTCTACAGAGGGGAGATCAGCTTCGAGATGGGGTCCATGGCACAGAACGTGCTCATACCCACCACCAGGGAGCTGGACAACGCCACGGTGCAGGGATGGGTGCTGGCCTCCGGGGCGCCTGTACCAGCCACCCTCAGGTTCATGCCCCAGTCCGAGACGGCCATGGAATGCACCGTGGAGGCGGCCTCGGGCAACTACTCGGTATCCCTCGCCCCCGGCAACTACAGCGTGTACGCGCTCAGCGCGGACAGCGGCCAGGCCTTCCTAGGGGAGCTGAGCGTCGATGGACCTGTGGACCTCCAAAACGACCTGGTGCTGAGCGCCGCCCTACGCCTCACGGGCGTCACCTTCGCCGGTGACTTCGGGGTACAGGCGCAGGTCACGGTCGCGGGCGAGGGGGCACTGGACCTCATCAGCGGGGCTGACGGCCGCTACGAGATCTACCTGCCGGCCGGCACCTATCTGCTGCAGGCAGAGACACAGCTCACGGAGGCTGGCCTGTCCGTGACATACAGCGGGGAGAACGGCGTGGAGCTGCAGGACGTTACCTCTCGCGGGATATTCATGGAAAAGGAAGTGGTGCGCTCGGTGGACATCACATGGGACTCCGCTCAGAAGGCGACCATAGGCGCCGGTGAGACAGCGGTCTACACCATACGGGTGTCCAATACGGGGAACGCCCCCGACACCCTCAGGCTGAGCGCCACCGCCACCGGGTGGACCGTGACCTTCTCGCAGACCGAGGTGGCCCTGGACTTCGGCAGCGGTGTCAGCAGCCAGATCGTGACCGTGCATCTCACGCCCTCGGAATCCGTACTGGTCAGTCACACCGCGGTCACCGTGAGGGTCTCCTCCACCGGCAACTCCTCGATCACCGACACCGTGAAGCTGGACGCCGACATATCCCCCTTCTACGAGCTCTCCTTGACCTATGTGAGCGCCCAGGGGACGGACGGTAGCGACTATCAGTACCGTGTGAAGGTGAAGAACCAAGGCAACGTCGAGGACACCTGCACGGTGACGGTGGGGAACGGACCCGTCTTGAACGACCTCGGCTGGGAGGTCAAGCTGGTGGACGGGACGCTCCTGAGCGATTCCCTGAACCTCACGGTAACCGCCTCCGGCAGCATGGATTTCATCGTCTCCCTGACCCCGCTGCGACAGAACCCCAGCCCCACGGTCACCGTTCAACTGGTGGCGGTATCCCAGAACGATGAGGCGGCCATGGCCACCCTGGACCTGACACCCGAGTTCGCAGGCCTCATGATCAGCGGCGGTGTGGCGGTCAGCGGTCCAGGGGTGTCCTATAGCGCTCCGGCCATGGGCATGGACACCGTGGTCCTGCTGGGGGCGGCACTGGCCCTGATGGTGGTGGTGCTCGTCCTCTCCGTACAGAAGGGGGTGTTCTCACGAAGAAGGCGCTGATGTGGGCATTGCTCGTCTGTCTATTGCTGTCCGCCCTTCCGGCCACCGCCGCGGGGGACGGTTACGATCCTCTGCATGCACAGCTGGAAGGCCCCCTGGTGGTCACCACGGGCAGCGTGACCCAGTACAAGTTGAGCATGGTGGGGGGACCGGCGGAGGCCGGGGTGGGCAACTATTCGTACAACGCGGATTTCGCCGGTACCGGCAGCACCTACGGCTCGTACTTCGTCCCGGGCAGCGCGGAGCCCACCTCCAGCGGGGTGTTCTACATCAACCTGACCGCGCCGTCCGAAGCGCAGACCCTCACCATCTGGATCAACTGCACCTCCACCGGCTCCACGGAGAGCATGGCCCTCCCGCTGGTGTACAAGGTGGAGGTGGTGGAGCCCATCGTGTTCCATGCCACCATCGTCAACACCGGCGACGTGGCGGTGAGCGGTGTCCCCCTGGCCCTGTACATATTGAAGGAAGGGCAGTGGTCGGAGGTGCACAGCACCTCATTGGACCTGGCGGCCGGGCAGTCCTATGACTTCCTTTACAATTGGACGGCCTTGGACCTGGAATCGGGCCAATACAAGGTGCGCATGCTCCTGGACCCCAGCAACGCCATCGTGACCTTCGAGGGCGGCGCGACGGTCTACGAGACGACCATCTACTATGACGTCCCCGGTTACGGAGGGGTCAACACCCTGCTCTGGGTGCTGGTCATCGCCCTGGGGCTGGTGGCGTTCCTCCTCTGGAGGCGCCCCAAGGCCAAGGGCAGGAAGAGGCGCTGAGACTCACAACCTTCTCTCCAGCTCGGCCAGACGGGTCCGCAGCCTTTCCCCGGAGACCGCCAAGGAAACGTCCCCCCTGGTCTTCTCCAGGACCGATCGGGCGATGTCCTGCTTGCGACGGATGGAGACCATGGCGTCCGGGTAGTCGAACCCCATGATCACCAGGAAGAGCTCCTCCATGATGTCCAGGTACCCCTCCGCGGCCGGCGTGTCCCCCCGGCGCAGGGATTCAAGCGCGAAGCGCCTCAGCTCGCCGATGGTATCGGCCATGCCCATGAGGTAGGAGGCCTCCGGCATGCCCAGGTACTCCGGGTCCGGCAGCTCCTGCCCGTGCACGATGGCATTGAGGATGGCCGCCTCGGCCACCTCCTGCAGGGCGTCCTGGACGATGCCCGAATGCCAGATGTCCAGGTGCTCCGAGAGCACGCTCCTCAGACGGTGCGCCTCGTCGATGGCCTCGACAAGAAGGGCCTCGCCGTCCTGACCCTTGTGCATGCCGTGCACCACCGTGCCGGACATGCGGATGATGGCCCGGGAGGACTTGATGGCTATCTCCCGCACGGTGTCCTTCTCCTCCAAGGACACCTGTATCCTCTGGGCGATCTCCCCCAGGTTCTGCATGATAGGGCATTGGGGCAGGGCTATATGAAAACGCTCATCCGCGGACCTGGCGCATGTGCTCCACCCTCCGGCGCAGCAGCTCCCCCCGGCCGATGTCGTGGCGCACGAACACGTCGCCCTTGACGTGGGCAAGGCCGGCCTCGCACACCTCCTCCGCCCGCTCGATGGTCTCCGCCACCCCCACCACGCCCAGGGAACGGGAGGTGGTGGTGTAAACCTTCCCCTCCCTCTCGTCCACCGCCGCGTAGTACACGGTGGCACCGGCTTTCACTATGGCTCCTTCGTCCACGTTAATGGGGGTTCCGGCCTGGGGCTTGGTGCCGTAGCCGGCGGGCACCACGTACTTGCATACGGTGGCCTGCGGTTGGAAGGGGACAGGAGGCCCGAGACGGCCCTCGGCCATGGCCTGACAGAGGCCCAGGAAACCGTTCTCCAGCAGGGTCAGCACGTTCATGGCCTCCGGGTCCCCGAAGCGGGCGTTGAACTCGATGACCTTGGGGCCGTCCCTGGTCAGCATGAACTGTCCGTAGAGGATACCACGGTAGGGGGTGCCCTCCTCGCGCAGGGCCAGCACGGCGCGTCGCATGATGTCCTCCGCCGTATCTTTATCCTCATTACCCAGGAAGGGAAGGAGGTGGTCGGCATCGGAGTAGGAGCCCATGCCCCCGGTGTTAGGGCCGACGTCCCCCTCATATGCCCGCTTATGGTCCTGGACCAGGGGCATGCCCATCACGTCACGCCCGTCGCAGAAGGCCTGCAGGGTGAACTCCTCCCCCACCAGTCGCTCCTCTAGCACCACACCCGCGCCGCCGATGCGCTTGTCCAGCACCTCCTTGACGTAATCGAGCACCTCATTCTTTCCTTGAAGATGCTCCCCCTCCACCTTGACCCCCTTGCCCCCGGTGAGCCCCTCGGGCTTGACCACCAGCTGCCCAGGGAAATCGTTCACGAAGGTGCGCGCCGTCTCTAGGTCACGGAAGGTGTCGAACTCAATGTTCCCAGGCACCCCGTGCTTCCTCATCAGTCGGCGGGCGAACCTCTTGGAGGTCTCCAGGCGGGCCGCGGCCTGCGACGGGCCCACGCATCCTATCCCCCTCTTCACCAGCTGGTCGGACAGCCCCGCCTCCAGGGGCGCCTCGGGCCCCACCACCGCCAGCTCCGCTCCGCACTGCACCGCGAACTCCACGACCTGGGGCACGTCGGTCTCCGAAAGAAGGCGTAAGGCCTTCGCCCCACGTGCGATGCCCGGGTTGAGGTTCTTCATGACCGAGTAGACCTCGGCCCCGTCCCTGAGCAAGGCCTCGACGATGGCGTGCTCCCGTCCGCCACCGCCCACCACCAGCACCTTGATGCTCATGGGGGCGGGGATGAACGGGAGCGCTAATAAATGAATGGGGAAGATCAGCTCAGAAGGAACTCGGCCAGCTCTTCCAACCCTTCGCCGGAGCGCACGCTGACCGGCAGCAGTTCCTTGCCCCCGGTGAGCCCGCGATAGTCCTCCCTCAACCGCCCCACGTCCACCTCCATGTAGGGTGCGAGGTCCATCTTGTTGAGCACGGCGAGGTCCGCCCCCTGGAAGATCATGGGGTGCTTGCGCACCATGTCGTCCCCCTCAGTTGCAGAGATGACCACCAGGCGTCTGTCGGTGCCCAGAGGAAAGTCGGCAGGGCACACCAGGTTGCCCACGTTCTCCACGAAAAGGAAGTCGATCCCCGCCAGGTCGATGTCGTCCAGGGCATGGTCCAGAAGATGGGCGTCCAGATGGCATTCCTTACCGGTGCTGAGGTTGAAGGCCCTGACCCCCGCGGCCTGGAAGCGCTCGTAATCGTCCTGGCCGGCGACGTCCCCGGCGATGACCGCCACCCTCAGCCCCCTGTCCATTAGAAAGCGCGAGAGCCTGATGATGATGGCGGTCTTGCCAGCACCTGTGGTGCCCATGACGTCCACCGAGCGGACGCCGGAACCCTTCAACTTCTCGTGATTGTGCTCGGCCAGATGCCTGTTCTCGGCCAGCACGTCCGTCTCCATGCTGATATGGGTGATCTTGTGCACGGAGGCGGATTTTCTCATCCTGGTTAATAAGTTTGCCTAATTATCCCAATAAAATTAGGGCAGTTTAACGCCGATACTTCGTATAGAGGTCAATATAGGGTATGGACAAGAAGCATTGGTGACAATTTATCGAATAACTATTAAGTAATGCCACACAAATACATTCGTTCAATCAAACCAGGGTCCCTTATGGTGGATGGGGTCCGTATGGGGGAATGCAATTGGACAATCCAAGTACTAATCAGAATGATATTATGAACACTGGCTTTGTCAAGAGGGCAGCCTTGTACCTCGGTATATTGGCCTTTGCTCTGGTTCTGCTCATGTTTTTGGGCGCAGGACAGGCCAGTGCGGAGGATGTCTCGGGTGATATCACCGTTGATACCACCTGGACGTCCGACAACACGTATAACGTGACCGGAGATGTGTATGTAAATACAGGTGTCACGCTGACGATCGAGAACAACGTCACCGTGATCTTCGAGAACGACTATAGTATAATAGTAGAAGGAGAACTGTTGGTGCAAGGGACCGCTGACAGCCCAGTGACCTTCACCTGGAACGAATCCACGATGAACTATGGATGGATCGCGATGGCGTTCTTGGACGGCTCCTCGGGCTCAGTTGCATACGCCGACATCTCCCATGTGTTCGCAGGCATCTATTTGCAGAACGAGAGCATCCCGATCTCCAATGTGAACTTCAATGATACATATTATGGGATCATTGGAGAGTTCAACAGCTGGGGAGCGACGGTATCCCTGTCCTTCAACGACCTCTCTTTCTATGGGATAGGGGACGTTGTCATTGGGCTCTGGAACGACAACGGTAGCCTGGACGTCACCCTGGATAGTATATATGTCGACGCTTCATACATTTTCCTGGAACTTGGGGCATATACGCCAACGTTGACCGGCACCGTTGACCTGACTATGAGCGATGTTCATGTCAACGATACTTATTATGGCCTGGATATAGAGGCGGACGTTATCGGTAGCATCGATATCGCCGATACCGAGCTCACCAACATGTGGATGTCCGAATACGCGATCTGGCTGGAGAACGACCCCGGTGATATGGTGGTAGTGCTCTCCAATGCATACTTCGAGAACTGCTACGGTATCCTATACGCCAACAACCTGAACGGCAGTCTGGACGTGACGTTTGACAACGTGACCACCGACAACACCTACCTGATAGCGGACCTCAGCGCCACGGCCTTCGGCGGGAACGGGAACGTGGACTTGACCATCACCGACTGCAGTTTCAACGATTCGGATTATGGTATCTACGTGCAGGCGGACATGATCGGTAACATTCAGGTGTCCGACACCGAGTTCACCAACTTTTGGGGATGGGACTACCTGCTGTACCTCTATGCAATCCAAGGTGACATCGTGATAGGTCTGGACAACGTGACCATGGACAGCATCGTACATGGATTGTTAGCCTACACCAACGGCAGCATCATGGCGACCTTCAACGAGTTCCACGTCAGCAATGGCGACTATTCATCAGACCTCTATGCGTCCTCTTCCGAGGGCACTGGGGTCCTGACCCTGACCGTCACCAACTCCAGCTTCTCCAACATGGGCGACTGTCTGTACACTTATTCATATGGAATAGGAGCCATTGAGATAGTCGACAC
>JAFGPG010000069.1 GCA_016926075.1 Methanomassiliicoccales archaeon
AGGAATGATGAAAGGGTTTCACTCGATCTTGCTATGGGCCCGGCGCATGAAGTTCTCCACATCGCCCACGTCCTTGGTCAGAAGGCTGACCACCACCCCGGCGATGACCGCGGCGGGCAGGCTGTACAGCGCGGGGTTGACCAGCACCGGAAGGCCAAGCACGTTGTCGGTACCGGAAAGCGTGGCCACCACGAAGACCACTGAGACGATCAGTCCGGTGATCATCGTGGCCAGGGCCCCTTCCCGGGTATACCTCTTCCACCAGATGCTCATGAACAGCACGGGGAAGAATATGCTCGCGGCCATGCCGAAGGCCAATGTCACCAGGTATGAGACGTTCTGATCGGCCATGCCGAGCCCCAGCCCCACTCCTATGATCCCCATCACAAGGATGGACAGCTTGGCGACCAGCACCTCCCGGCGATCGGAGGCCTTTCTGTTGATGACCTCCTTGTAGAAGTCATGGCTCACGGTGGTCCCTATGGTGATCAGCAGTCCGGCCACCGTGCTCAGGATGGCGCAGAAGGCCCCCCCGATGGCGATGCCCAGCATGATCTCCCCTCCGGTGTGCTCCGCCAGCAGCGGCACGGCCATATTGGTGGCTATGGACGACTGGCCTCCTAGGAAGAAGCCCATCAGGTCGGGGTACAGGACGTACATGGCGCCCAGCCCCACCACCACGGTCATGATGTAGAAGGAACCGATCATCAGCAGCACCCCGATGGTGCTGGTGCGGGCGTCCTTGGGCCTCCTCACCGTGTAGTACCTGGTCAGCACGTGCGGCAGTCCGGCGGTACCGAAGACCAGTCCGGCGGCCAGGGCCATGGTGTTCATCCAATTGGGCGCGAAGGTCCCCGGGGTCAGCGCTGTGTTCTCACCGGTCAGCTTGCCGCTGACGAATGCTATGGCCTGATCAGCGGTCAGGGTGCTGAAGTCAGGCACGCTGGGGTCGTTGGCCAGCAGGCCGGAGGCCAGCTTGGGCGGTATCATGTTGTCCGCCTGGGAGAGCACCTGCCCCGGATCGAAGCCGAAGGCCGCTCCCAGCATCAGGACCATGATGATGGCCATGGCCCCCCACAGCACCAGCCCCTGTATGATTTGGTTATAGGTGGTGGCGCGCATACCGCCGGTGGTGACGTAGGATATCACCAGCACCCCGATGACCAGCACGGAGAAGGTGTAGTTCCATCCCATCAGCAGCTGCAGGAGCGCCCCCGCTCCCACGATCTGGGGCACCACATAGAAGGTCGATATGACCACCGCTCCCATCATGCCTCCGAGGCGAAGGGAACGGCTGCCCTTGAAGCGGGTGGTGAGGATCTCCGATGTCGTATACTTGCCCACCTTCCTGAGGGGCACCGCCAGCAGGGCCAGCAGCACGATGTACCCGCCAAAGTATCCCAGACCGTCCCAGGTCTTGTCGATACCGAAGATGGCGATGGCCCCGGCCACCCCCAGGAAGGAGGCGGCACTCAGGTAATCGCCCGTGAGCGCTAGGGCGTTCTGCAGCCAGCTGATGTTCTGACCGGCCACGTAGAACTCGGATGAGGTCCTGGCCGAACGCCTGGTGTAGATGGCTATGCTAAGGGACAGTACCACCAGACCTAGGACTATGGCCAGGGACACAACGCTGGTCACTGGCCCGCCTCCTTTCTACTGGCCAGGCGATGGAACACGATGGCCGTCACCCAACCGATGGGGAACAGAAGAAGGACCCACACGATGGCCACGTTGGCGTCGCCGAACAGTTTGGTGGTGGCGGTCTCCACGGACAGGGAGTTGAGCGCTCCCAGGCCGAAGTAGGGGATCAGGAAGGCCATCAGGGTGCCGAAGGCCACGCCTAGCTTGCGGCCTATGCCCAGCTCCTCCATGGAAACAAGCTCGACCTCCTCCTCGACCTCCTCCTCCGGAGGCATGATCTTGGCCAGGGCTATCTGAAGGATGTCCTCTATGAACGCGTCCTGGTAGCCCTTGGTCATGACGACCGGGTAGGGGGAGTGCTTCATCACCCCCTCGGCCACCGATCCCAGGGTTATCTTCTCCCAGCCGCTACGACCCGCCGAGCCCAGCACGATGAAGGCCGGGGAGATCTGCCTGGCGTAGTCCAGGATGGCGCCCACCACCGGACCTCCCAGATAGGTCTTGAGGACGGCGGGCACTGAGTTGAGCTCGGCCCACTCCATGGCCACCTCCCCGCCCTTGGCATGGATGCCCACCAGCTGCTCCTCGGCCACCACATCCCCCTTCTTCTCCAGGGGCATGCTCATGAGGTCCTCCTTGACGCACAGTACGTGCAGGGTGGAACCCGTGGCCTTGGCCAGCTCCACCGCCTTCTTGGTGGCGGTGAGCGCGGGCTTGGACCCGTCCGTGGCCAGCAGGATGATGTCGCTGCGACCACCGTTCTTGGCGCTGCTGCGGTTAAGGACCTTCTCCAGCATCAAAGAGCACCTCCTCTGGTCCAAGCACGGGGCTCCCTATGCAAGGTCCTTCCTGCCCCGGTCCATAGCCAAGGCTGGCAATGAACGGTGAGCATCTTCACTCCTCGACCTCCCTCAGGTCCCTGATCCGCTTGCGGATCGCGCTTTCAAAACTCCTTCTATCCATCCGGCAGACGAATCTCCGTTCGTCCAGAAGGTCCGCCCAGGCAACCCCTCTCTCTAGCCGATCGGGGCCGGCACCGGCGGAGCAGTGCCGCTTACTGCTCTCGCATGGATGGGATCTGACATCCATGATGAGAGCTACTTTCGGATTAGTACTTAATACTATGTGAAGAACTTACGATATTCCCTAATATTCCATCAATATCCTAAGTTAATGACATAATAATTACGATAATCATTAGAAAAGGGTTCTCAAATCGCAATAGATACATCGATTGTCGAGAGGCGGGAAACCCCATCCCGCCTTGTTCATCGAATGCCAGTCGATCCCACGATGAAGGATGCATCGTAGATACGCGAAATAATTATTGAAAGCGAATCGACGTTCATCGAACATCATCGATTCCAATGAGAACCAATATTTCCTATGGAGGGGAACTCGAAACGCTCAACGACACCCAATACCGGCGCCCTCAATGGGATATGGGGACATCAGCCGGGCTATGCCCTCATTAAAAGGGCGCCAAAGAAGGGGATCACTTCCGTTCAACGCTCATATGACGGCGGATGTAACCCTCGACCGCGTCGCGCACAGTGCCCTCCTCGTCCATGATCATCCTGATGCCCAGGGACTCCATTTTGCGCCGACCGTGCTCACCGGCGTATCCGGTGAGCACAGCGTCGGGACCCAGCCTGGCCACGTTCTCGGCGGTCATGATGCCGTGCCCGATATCGGTCCGTTCCTTCGGGTTGTCGTGCACCTCTACCTCCCAGGTCTCGGGGTCCACGATCAACAAATAGCGGGCATGACCGAAGTCCTCCTCCACAAGGTCGTCGAGGGTGGGCCCCTCGGCGGTGACGCACAGCCTGACCATCTCAATCTCCCTTGCCTATCTTGGCCAGGATGCGCTCCACCATCTCCTCGAAGGCCTTGGAGGCCGGATTGCTCTTGTCCTTGAGCACGATAGGCATACCATCGTCCCCGCCCAGCACCACCTGGGGGTCCAGAGGGACCCGTCCCAGGAAGGGCACTTCCATCTCCTTCGCGGCGCGCTCGCCGCCCCCGGTCTTGAACAGGTCGATCGTCTGATGACAGTGGGGACAGATGAGGCCGCTCATGTTCTCCACCACGCCCATGACCGGCACCTTGAGGGCCCTGGAGAAGGTGACCGTCTTCCGGGAGTCGAGCAGGGCCACGTCCTGCGGGGTGGTGACCACGATGGCCCCGTCCACGTCCCCGATGAGCTGGGCAATGCTCAAGGGCTCGTCCCCTGTGCCCGGGGGCAGGTCCACTATGAGAAAGTCCAGCTCCCCCCATTTCACATCGGCCAGGAACTGGCGGATCGCGCTCATCTTGAGCGGTCCCCGCCAGACCACCGGCGTGTCCCTGTCCTCCAGCAGAAAGGCCATGGACATGACCTTCATGTGCGGGGGGACCAGCACGGGCATGAGCCCGTCCGGCTCGGAAATGATGGTGGCGTCCTCGATGTTCATCATCTTGGGGATGTTGGGCCCATGTATGTCCGCATCGAGTATCCCCACCTCATACCCTCTCATGGCCAGGGCGGTGGCGATGTTCACCGCGACAGTGCTCTTGCCCACACCACCCTTGCCGGACATGATCATTATCTTATACTTTATCTTGGACATGGACTTCTTCAGGCGGTAATCCTTCTCGTCCATGGTCTTGACCTCTATCTTTTCCGATTGTTCCATCTTATCTTCCTCACATCTTGGTCCGGAAGTATTCCCGGATGATGTTGCGCTCTCCCCGCTGGAGTATCTCCCCCATGGTGGAGGCGGTGACCCCGAAGCTCTTGGCCATCTCTTGTAGGCTGACCTTTCGGGGGTAATCGTAATAACCTCTTTCAAGGGCGGCGCGCACCGCCGTCTCCTGCCTGCGGGTGACGAAGCTGCTGTCGTCCACCTTCTTCTTGGAGAGCAGCTTGATGGTGCAGCCGTTCTGCTGCAGCTCCTTGATCAGCTGACCCAGGGCCCCCTCCCGGGTGGCGATGACATGCCATTCCACCAGCCCGCCGCCCTTGGTCTTGGCGCTGCGCAGGTAGCAGTCCGATCGCAGTATGGCCGTGCAGGCCCGGCACTTGGTGAGCAACGCCACTCCACGCACCCTTCCGTCCTCGGTCACCGAGGACTCCCACTTGCACACGTCGGGATGCTCCTCTATGGCCTTGGACACGATCCGCTGCATCTCCGGGTCGTCGCACTCCAGCTCCACGAAGGAGCGCGCTCCCTTCTCCCCGAAGGGTATGCAGTCCAGAATGCGTACCGGGACATCGAATTTGGATGAGATATCGTGGACCCATCCATCGGGAATGTCCACCTGCAGCACCGCTTCGATCATCGTCCCGGCCTCATATGGCCGAAAGCATAGGTATAGAAAAGGTTACGCCTCCGTCTTTCGGAACTCCCGGCATATCGTCACGATGCGGGCGCCAGCCCCTTCCTGGCCCAGGGGACACGCCCAATCGCGTTGCGAGCCAAGCATGCGCCTCACCCCTTCCAGCACCCTCTCCGGTTCGGTGCCCACCACCACGTTCGCCCCCACCCGCACCGTCTCTGGCCGCTCGGTGCTGTCCCTCAGGGTGACGCAGGGCACGCCCAAAATGCAGCATTCCTCCTGCAGCCCGCCCGAGTCCGTGAGGGCCAGGGCCGCCCTGGCCTCCAACTGCAGGAATTGCAGGAATCCCAGAGGCTCGATGACCCGCACCCTCTGAGGCACCTTCAATTGAAAGTTATCCAGGTTCTTCCTGGTGCGGGGATGCACGGGCCAAACGACATCCAGCCCCGTCTCCCCGGCCACCTGCCCCAGGGCGCGCAGCACGTTGGCCATGCGGGAGGGGGAATCGACGTTCTCCTGCCGGTGCATGGTGGTCAGCACATACCCCCCGCTGCTCAGGCCCAGCCCCCGCAGGACATCGTCCCTCTCCTCGGCAAGACGCAGGTTCTGGCGCACCGCGTCCACGATGGTGTTGCCGGTGACGTGCACCCCCTTGGTCACCCCCTCCCTTTCCAGGTTCTGGGCGGAGGTCTCGGTGGGGGTGAAGAGCAGGTCGGAGATGTGGTCGACCAGCACCCTGTTGATCTCCTCGGGCATGCGGCGGTCGAAGGAGCGCAGGCCGGCCTCCACATGCCCTACCGGGATGTTCATCTTGGCCGCGGCCAGGGCCCCGGCCAGCACGGTGTTGGTGTCCCCCTGCACCAGCACCATGTCCGGACGGCTCCTCAGGAAGTGCGCTTCCAGACCGACCAGCATCCTGCCGGTCTGGGCCCCGTGCGGCCCCGAGCCCACCTCCAGGTTCACCGTCGGCCGCGGGAGCCGCAGGTCCTGGAAGAAGACCTGGTCCATATCGTATGAGTAATGCTGCCCGGTGTGCACCAGTTCGAAGTCCTCCCCGCAGAGCTGGAGCTGACGCACGACGGGGGCCATCTTGACGATCTCCGGCCGGGTGCCCAGCACCAAACTGAACCTCATTTTCGCACACACTCGAGGAACTCGACCGCCTCACCGATGATCCGCTCGGCGGTATCGCGGGGGAAGAGGGTGAACATCTCCTCCTTTCGGTCCAGGATGTCGCGGCAGATGATGATGTCATGGTCCAACAGTATGCGCTGCTCCTTTCTCTTTAGGTCCAGGATGGTCACGGGGTAGATGTTGACCCTCTCCACCAGCTTCTCCAGCCCCTTCTCCTCGGCGCACTTCCAGCAGATCGTCCTCATGCCCACGCACCTGGCATAATTGACCACGTCGCTGGAGAACTTGGTGTTGGTCACCAGCCAGGGGACGGAGATGCCGTTGAGGCCCCTGATATCAAGGAATCGCCCCCAGGTGTACAGGGCGTCCTTGATGCTGGTCTTGATGCCCAGGGCGTTGTGGAACTTGCACTCCACCATGCCCTTGACCCCGTTCTTGCAGACGACCAGGTCCACCTCATGGGTGGTGCAGTGCCCCTTCAGAATCTGGCGCACCTCTACGGTGTACCCCAGTTCTTTGAACACCCGGCCCACCAGCGTCTCGAAGGGATGCCCGTCCGGTCCCAGGAGCATGATGGCCTTCTTCAGGGAGTACTTGGAGGCCCTGCAGGTGGACAGCCTGCTCCTGATCAGGCGATAGAGCTCCTCGGTGGTCATCCCGTCATACAGGTGGGGGCGCACCTCCTCCATCACCTCCTCGGCCTCCTCGGGGGACAGGCCCACCCGCAGGATGGCGTTCATGGCCTTCTGGGGATCGTACTCCTCCATCTCTCCTGACCTCTTGACCACGCGCATCGTGGAGGTCATCGGGATGGCCTATAATCAACCTTTTTAGTCGCTGCCCAAGGCCTGGTCCACGTCCATTTCGGACACTGGGCAGCTCAGGGTGGTGGAGGAGGGTGCCTCGCGCGGCACCTGGGCCCCCATCTCCCGTCGGAACTCCTCGGTGACCCCGTTCTTCCAGGTGACCGAGATGTGCATGACGCAGTTCCTCATGTCCAGGCTCATCTCCTTGAGCACCGATGTGTAGGCCGTGGCCCTCCCTCGACCGGTGCGCTGGGTGCCGCAGGAGGCCAGGAGCCCGTGGCCCTCCATCTGATAGACCAGCTTGTAACAGGTGGCGATGGGCAGGTTGACCACCGGCACCATCTCCGCCACGGTCAGGCAACGCTTGGAGGTGGCCCCGAGGATGTAGAGCACCAATGGATCGATGATGAACATGGCCACCTCCTCCCGGTCCAGCTCGTGCATGGTCTTGAGAGCTTCATGGACCGCCTCCTCGATCCCCACCTGTTGAATGACCACCCTGATCCTTCCCCATCCCCTAATGCCACCGGGCACGTTAATATTTTCGCCCAGATGGTATGGGAAGCCCTCATACCAATGTGCGAGGAGGCGGGGAGGGGACCTCACATGCCCCGCACGTCCGTCTCCTTCAGCGCCTTGTCTATCTCCGCCCTCAGGTGCTCCGGTATCCCCCTTATGCCCACGTCCAGGAAGCCCCTCACGATCATGCCCACAGCCTCCTCCTCGGTCATCCCGCGGGACATGATGTACTCCACCTGGTCCTGGGCGATCTTGCCCACCGCGGCCTCATGGGTCATCTCCACGTCAGGGACATGGGCCTCCAGCTCCGGGATGGCGATCTGCACCCCCTGGTCGCTGAGGATGAGCCCTTTGCACTCCAGATGCGCCTTGATGTTCTTGGAGTTGCCCACCAGATGCCCGCGGGCGATGACCGTACCCCCGGTGGTGATAGTGCGGGAGATCAGCTCGGCCTTGCACCCCTCGGCGTTCAGAACGGCCCGGGAGCCCATGTCCATGGTGCTTCCGGGATGGGCCACCGCCACCGAGTTGAAACGGCACACCCCGTTCCTGCCGTTCATATGGGCGGTGGGGTAGGTCTGAATGTTCTTGACAGGCTTGAGCGCGACGTAGTTGTTGATGTAGGTGGCGCCCTCCTCCATGACGATGGCGCTGCGCGGCCGCACCCCGATGAACTCGGACCAGTTGTGTATCATGGTGAAGCTGAGCTTGGAGCCCTTCTTCAGATAGAACTCCGAGATGCCCAGGTGAAGCCCCTTCTCCACCTCCCGGGAGGTGGCGCATCCGGTGACCACCTCGAACTCCGAGCCCTCCTCGGCCACAAGGACGTTGTGCACGTACTGCTTGGAGTTGCGGTTCTTGAGCAGCAGGCAGGTCTGCACCGGCATGCTCACCTTGGCCCCGGGCAGGGCGCGGATGAAGTAGCCGTCCGCCTTCTGCAGATAGCTCTCGGCCGTGTACTTGTCGGTGTCCGGCTGCACCGCCTTCCAGATGTAGTCCTTCAGCCAGTCATGCACCTTGAGCGCCCTGGAGAGGGGCATGAGCTCCACCCCGCTGCCCATGATGGCCGAGTGCACCACGGTGTTGTCCATGAGCAGGAAGTTGCCGGCCTTGCCCTTGTCACTGGGCTCGATGCCCGCATCCAGCATGGTGCGCTGGGTATCCTGGGGAAGGTCCTCCAGCGACTCCAGGGTGGAGAGCTCCCGGCTCCCCTCCTCGTACTCCTCCAGGTCGATATCCTCGCCGAACGAGGCCTCCTTCCTCAGGGCCTCCTTGGCCCTCCTCTCCTGATCGGACGTCATGGACAACCCTCAGGCGATCTCCCGGATGAGGTTGGAGCGGTTCATCTTGCAGCGGATGCACTCGTTGTATCCCATCTTGCGTATCTCGCCCAACAGCTCGCGGGGGTTGCCCGAGCAGGCCACCGTGCCGTTGCACATGACATAACCCCGGTCCGCCTCCACGTAGTCCAATATCTGCCCGGTGTGGGTGATGATGAGCGCGGCCTTTCCGCTCCTCTGTCGCCATCCCGCGCAGTGGGAGGGACCCTGCAGCAGCTCGTGCACCTTGACCCCCAGCTTCTCGATGGACACCAGGTCCACCCCGCTCTCAGGCTCGTCAAGGAGCAGCAGGCAGGGGCCTTGGGCCTCCAGCTGCAGGATCTCCGACCGCTTGATCTCCCCGCCAGAGAATCCCACGTTGACGTCCCGGTCAAGGAAGGCGCTCATGTTGAGGTCCTCAGCCAGGGCCACGGGGTCCACCTTACCCTTCCCAGTCACCTGCACCAGGTCCTTCAGGCGCACACCGATGAGATTGGGGGGACGCTGCATCATCATGCCGATGCCCCTCTTGGCCCGCTCGTTGACCGGCAGGTCGGTGATGTCCTCCCCGTTCAAGATGATGCGTCCGCTCTTCACCTTGAACCCGGAGAAGCCCATGATGGTCATGAGCAGGGTGGACTTGCCCGAGCCGTTGGGCCCGAAGAGCACGGTGGTATAGCCGCTCATGACGTTGAGGGAGAGGTCGTGCAGTATCTCTCGTCCTCCCGCCTCCACGGTCAGGTTCTCTATCTCCAGCATGGTCTTGTCACTCCTTTCCGATTGTTGACCGACATAGTTAATGATATCTAATCATTTACCGTAGCGCTCGGGGTGCTCAAGCACCATCAGCTCGTTCCGGTCCTGGTCCAGGAAGATGGCCAGGAGGCCGCCCCAGGACCGCCGTTCGGGCTTGACCTTGAACTCCACCCCTTGGTCCACCAGCTCCCGGTGCAGATCGAATATGCTGTCGCAGGAGAACACCACACCGGTGGGACCCCCGGGCTGCCGGGGCTCGTCCTTTCTCGGAACATAAAGCGCCACCTTGGCCATCGGCTCCTTGGGCCCCAGCTCCGCCCAGTTCCCGTCCCGACGTCTCAGCTCGAGGTGCAGGGCACCCATGTAGAACTCCAGGGCCGCGTCCAGATCGGAGACGGGGACCGCCGCCATCCATACCTTGGTCAGCCACCCCCTTTCATGCGCTGGTTCCCGGCCCCCCATGGGGTCTCCGATGGGCATGATGGGTTTATCCACAGGGCCCTTAAAGAAGATTCGCCCCGCGCCCCATGGCCGCGGCGAGCATTCTCGGTCCCCAGTCCGGGCAGGAGAGCGAGTGCTGGTGCATGAAGCAGGCCAGCACCCGTCCTCGGACCAGGCCGTCATGCCCGCCATCGATGCCCGTTCCCCTCAGCATCTCATAGCCGAAGGGCCCGCGGGGCGTCGGCCTCAGGACGGAGTAGTGGAACTCGTGACCCCGCATCTCCAGCCCGGGGAAGAACGGGTTATCCGGAGTGCCACGGGCCTGAACGTAGGAGAGGCCCTGCCGTCCCTCGGTCAGCTCGGCGGAGAAGGGGAACACCCCGGCCATACGATGCTCCTCCCCCGCTACGATGCTGGAGCACAGGGTCATCAGGCCCCCGCACTCGGCGTAGATGGCCTTGCCCTCCGCGGCGGCCTGCCCCAGCCCCTGCAGGAAGTCCTCGTTCTCGCTCAGCCTTCGGGCATGGACCTCTGGATACCCACCCCCCAGATAATATAGGTCGGCCTCCGGGAGAGGGTCCCCGTCGGTCGGTCGGAAATGTTCAACGGTCGCCCCGGCATAGGACAGGGCCTCCAGGTTCTCCGGGTAGTAGAAACAGAAGGAACGATCACGGGGCACGGCCACCTTGAGGCCCGCATCCCCCTTGGGATATACAGGCATGCTGCGCGGCGGCAGCTCGGGAGCGGAACCCCCGATCTCGAGCAGTCTTTCCAGGTCGATGTCCTCGACCATTTCCTCCAGGTTCCTCCTCAACGCCCCCAGGTCCCCATTCTCATCCACGGTGACCAGTCCCAGGTGCCTTTCCGAGAGCGTCGCCCCCCGTTCCACCGCCCCCAGTACCGGGACCTTCGCCAGCCGCTCCACCGCTTCCGTCGCTTTCTGGCGGTGCCGCGGTCCGCTGACGTTGTTCAGTATGACCCCGGCCACCCTGACCCGGGGGTCCAGGGACCGGAACCCCAGCACCACCGCGGCCGCGCTCTTCGCCAGGCTCCTGGCGTTGACCACCAGCACCACCGGGGCGTCCAGAATTTTGGCGATCTCCGCGGTGCTGCCGACGTCGCCGGTGGAAGTGAGCCCGTCGTACAGCCCGCGCACCCCCTCTATCAGGGCCAGATCGGCCCCCTGGCAGGCCCATCTGAAATGTTCCACCATCACCCGGGGTTCGATCATGAAGGAGTCCAGGTTGCGGGACGGACGCCCGGCCGCCAGGGCATGGAACATCGGATCTATGAAGTCCGGGCCGACCTTGAACGGTTGGACCCTGTACCTCTTGGCCAGACGCATCATGAGCCCGCTGGCGATGCAGGTCTTGCCCACCCCGCTACCGGTGCCGGCCAGGACCAGTCTCATCATCTCACGGTCAACTCCCTGAGCATGTCCCGCAGCGCCCCTGGGTCCATGGGAGTGGGCATGACGAAGTGGTCGTTGGCCAGTATGTCCCGGGCTAACAGACGATAGGCCTGGGCCTGAGGGGAGGAGGGGGCGCCCTCCAATACCGTGCGCCCGGCGTTCTCGCAGTCCCGCACCACCTGGTGACGGGGGACGAAGCCGATCATCCGGGAGCCCAGGTGTGCCGCTGTGGTCGATACCGCCTCTTTCTCCAGAGGGACGTCGCGGGAATTGCAGATCAGTCCGCCAAGACCCACCCCCAGGTTATTGAGTCCCCTGCAGATGTTGTTGGCGGCATAGAGGGAGAGGTACTCCCCGGAGGTGACCACGTAGACCTCCCGGGCGAAGCCCTGCCGCAGCGGGGTGGCGAACCCCCCGCAGACCACATCGCCCGGGACGTCGTAGAGGACCACATCAGGGTCCTCCGTGAAATAGTCCCGCTGCAGGGCCTGCAAGGCCACGATGATCCCCCTCCCGGCGCAGCCCACGCCAGCCAAGGGGCCGCCCACCTCCAGACAGCGCACCCCCAGATAACCGGTGCCCACCTCGTAGCGTCCCACCTCCCCGTCCTTCATCTGGTCCAGGAAGGTGGGGAGGCTCTCCCCGCCCATCAGGGTCAGGGAGCCGTCGGACTTGGGATCGCAGCCCACGTACCAGACCCGAAGCCCTGCCTCGGCCATGCTGGCCACCAGATTGGCCGATATGGTGGACTTGCCGATGCCGCCCTTCCCGTAGATGGCGATCTGCCTCAGGTCCACCCCTCCCTTGCCAGCTCGCGCATGGTGTCCCCGAGCTCCGTGCGCAGCACCCCATGCGCGCCCATCACCCGGGCATGTATGTCCGGCTCGGACACCACGTCCCGGAACCCTTCGCGCAGGTAGTTGTCCACCTCCCTGGGCTGATCGGACATGAGAACAGCGTCGCGGTCAAGTCCGGGGATGGCATGGACGATGCCGCAGACCACCAGCAGGTCATGCTCGATGGAGGAGATATGCTCAGCAGCCTTGATCCCCGCCACCGGGTACTCGTCCAGCCCGCCGGTGACGTGATCGAGACGCACTCCCACTTCGCTCAGATCTCGCATGATGTCCGCTACGTAACGCCTGATGCGCGGAAGACCGACCCCCTGGTCCAGGTTGGCTATGAAGCTCGTCTCCCCTCCAATAAGTGAGCGGCATTCCTCCACCGCCCTCAGCACATCGGCGTGCCCGTAGGCCAGCTCCTTCTTGCCGTTGAGCACCACCAGCACCCTCCCTCCTTTTCGCAGGGTGTTGCCTATGCGGCGGGCCGCGCTGTACTTGGTGACACCGTAATTGGGGGAGAGAAGCTCCTTGCTGGTCAATCCCCTGTCGCGCTCCAGCAACGTGGCCCGGGTCAACATGTCCCGCTGGCGGAGATACTCCTTCTGAGGAATGACGCCCCTCTGCCAGGCCATCTCCAATGCCCGGATGGCTCCCACAGTGTTGGCGCCCGAACAACCATGTACGTCCACCGGGATGACCTTGGCCCGCAGCCCAGCCTTCTCCACGGCCCGGTCCAGGCTCTCTCCGATGATCATGCTGGCGCAGGTGCCGACCACCCCGATCAAGGAAGGGTCGAACCGCTCCTGCACCTTGCGCAGGGTCTGCGTCAGCTTCTCCTCCGCACCGAAGATGAGGTCGTTCTCCTTCATGCCCGTTGTGACCACCCGGACCCCGGCGTCCTCCAGGCGGCGGGAGACCATGAACCCGCATCCCGCCGGACCATGGACCACGATCACCTCCACGTCAAGGTCACGCAACGTGTACATGGCGGCCACGATGGGATTGGGACGGGGGTGCAGCACGTCCTCGTTCACAGATAGCCCTCCTTGGTGGCCCACAGCAACGTGCTGTGGTAACCCAATACCTCGTCCATACCGGTTATGATATGATAACCCTCCTCCTTGGCCGTGCCCGTTCCATCCGATAATAGGTATCTACCGCGCACCTGGGGAATTTGGTCGCATATTTGTTGGACCCTGCTCAGTTCCAACTTCTCACAGACCCTGCGGTTCACCGGGTCCAGTACCAGTCCGATGTCCCGGCATCCGTACTCGTGGACCAGCGTCCTCAGCTGGAATTCCAGGGAAGCCGCGCTGATCCCCGGGTTGCGTTCCCGCACCAACACCCCCCATTCATGCTTGGTCACCTCACACCGACCGGCCAGGCCCCGGTAGTCGGACAGGCGCCGGGCGGCCCCAATGGGATCGCGTCCCAGGGCCATGACGACCGCCAGGGCGCAGGCCAGTGCGGTGCGATAGGTGGAATGGATATAGCCGCCCCGAAGTTCGTATTCCCGTCGTTCCCCGCCCGACCGCACCACCGAGATGGCGGGGCCCCCCAGCTCTCCCAGTCTCAGCTCGACGTCCACGTCCCCACCCTGGCCGAATGTGATCGCCTCCACGTCCCTGGGGACCTCGTCCCTCCACAGTGCCGCCTCCGAGACCGGGTAGACCACTCTGCCCCGGGCCGACCGGACCATCTGGACCTTGCCTTCCCAGGCCTTTCTCATGCCCCCTGCGATGGGATAGTCCTCCTGAAGGCCGGTGATGACCCCCACCGAGGCAAGCCCGCTTCCTCCCAGGCTCACCTCCATCACCCCCAGGTCGTAACCGTCGTACTCCTTCGAGAGGCGAAGCAGGGTGGCCGGGGCTATGCTGACCCTCTCCTCCAGCACACTCACCTCCGGCGCGTAGGACCATAGGCCGGAACTGGTCAAGGAGAGGACTCGGTAATGTTGGTCCGCTAAAAGGAAGGAGAGCAGGTGACAGGTGCTGGTCTTACCCTTGGTGCCGGTCACCTCCACGGTGGGAAAGCGGAAATTGGCCAACTCCCCTACCGCCTGATGATGGGTGATGGTACGTAGGGCCTTGGCCGGACCCATGAATCTCAACGGGGCGTGGACAGGCACTACTGCCAGATCATAGTCCTCGGCCGGCGTCTCGATCGGACATCGCACCCCCATGGCCTTGAGACGATGCACTGCCCGGGCGGAATTACGATAGATGTCCACCGCGGTCACCTCCCCCCCTTGGGAGAGATATTCCTCGGCCAGGACGTCCCCCCCATGGGTCAGGTCCAGCACCAGCACATTCATATTCACATCTCGGCCCTTATACGGTCCATGAGGATGTCCGCCAATCTGGGGTCCTGACCCATGGGCTGGCAGTAGCGGACCTCCACATCCTTGCCGTCGACGGCCACCTTGCCGCGGCGCTGTCCCTTGGCAAAACCCAACACCCCAGGTATGTCCTCGGTGGTGTGTATGCCCACGGCCAGGAAGCAGGGCACCACGTAGACCACTTCCGCTCCCCGTCGGACCACGTTCTGCAGCCCGGTAGGTATGTCCGGGGCGTTCAGCTGCATGAAGGCCGCCTCGACCGGCCCGAACTCCCCTCTTTCCTCCAGCAGGCTGGCCATCTTGACCGCCAGGTCCATGTTGTGCTCCATCTTGCTACCGTGCCCGACCACTAGAACTCCGTTGCTCATGTCGATTCACCTTGCGGGGCAATAACCCCTAGGCTTGATAAATATTACTATAGAATGAAAAAATAACATTAATTCTATAATGTTCATACATATTAAAAATAGGAATTGTTTTATTACTCATCGTGCTTAAGGGGGACGAAAAGATGATCCCGCTGTTCCTGGACCTGAGGGGTAAGAAGGCCATCGTCTTCGGATGCGGTCCGGTCGGTCAACGCAAGGCTGTCTACCTGGCGAAGCAGGCCGATGTGACCGTGGTGGACCGATCGCCCGGACCAGCCCCCGAAGGCGCAAGAAGGATATTGGGGGACGCCCGCTCACACCTCCACCTATTGCAACAGGCGGACCTGGTGGTGGCAGCCACCGAGGACGGGGAGCTCAACGACCTCATATGCAGGGAGGCGTCCGACCTCGGCATTTGGTTCAATCGTGCCGACGGTACCGGTTCCTTCCTCATCCCCTCGGTCGTCGAAAGACGGAACTTCACCGTGGCGGTGTCCACCGAAGGTCGCAGCCCGGGCATGTCCCGCCATATCAGGGAACACCTGGACCTCTGCCTGCCCCCGGAATGGGAGGACATGGTCCAGGTCATGGAGATGGTACGCCAGGAGCTCAGGTCGGTCGTGGAGGACCCGCACGCGCGAGAGAGGACGCTGAGAACGCTGAGCGAGGACCAGGAGGTCTGGGAGGCACTGTCCTCGGGGACGGAGGCCGCCTTCCGGACGGCCATGCGCAAGGCGGTGCGTTGAGATGTTCCCCCTGATCAGCGCCCATATCACCCACAAGGAGGCCCCCATGCAGGACCTGGGACGCCTGGGCGACGTGGACCCCCAGGCACTGCTCTCCTCGCTGAGAGCCTTGCCCAGGATCGACGAATGTGCCTTGCTGAAGACCTGCAACAGAGTGGAGTTCTACGTGGTCTCCGAGGACCAGGTGCAGGCCAGGGAAGGACTGGAGCGGTTGGTCGCCTCCCTCCTGCCCTACGATAGGGAGGGCGGGCTGGTCCGTTTCATGACCGGCCGGGGGTCCATGCATCACCTGCTACGGGTGTCCTGCGGGCTGGAGTCCCTGATCGTGGGGGAGGACCAGATACAATCGCAGGTGAAGGAATGCTATGACCTGTGCATGAGACAGGGCTGCATCGGAAAGGTGCTGGGGACGGTGTTCCGCAAGGCCATCAGCACCGGTAAGAGGGTCCGGACGGAGACGCGGCTCAACAAGGGCAACGTTTCGGTGGGCTCGGCCGCGGTGGACATGGCCGAGGCCCGACTGGGCGACCTTCAAGGGCGCACCGTACTGGTGATAGGGGCCGGACAGATGGCCACCCTCATCGCCAAGCATCTGCTGGGTAAGGGCCCCCAGGCGGTGTTCGTATCCAACCGCACCTATGCCCGGGCGATGGAGCTGGCCTGGTGCCTGAACGGGAAGGCGGTACGCTTCGAACAGTTGCAGGATTACCTGGCCAGGGCGGACGTGGTGCTCTGTGCCACGTCGGCCAAGCATATCGTGCTCGGACCGCAGGAGGTCGGTGAGGCCATGCGTATAAGGGAGGGACGACCCATGTTCATAATCGACGTCTCCTTCCCGCGCAACGTGGCCGAGGAGGTGCGCTCACTGCCCGGGGTGGAGATGTGCGACCTATCCGGGCTGAACGGCGTGGCCAGGGAGAACCTGGAAAGGCGCAGGTCGGAGATCCTGGAGGCCGAGGCCATCATCAAGGAGGAACTGCAGCTGTTGACCGCCCGCCTGGAGGAGATGCGTGCGGCGGAGCTGCTGCGGTCTGTGCATAGCAAGTATCAGGACATCAAGCTGCGGGAGGTGCAAAAGGCCATGAACCGTCTGCGTTCCGGAGAGGAATCGGAGCGCGTGCTGGAGGACCTGGCCGGGGCCTTGGTCAGCCGCTTCCTGGCCGACCCCACGGCGGCGGTCAAGATGGCCAGCCGTTGCGGGGATTCCCATCTGCTGCGCACCACCCGGGAGCTGTTCGCGTTGGAGGAGCATCATGTTCCCTCAGGAAAGGATGAGAAGGATTAGATATCATGCAGGGGTCCGCGACCTGGTACGGGAGAACCGCCTGGCGCCGGAGCAGCTCATACAGCCGCTGTTCGTGGACGAGAACATCGACCAGCGCCGCTCGGTGCCCTCCCTTCCCGGTCAGTGCGCCCTTCCGCCGGACCAGGTGCTGCGGGAGTGCCGGGAGATAGAGGCCTCCGGGTGCCGGGCGGTCCTGCTCTTCGGGATCCCCAAACGAAAGGACCCCCTGGGCAAGGGCGCCTATGACGACGAGGGGGTCGTGCAACGGGCCGTACGCAGCATCAAGAAGGGATGCGGGCTGGCCATCATCACCGACCTCTGCCTCTGCGAGTACACAGACCACGGGCACTGCGGTGTGATGGTGGACGAAGAGGTGGACAACGACGCCACCTTGGGACTCTACGCCCGGATCGCCGTCAGCCAGGCCCGTGCCGGGGCGGACATGGTCGCCCCCAGCGGGATGATGGACGGTCAGGTGGCGGCCATACGACAGGCTTTGGACCAGCAGGGTCAATCCCGTGTCGGCATCATGGCCTACTCGGCGAAGTTCTGTTCCTGCTTCTACGGGCCCTTCAGGGACCTGGCCGGGAGCCGTCCCTCCCACGGGGACCGCAGATCACACCAGATAGACCCGGCCAACGGACGGCAGGCCCTGCGGGAGATGGAGCTGGACGTCGAGGAGGGAGCGGACATGCTCATGGTCAAGCCGGCATTGCCCTATCTGGATGTCATCAAGGAGGCCAGCAATCGATTCGAGATGCCCCTGTGCGCCTTCCAGGTCAGCGGGGAGTACGCCATGGTAATGGCCGCAGCAGAGAGGGGATGGATCGACCGCGACGCGGCCATCATGGAATCCCTTATCTCGATAAGAAGGGCCGGGGCCGACTGCATCGTCACCTATTTCGCCAAGGAGGCCGCCCGACTTCTGGAGGGGAAATGATGGGCTCAGAGCGCTCCAGGATGCTGTACGAAAGGGCCCATGGCCTGATGCCCGGAGGGGTCTCCTCCCCGGTGAGGGCCTCCGAGCCCTTTCCCCTGTTCATCAAAGGGGGAAAGGGGGCCACCCTATTCGACGTGGACGGCAATCGATACTCGGATTACTGCCTGGCCTACGGCCCCCTCATACTTGGTCACGCCCATCCCCGTGTGGTGGAGGCCCTACGGAAGCAGGCGGGGGAGGGCACGCTGTATGGGGCGCCCACCGAGCTGGAGGTGGAGATGGCCTCCCTGATCTCCTCGCTATACCCATCCATGCCCATGATGCGATTCGTCAGCTCCGGCACGGAGGCAACCATGCACGCCCTACGCCTGGCGCGGGGCTTCACCGGTCGCAGCAAGATCATCAAGATCGAGGGGGCCTTCCATGGCGCTCACGACTCGGTGCTGGTGAAGGCCGGCTCCGGAGCGGCCACACATGGCACCCCGGACTCCCTGGGGGTGCCGGAGGAGGTGGCCAGGAACACCCTGCTGGCGCCCTACAATGACCTGGATGCGGTGGAGCGACTGATGAGGGAACAGGGCGGGCAGATCGCCGCCCTGATCGTGGAACCGGTGCTGGGCAACATCGGTCCGGTGCTCCCCCGGGAAGGCTATCTGCAAGGGCTGCGAGAGCTCACCTCCCGGCACGACCTGCTGCTCATCTTCGACGAGGTCATCACCGGCTTCCGCCTAGCCATGGGCGGGGCCCAGGAATATTACGGCGTTCGGCCGGACATCACCGTGCTGGGCAAGATCGCCGGGGGCGGCCTGCCCATCGGGATCTTCGGCGCCTCGGAAGAGATCATGTCCTGGGTCTCCCCCCTGGGGAAGGTCTATCAGGCTGGGACGTTCAACGGTAACCCCATGTCCATGACCGCCGGCCTGGAGACCCTGCGAGAACTGCGGGAGAAGGGGCACGAAGGCCTCTTCCATAACGGGGAGAGGATGAGGAAAGGGCTACAGAATGTCCTTGACGACCTAGGCCTGGGATACAAGGTACAGGGCATCGGGCCCATGTACCAGCTCTTCCTCGGCCGGGAGGAGGTATGGGACCGCGCGGGGGCCATGCGCAGCGACGCCACCCTCTTCAAGAGGTTATACCAGGGACTGCTGCATGAAGGGGTCTACATCCCACCCTCCCAGTTCGAGACGTGCTTCCTCTCCACCGCGCATTCCCAGGCGGACATCGACCGCGCTCTGGGGTCCTACGAGAAAGTGCTCAGGGGGCTGCGGCCATGATCATCGGTACCCGTGGAAGCCGCCTGGCAGTGGCCCAGACCGACATTTTCCTGGAGCGGCTGCGCTCGCTCTTCCCTCTGGTCAATGCGGAGGTGCGGATGATATCCACCACCGGCGACCGTGTCAGGGACCGCCCCCTGCACGCCATGGGGGGCTTCGGGGTCTTCGTCAAGGAGCTGGACGAGCGTATACTGGCCGGGGACATCGACTGTGCGGTGAACAGCCTGAAGGACATGCCGATGGACCTCACCCCGGGGACCAGGCTGGCCTGCGTGCTGCCACGCGGCCCGGCCGAGGACGTACTGGTCGCCGACGTCCCTCTGCAGGAATTGAGGGAGGGAGCGGTGCTGGGCACCTCCAGTGTCCGAAGGAAGGCCATGCTGCTCCACCAACGACCGGACCTGAACATCAGGGAACTGCGGGGCAACCTGACCACCCGCCTGAAGAAGATGCGCAGCGAGGGGATGGACGGCATCGTCGTCGCCCGGGCCGGCCTGGAGCGGTTGGCGGTGCGCTGCGAGCGTCATACGCTCGACCCGGAGGTCTTCGTGCCGGCCGTGGGCCAGGGGGCCATCGCGGTCGTGTGCCGCGAAGGGCTGCCCGAAGGACGGCAGTTGAGTGCGCTGGATGACGGCAGGACCCGCCTGGAGGTGGAGTCCGAACGCTTCCTGCAGCGGGCCCTGGGCGGAGGCTGCTCGGTGCCCGTCGGCATCCATGCGGTGACGGAAGGGAAGCGCATGACGGTGCGGGCCGCGGTCCTCCTTCCCGACGGTTCCAGACGCTTCGACATGGCCGAGGGGTTCACCATCGCCGATCGCCATGCCGCGTTGAACGATATGGTGGGAACACTACTGGAGGGAGCGGAGGGGATGTTATGAACGGAAAGGTCTTTCTGGTGGGGGCCGGACCGGGGGACCCCGGGCTGATGACCCTCAGGGGCATGGAGCTGCTCCGCAGCGCGGACGCGGTGGTGTACGATTCCCTGGCCAACGAAGCGCTGCTTAAGGAGGCCAGGGCGGGCGCCGATCTGATCGACGTGGGCAAGAGGGGCGCCCATCACAAGATGGAGCAGGAGGACATCAACCGGTTGCTGGTGCAAAGGGCCAGGGAAGGCCTCACGGTGGTCCGCCTCAAGGGAGGGGACCCCTTCCTCTTCGGCCGGGGGGCCGAGGAGGTACAGGAACTGCGAAGGGCGGGGGTGGAGGTGCACGTGGTCCCAGGGGTGACATCGGCCATCGCCGCCCCGGAGCTGGCCGGGGTACCGGTCACCCACCGTGAGCACGCCTCCCTGGTGACCTTCGTCACTGGCAACGAGGGCCAGGAAAAGGAGGAGGACACGATCGACTGGTCCGCCCTGGCCCGAACGGGAGGGACCATCGTCATCCTCATGGGCATGGCCAACCTGGAACGCAACATGCGCCGACTGATGGAAGGGGGTATGGAACCCTCGACCTCGGTGGCCGTGGTGCACCGGGGCTCCTCGCCCTCCCAGAGGACGGTGGTGGGCCGCGTCTCGGACATAGGGGAATTGTGCCGGAGGGAGGGCATCGGCGCCCCCTCCGTGGTGGTGGTAGGAAGCGTAGCCACTTTGGCCGCCGTGCTGGGGGACCTGAGATGACCCGGCTGGCGGTCATGCGGCCCCCGGAGAAGATGGGGGGATCGGTCGAGGTGGCGCGTTCCCTGGGGTTCGAACCGGTATGCGCCTCCCCTCTCCACGTGGTGACCAACGAGGACCATCGCCTGGGAAGGTTCATGCGGGAACTGATGACCGGGAAGGTGGACATCATCGTCCTTACCAGCAGCACCGGGGTGAAGGCCCTGTTCGACCTGGCCTCCCCGTCCATCGGACCACAGGAGCTGGCCGGTCTGATGCAGAAGGTCACCACCGTGGCCATCGGTCCCCTCACCGCCCAGGCCATGGGGTCCCAGGGGGTCCAGGTCTCCTTCGTCCCCACGGTCTATTCGTCGGAAGGACTGGTCTCCCAGCTTGATGAGCTGTCGGTGAAGGGGAAGAAGGTCTACGTGCTGCGTTCCGACCACGGGGAAAGGGTCCTGATCGAGGCCATGCGTAAGGCGGGCGCCAGGGTCATCGAGGTGGTGGTCTATCGGTTGATCAAACAGCTCGATTCCCAGGAGATGCGCTCCCTGGCCCGGGAGTGCATGGAGGGCGGCATCGACGCCTACGCCTTCACCAGCTCACTGTCCGCCCTCTCGTTCCTGGAATCGGCCAGCATGGAGGCCCCCAGGGAAGAGGTGATAACGGCCATCAACCGCAAGGTGGTGGCGGCCGTGGGTACGCCCACAAAGAGAAAGCTGGAAGAGAACGGGATCCAGGTGGAGGTGGTGCCCGCCAACGCCACCTTCGAGGAGATGTTGAGGGCCTTGAAGGCCTACATCGATGGTACCGCCCCTCAACGTTAGGGGTAATGCCCGACAGGTCGTCCTATGGACCTTACCGCAGGGCCCGCCCTCCCGTTCTCGCGCCTCTTCTCGGTCGTGATCGAGGAAAGGTAGCGTACCACGAAACTAATTAAGCCCGGGCGGCGTTGCTCGGTCCATGAGCAAGGTCGTGGCCATCATAGGTCCCAGGGACACATGGGCACCACTGTGCCGGGAATATCGCCATCGGGCGGACTTCTTGTGCGTATCGCCGCTCAGGGCGATCCCCCGGGACGATGCTGGCTTCTCCCTCTTCCTAGTGGACCTCTTCTCCGGGAAGTACGACGTGCTGGTGATCACCTGCTCGGTGGTGATCGACGCCATGGTGGAGATGTCCCGGAGACGCGGCATGGAGGACCGCTTGAGAAAGGCCATCAACCGCTCCGAGCTCGTCACCATCGGGGAGAGGACCACCTCGAGCGCCACAGATCAGGGGTGGACGGTCTCCTCCCGGTCACCGGAGGCCACCACCGATGCCCTGCTCGCCCACCTGAACGAGAGGGAGGGGCGGGGGAGGATCGCCCTGCTCCGGTCGGACCAGGGCTCGGACCAGCTCAGCAAGGGGCTGGAGGCCTCCGGCTGGAAGGTGGAGGACGTGCAGGTGTACTCCCTGCTCCTGGACGACTCCATGGATATGCAGTCCCTCCTGGACCGTCTGGAGGATGGTGAGCTGGATGCCTTGGTGTTCCCGACGCCCGCCCACGTCCAGTCCTTCCTGCTGCAGTTGGAGGAACGTTGCGGCATGAACGGGGCCCTGGAGAACCTGAAAGGAAGGATCGTGGCGGCCATCGGACCGGAGAGCCAGAGCGCCCTGGAGGAGCATGGCGTGAAGGTGCAGGTCGTACCCGACCGGGCGGACCCCCGGTCCCTGCTCGTACTGCTGATGGAAAGGTTGCATGTCTGAGGAGAGGAGCGCTTCCTTACCAGCCAGGCGTTCAGCGGGTCCAGGACCGGGGCATCTCCGTCCCCGTCTATCGCAGGACGCCCGCGGACCTGCTCATAGCCTTTCATCTTGCCCCTCTCATCCCCCGTTTTAGGAAAAGGAACGACCTGGTATCTTCGCATTGCCACGTGAACGTAACATTGCTTGCAGCGAACGATCCGTCCTCAACACTGACCATGAGCTCCTACAGGTGGCATTGGGGGCACATTGCGCCCTTCGGACCATGCCGTACGTCCTAATCGCCATGTTTGCGGACAAGAGCCCGTCACGACAGATGACCATCGTCCCGTTCAGCAACTGCGGGAGGTCGTAGATCTACGTCACCGTGCACCATCGTTATCAAGGGATCAGGCATCCTCCTGAGACCCCTCCTTGGACAGCAGGGCGCATGCGCAGGCAATGACCATTCCCACCAGCATGAGCAGCCATACCGAGCGGTACTCGGAAAGCGAACCCTCCACCACCATGTACCCGGTCAGCTGCTGGAGCACCGCCCCTCCCAGGAAGGGGAATATGTTCAGCGCGGCGATGGCCGTCCCGTCCATGGAACTGGGGAACAGGTCCTTCAACTGCCCGTAGATGGGCACGTACCAGCCGCCGAAGAAGCCGAAGAGCAGGTGCACGATGATGTAAGGTACCTGGCCCTCCACCCTACCGGCCATGAGCCACATCAGGGCCCAGATGGAAGTGAAAATGACCATACCGATGACCAGCACCTTCCTCCTGGACCTCAGCACCCGGTCCGATAGCAGGCCGGAGAGAGGACAACCCACGATCATCCCGATGGCGATGAAGGTCAGGGAGGTCCCGTAGGTCCCCTTGTCCCAGCCAAGCACGTCGCGGAAGAAGGGGCCGCCCCACAGCCCCTGGTACACCATGATGCCGCCGTAGACGAAGAAGAAGCACACCGCCAGGGGCCAGAACCTCCTCCCGGAGCCGAAGATGAGGCGCAGGGACCTTCCCACAGGGATTCGTCCGTTCGTGCCGTCCCTCATCCCCCTCCCGGATGCGAGGTCGACGGGACGCTCATGGTCCGATACGGGAACGTCCTGGGGCCGGTCCCTCACCAACGCCCACATCAGCCAGGTGAGGGTGGCTGTGAGCACGCCCAGGACCAGGAACACCTGCCTCCACCCCACCGCCTCGGACATGTAGGCCAGGGGACCGGCCGCGGCCAGCCCGCCGATGTTCCCCACGGTGAGGAGGAGGCCGGTGAGCGAACCGAACTGGTCATGACGGAACCATGCCGACAGGACCTTCAGGGTCGGGACGTAGACCATGGCCACGCCCAGCCCGATCATGGCCCTGCCCATGACCACGATCCCGAAGCTGGAGGCCAGGGCGGTGACGAAGGCCCCCAGGGCCGCCAGGGCGGTGAAGGCGCACACCGTCCTCCGAGGGCCCCAGCGATCGGTCAGTATGCCGCAGGGCAGCTGCATGACGGTGTAGGCGTAGAAATAGACCGAGCTGAGCAGGGCGATAGAGGTCAGTCCGACCCCGAAGGACTCCTGCATGTCAGTGGCCAGCACCGCCGGGGAGACCCGATGGAAATAGACCAGGAAATAGGTCAGGGCCATGATCCCGAAGACCGTCCATGGGTTCCACAGTGTCCGTGCGATCCTCCCCCTGTCGATGACCGTGGTCCCCCCTCCGAGAACGGGCGTGGTGCGCGTCGCGGGACGCGTCGAGCACGGAAGCCGATGCGCGCCCTTATAGATAACTGCGCGACCGTTCGAGGATGATGCGCAACGATGAGCGGAGGGGCGAGATCCCGCTGTTGGCCAGGCCTCCGAGGGATGGTCCGTCTCCCGCCTCGTTCACCGGCCGGGACGCCTATCGGCCCGGAACGCAGGCCGCGGCCAATCGCCGAACCTCCTCGCGCAAGCGGTCCGGCGAGCAGCCGTTCAGGGTCAACGCCACCAGGGCGCTGCCCACCACCGCCGCGTCCGCTCCCGCCTCCCCCACCGCCCTCACCTGCTCCGGCCGGGAGATGCCGAAGCCGGCGGCCAAGGGGACCGCAGGATCGACGGAACGGGCACGTGAGACCATCCTTTTCAGTTCCTGACCCAGGGCCGTTTCCTTACCGGTGACCCCCGTCCTGGTCACCAGGTACAGGAAGCCTGAGGTGGCCCGCACCAGCTCCCGGTTCCTGTCCTCAGGGGTGAGGGGGGTGCTCAGCTGGACCAGGTCCAGGCCCTGCCGGGAACATGTCCCGCGCAGGGAGGCGGACTCGTGCAAGGGTAGGTCAGGCACGATGAGCCCGTCCGCGCCCGCTCTCAGGCAATTCTCAACGAAGCGCTCCTCCCCCATGCGGAAGATGGGGTTGTAATAGCCCATGAGCACCAGGGGTTTATCGGTGAGCTTCCGGACCTCACGCACCAGCTCCAGCACCTGGGGCGGGGTCACCCCTTGCTCCAGGGCGCGCACGCCGGCCGCCTGTATGACCGGCCCATCGGCCACCGGGTCGGAGAAGGGCACACCCACCTCCAGCACGTCCGCCCCGCCCTCCAGGCAGGCCGCGGCCATCTCCACGAAGGAGCGTGGCGAGGGGACCCCGGCCATGAGGTAGCAGATGAGCGCCATGCGTCCCTCCCTGCGCACCTCCTCGAAGCGCTGTTCCAGGCGACCCATCACACCACCCCCATATCGAAAACGGTCTCCAGGTCCTTGTCCCCGCGACCGGAGACGGTGATGACCACGATCTCGTCCTTCCGCATCCGAGAGGCCTCACGCATCCCGGCGCACACCGCGTGGGCGCTCTCCAGGGCCGGGATGATCCCCTCCACCCGCGAGAGGGTGACGAAGGCCTCCAGGGCCTCCGCGTCGGTCACTCCCACGTACTTCGCTCGCCCCAGGTCCTTCAGGAGACTGTGCTCCGGTCCCACGCCTGGATAGTCCAGGCCCGGGGCCAGGCTGTGGGCCTCCTTGATCATGCCGTGCTCATCCTGCAGCAGATAGGACTTGCATCCCTGCAGCACCCCCACCTCACCCTTGGTCAGGGAGGCGGAGTGGTGCTCGGTGTGCAGGCCCTCCCCGGCCGCCTCCGCTCCCAAAAGCCGGACGCTCTCATCCTCCAGGAAGGGATGGAAGGTGCCGATGGCGTTGCTGCCCCCTCCCACGCAGGCCACCAGCAGGTCCGGGGTCCGGCCCTCGGCCTCCTGCAGCTGCCTCCTTATCTCCTGACCGATGACGCTCTGGAAGTCCCTCACCATGCTCGGATAGGGATGCGGTCCTGCCACGGTCCCCAGCAGGTAGTGCGTATGCTCCACGCTCCCCGCCCAGTCCCTCAACGCCTCGTTGATGGCGTCCTTGAGCAGCATGGAGCCGTTCGTCACCTCGTGCACCTCCGCCCCCATGAGCCTCATGCGGAAGACGTTCATGCGCTGGCGGGCCATGTCCTTGCGCCCCATGTATATCTCGGCCTTCAACCCCAGCACCGCCGCGGCCATGGCCGTGGCCGTGCCGTGCTGCCCGGCCCCCGTCTCCGCGATGATGCGCTCCTTTCCCATACGCCTGGCCAGCAGCGCCTGTCCCATGACGTTGTTGAACTTGTGCGCCCCGCCGTGGCACAGGTCCTCGCGCTTGAGGTAGATCCTGGCCCCTCCGCAGCGCTCCGTCAGCCTGCGGGCGAGGTACAGAGGGGTCTCCCTCCCGCCGTAGTGCCGATTGTAGCGCCCCAGCTCCTCCTGGAAGGCGGGGTCCTTCCTGGCCTCCTCGTACGCCCTCTCCAGCTCCTGCAGGGCGGGCACCAGGACCTCAGGCACGTACTGCCCTCCGTACTCCCCGAATCTGGATTTCAATCCTCCTCACCCCTGACCACGGCCATCATCTCGCTGACCCTCGACGGGTCCTTTCCCCCCTTTCCCTCCACACCGCTGGAGACGTCCACGGCGAAGGGTCGCACCGTGTCGATGGCCTGCCGCACGTTCTCCGGGCGCAGGCCGCCGGCCAGCACCGTGAGGAGCGGGGCCACCTCCCGGCACAGTCCAGCGCTGATCGTCCAATCGTGCACTTGCCCGCTGCCCCCCGCCCGGGGGCCCGGGGAGTCGAGAACAAGGGCCTGTAGGGAGGACAGAGCCTTCCGTTCCATCTTCAACCCATGGCGCACGGTGACCATGCCCCACAGGGGGACCCCCAGGTCCCTCACGCTCTCCACCACCCCCCGGTCAAGGGGGGAATGCAGCTGCAGCACGTCCGGCTCCAGGGCGCGCAGCATCTTCCTCAGGAGCGGAGGACGGGTCTCGGTGGTCACCGCCACCCGCGGGCGGTCACAGCAGGACATGAGCCCCGCCGCCGCGTCCAGGTCCAGGCACCTCGGCGAATCGCTCAGCACGACGAAGCCCAGATAGTCCGCGCCCCGGCAGCATTCCAGGTCGGCCATGCTGCGCATCCCGCATATCTTCAACAGGGTCATCGCGCCACCCTCAAGGACATGAGCTTGTCCCGGGGGCTGGAGGAGCGGCTCAGAGCGGAGCCGATGAGCACCCCGGACGCTCCCAGGTCACGGGCCCTGCGCACGTCCTTCACGCTGTCCATCATGCTCATGACCAGGGCCGGTCGGCCGTCCTCCCCCATCAACTGCAAGGCCTCCCCTGACAGGTCCGTTCCCGCGCGGAAGGTGCGCAGGTCGCGTCTGTTGTATGCGAGCACGTCGGCCTGGGAGCCCAATGCCAACTCAAGCTCCTGCAGGTCGGAGGCTTCCAGAACAACTTCCAGCCCGCAGCGGTGCGCGCGCTCGATGAGGCTGTCACGTCCTTCGGCCAATCCGCGGTGGAAAACGCCCTCGATGAGCAGGACCGCGGAGGCCCCGGAACGTGCGGCGGCCTCCACCTGTTCGACGTCCACAACGAAGTCCTTCATGAGCACCGGAAGGCCGGTGCGGGAGGCCAGACGCAGGTAGCTCAGCGATCCAAGGAAGTAGCGCGGTTCGGTCAGAACGGATAGGGCGGCGGCCCCTCCCCGACGGTAGTCATCGATCAGTTCCTCGGCCAGATGTGCCCCTAGGCGTCCTGCCGTGGGAGAGGCCAGCTTCACCTCGGCCACGACGGGGAAGTACACGCCCCCTCTCAACGCATCCACCAGGGAGGGCGGATCGAACGCTCCTGTCCGCATCTTCCCCACAGATCCATGATAGAAACCGCTGTCCACCAGCTCCCGGGCGTTGCGCACCAGCAGGGACAGGCGGTCCTCTACCCCGCTGAGCATCAGCTCGCCCCCCGACTGGCCACGATGTACTCCTGCATCTTGGAGTAGGCCTTCCCGCTGTCCAAGGTCCTCTCGGCCAGGGAAAGGCCGGAGGCCACATCCCTGCTCCTTCCGAAGATGTATAGGGCGCAGGCGCTGTTCAGCAGGACCATGTCCCGGCGACGGTCCCGACGTCCCCGCAGCAGCTCGTAGCAGCAACGAGCGGAGGCCTGCGGGGTGAGCTCCCCCACCGCTTCGGGAGCGCAGCGGTCCAGGCCGAGATCCTCGGGGACCATCTCGTACCGTTCGACGCTCCCGTCCCTCATCTCGGCCACGGACGTGCTGCCGCACAGGGACACCTCGTCCATGCCCGGCTGGCCATGCACCAGCATGGCCCGGTCAACCCCCAGGGCATCCAGCACCGGTGGGATGGTCCCCAGCAATCGCGGCTCGCATACCCCCATCAAATGCCGGCGCGGTCCCAGCACCGGGTTCATCAACGGCCCCATGACATTGAATATTGTGCGCCTGGGCACCATCTTGCGAGCCTTGGCCACCTGGCGCATGGCCGGATGAAAGTTGGGAGCGAAGAAGAAGGCGTAACCGATCCCGTCCAGCATCTCAGCGCAACGCTGGGGTCCGGGGGAGATGTCCGCGCCGATCGCCTCCAGCAGGTCCGCGCTACCGCACTTGCCCTGTGAGGAACGGTTGCCGTGCTTGGCCACCGGGACCCCGGCCGCGGCCACGATGAAGGAGCTGATGGTGCTGACGTTGAGGGTGCGCACCTTGGCACCGCCGGTGCCGCAGAGGTCCATGACCACTTGATGGACGGTAGGTACACGCACGCTCTGTCCGTAGAAGGCGTAGGTCATGCCCAGCAGCTCCTCCGCGCTCTCCCCCCTCTCTCCCAGCTCCATGAGGCGGTCGGCGATGCCCCGGTCGGAAAGGCGGCCCTCCAGCATATCGCAGGCCAGGCGATGCGCCTGGTCCACAAGCTCGGCCTCGCTCATGAGCCCCCCTCCAGAGAGCGCACGAAGTTGTTCATCAAGTCCTGCCCCCGCTCAGTGAGAACCGATTCGGGATGGAACTGCAGCCCCTCTATGGGGTATGCTCGATGGCGCAGACCCATCACTGTGCCGTCCTCGCTGCGCGCGGTGACCTCCAGCTCGGGAGGGAGTCCCTCCTCCCGTACGCACAGGGAATGGTAACGCCCCACGACCAGCGGGGAGGGAAGTCCGCTGAAGACCCCCTTGCCGTCATGCGTCACGCTGGACACCTTCCCGTGACGGGGGCACGCCGACCTCACCACCTTCCCCCCATAGGCCTGGGCCACCCCCTGATGCCCCAGGCAGATCGCCAGGGTGGGGATGGACCTGGAGAGCGTGCTCAGCACCTCTATGCACACCCCGAAGTCCTCGGGATTACCCGGGTGCCCCGGTCCGGGGGAGATGACGATACCCTGGTAACGCCCATCGACGTCCCCGATCGTCAGCTGGTCGTTCCTGACCACCACCGGCTCCGCACCCGCCGCGGCCAGGGAATGAGCCAGGTTGTAGACGAATGAGTCGTAGTTGTCGATGAGCAGCACCCGGGGCCTCATCGCCCGCCCTCCTCGCACATCTGGAGGGAGCGGTGCACCGCCCCCAGCTTGCCCTGGCATTCCAGATATTCCCTTTCCGGCACTGAGTCCATGACGATGCCCGCACCGGCCTGCAGGAAGATGCGATCGCCGTCCACGAAGGCGGAACGGATGGTGATCGCCGTGTCCAGGTCCCCCTGGTCGGAGATGTAGCCCACCGCCCCGGCGTACGGCCCCCTTCCCCGGGACTCCAGGGACTTGATGAGGCGCATGGCCCGGTGCTTGGGCGCCCCGCTGACCGTCCCCGCCGGGAATACCGCGGCCAGGGCGTCCAGGGCATCGCGGTCCGCCCGCAGCACCCCCCGCACCCGGGACACCAGGTGCTGCACGTGACTGTACTCCTCCACCCGCATCAGGTCGGCCACCTCCACCGTGCCGTAATCGCACACCTTGCCCAGGTCGTTGCGGGCCAAATCCACCAACATGATGTGCTCCGCCCGCTCCTTCTCGTCCGCCAGCATCTCCCGGCGGTTGCTGCGGCGTTCCAGGAGGTCGGAGCCTAGGGGCCTCGTGCCGGCTATGGGGTAGGTGATCGCCTCCCTCCCGCGCACCGTGACCAGGGTCTCCGGGCTGGAACCCAGCACCTTGCGCTTCCCGAAGTCCAGGTAGAACATGTAGGGGGAAGGGTTGACCTTCCTCAGGCGCAGGTAGAGCTGGAAGGGGTCGCCCTCGAAGCGGTGCTCCTGGTAACCGGACAGCACCACCTGGAAGGCCTCCCCGTCCAATATCCGGCCCTTGATGTCGTCCACCCCCCGCTCGTACTCCTCCCTGCCGGTGCCGGAAACCCTTTCCAGCAGGTGGAAGTCGTCCACCCGTCCCTCCTCCTCGAGGGATGAGAGACCATCTTCTCCCTCGGGGTGGAAATGGTACACCTTGAAGGCCGAGTGGTCGTAGATGAGGCCTCGGTCGTAGAGACCCAGCTCGTAGGCGGGGAATCCCCCGTCGCTCAGGTGCAGGTCCCTCTCCACTGAATTGACCAGGTGATAGGAGAAGTATCCGACCAACCCGCCCATGAAGGGGAAGGGGGTCGCCTGCCCGTTCCTCTCCCGCATGGTCTCGCGGATGGTGTCCAACCCTTCCTCCCCGCGCAGAATGGACCTGGGGGAGGCGCCCAGGAATGAATAGGCAACCGTGCGGGAGGAGCCCTCCGCGCTCTCCAGCAGGAAGGAGGCTCCCGTCCCCTGGCGCAGCCGGGCGTAGGCCTCGGCCGGGGACAGGCGCAGGTCCACCTCCTCGTAGACCAACTTCGGTACATCTTGCATGATAAAACGTGGACATTAACGAATATATATAAACATTATTGATTTTTATAATACAATAATATATTCATATCACGCTGTATCACGGGTGAAAGATTTACATGAGCGGCGGCAATGAGAGGGCGAGATACATGAAGGTGGTGGCTTTCAACGGCAGTCCCAGGGTCAGCGGCAACACGCATCAGGCCCTGGAGGTGGTGCTCTCCGAGCTGAGGAAGGAGGGCATAGGAACGGAGCTGGTCGACATATGCAGGGAGGAGCTGAGGCCCTGCCAGGCCTGCGGGACCTGCGGCCGTAAGAAGGACGAGCGGTGCGTGATGGTAGACGACCGTCTGAACGAGTACGTGCAGATGATCAAGGCCGCGGACGGGATGCTCATCGGCTCCCCGGTCTACTTCGGCAACATGACCGCACAGACGAAGGCACTCATTGATCGCCTGGGATATGTGGCCCGGGCCAACGGGGACCTCTTCCGGCGCAAGGTGGGGGCGGCGGTGGCCATCAACCGCAGGGCCGGTGCGCTGGAGACCTTCAGCGAGATCAACAAGCTCTTCCTCATCGGGCAGATGATCGTGCCGGGCAGCAACTACTGGAACGTGGGCACCGCCCAGAGATCGGGGGAGATCATGGAGGACGAGGAGGGGCTGCAGACCCTCCGGGTGCTGGGACGGAACATGGCCTGGCTCATCAAGAAGTTGAGCGAATGAAGGAACATCTGGGGCTGGTGCACGTCTACACCGGCGAGGGCAAGGGCAAGACCACCGCCGCCCTGGGCCTCTGCGTCAGGGCCGTCGGTCACGGGTACCGCGCCCTCATCGTGCAGTTCATGAAGACCGGGGGGACATATGGGGAGAACTTCCTGCGCCTTCCGGGACTGACGGTCGTACCGTCCGGGCACGACTGCCTGGTCTACTCCAAGGAGATCACCCCGGCCGACCGTGAGAAGGCCGCGGAGGGACTGACCCTGGCAAAGGAGGCCATGTCCCGGGGGGAGATGGACGTGGTGGTCCTGGACGAGGTCAACGTGGCCATCAAGTTCGGTCTGCTCAAGGTGGGGGAAGTGGCGCAGGCGGTGCGTTCACGGGCACCAGGGGTGGAGGTGGTGCTCACCGGCCGCGGCGCGCCGCAGGAGCTGCTGGACCTGGCCGATTACGTGACCGAGATGGTGGCGGAAAGGCATCCCTACGAGAAGGGCGTGCTCTCCCGGCAGGGCGTGGACCGGTGACCGCGGGGGGCATGGGGGCAAGGATTATAGCCTAGCAGGCCCCACCTGATATATATGGCCGAGAAGGACCCCGAGAAGAACAAGAAGGAATGCACCTTTTGCGAAGCCTACGACTTTAAGGGCACTTGGACATGCGAATGCGACGCCATCAACCTCTCGCAGGATACCAAGTGCTGGAGATGCGGACGGTCGCGCTTCGAGGTGGAAGGAAAGGCCTAGAACCTCTCTGCCAGCTCCTTCATGTCCAGACGTAGCTGGATGACGTCCCCCACCACCCCGATGAGGTCGGTGGACACGTTGATGATGACCGGTTTGAACATCTTCTTCTTGATACCCAGCTCGCTGGCCGGTTCCCTAGGCACATCGACCATGATGCTCAGGACGGTCCATTTGGTGGGGTCCAGCTTGGCTCCAGCCAACTCCCCCAGCTCGCGGCCGTCCTTGCTGATGACCCTCTTTCTCTCCACGCTGCTCAGTTCCATGTCGGAAGACCCCTCCCGCAATTGTTCAGGGCGGAGATAAGCGTTTGCTCATCTGAACAGGACCATGAGCAGGGCCACGATCAGAAATGCCAGGCCGGCCAGGGTCCAGCTGCCGGTAAGGAGAAGCACTATCAAGGCCACCAGTGTGGCCGGCAGGAACAGGATGAGGCTCCCCACCACCAACAGGAGCACCAATACACCTATTCCCACCAGGAGCAGGAAGAGCAGCCAGGCCAATGCAGCGATCATCGAGCCCCCAGGGAAAACAGCTCATTAATCCTTTTCCGTCGATCCCTGCGAACGACGCAGAAGGCTTTAATGGCGCGATCGTGGATTAGACCACTTGATGGAAGAGGCCTTGCAGGAACAGTACCGCTCGAAGCTGCTCAGCGCCGAGGAGGCGGTGCTGAGGATCTCCCCCGGGAGCACGATCTTCCTGGGAACGGCCTGCGGGGAACCGCAGGCTTTAGTGAAGGCCTTGTTGGAGAAATCCTATGCCATGGTGGACAGCGAGCTCATCCAGGCCATCTCGCTCGGCCTCACTTTCTATGCCGAGGAGAGGTTCATGGACCAGTTCCGCCTCAACGCCTTCTTCATCGGGCCCAACGTGCGCAACGCGGTCAACGAAGGACGCGCGGACTACACCCCGGTCAACCTCTCGGACATCGAACGCCTCTTCTCCAGTGGTCTCAAGCCAGTGGACGTGGCCCTCATACAGGTCTCCCCTCCGGACCAGGAAGGGTACTGCAACCTGGGGGTGTCGGTGGACATCACCATGTCCGCGGCCAGGCACGCCGACCTGGTCATCGCGGAGGTCAACCCTAACATGCCCCGGCTGGGCGGGGACAGCCGGCTGCATATCAGGGAGATAGATCATCTGGTGGAGAACGACCAGCCCCTGCTGGAGTTCACCGGGGAGGACGAGTCGTCCCGGGTGGTCCCCCGCATCGGCAAGAACGTGGCCGAGCTGGTGCCGGACGGAGCGACCATACAGGTGGGTTACGGAAACGTGCCGGACACCATTCTCACCAGCCTCTCACAAAAGAAGGACCTGGGGGTGCACACCGAGATGTTCTCTGATGGCATCATCGAACTGGTGGAGAAGGGCGTCATCAACGGCAGGAAGAAGACCCACCATCTCGGCAAGGTGGTGGCCTCCTTCTGCATGGGCAGCAAGCGCCTCTTCGATTTCATCGACGGCCATGAGATGTTCGAGATGTATCCATCCTCCTATACCAACGACCCCTGCAACATCTCCCGGAACGATGGCATGGTGGCCATCAACTCCGCTCTGGAGGTGGACCTCACAGGCCAGGTGTGCACCGACCAGATCGGGCAGCGCTTCTATTCGGGCATCGGGGGGCAGGCGGACTTCATGCGCGGGGCGGCCCGTTCCAAGGGCGGCAAGGCCATCATCGCTTTGCCCTCAACAGCCCATCATCATACCATCTCCCGGATCGTCCCCACCCTATCCTCCGGGGGCGGGGTGACCACCACCAGGGGGGACGTGCAGTTCGTGGTCACCGAGTACGGGGTGGCCGACCTGCGCGGGAAGAGCATCATGGAAAGGACCCTGGCCCTCATCGGCATCGCCCATCCCCGCTTCCGCTCCGAGCTGCTCATGCACGCCAAGTCCCTGCACTTCGTCTACCAGGACCAGCTGGAGGCCGGCTACGTGGGCGTGTACCCCGAGAAATGGGAGTTCGTGCGGGTGGTGGCGGACCACGAGCTGTTCTTCCGTCCGGCCAAGCCCACCGACGAGGGGATGCTCAAGGACATGTTCTACTCCCTGTCCTGGGACACGGTGTACAACCGGTTCATGGGGCTCAAGCGCAGTATGCCGCACCGCGAGCTGCAGCGCATCGTGAACATCGACTACGACACACGCATGACCATATGCGGCTTCAACAACGAGGACGGTGTGTGGTCCATGGTTGCCTTCGCCATGTACGATATGGACAAGCAGAGCAACACCGCCGAGATCTCCTTCGCGGTCAGTGACGAGTGGCAGAACAAGCGCATCGGCACCCTTCTCATGGAGACCATGATCGAGATCGCCCGCGAGCGCAAGATCAGGGCCTTCACCGCCGAGCTGCTGACCGAGAACATGCGCATGCTGGACCTCTTCTACCGTACCGGGCTCAAGGTGGAGACCAGGCTGGTGGGGGACACCTATCTGGTGACCATCGACCTATGGACCAAGTGAACCGCAGTCCGGGCACTCCGGGTTCCTGACGAAACGCACCTCGCTGACCTGGTCGTGGCGCAGGTCCAGGAAGAGCGCGTGCCCGTCGGCCTCCCCCATATCCAGCAACAGCTTGATGGCCTCCATGGCCTGCAGGGCACCGATGACCCCGGCCGCGGCGCCGATGACCGGCACAGGCCTTCTGCTGCTCACCAGGTCGGGGAAGGCGCAGCGCAGGCATGGCCCCCCTGGCACCAAGGTTAGCACGTGCCCGCCCATGCCCTCCACCGCCCCGTGCACCAGAGGGATGCGCCTAGCGAGGCAATGCCGGTTGAGGGCGTAGCGGCCCTGAGGGTTGTCCAGGCAGTCCAGGGCCAGGTCGGCGTCCTCCAGTATGTAGGAGTTATCATCCTCCAACAGCATGGGCAGGGCCTCCACACGCACCTCGGAGTTGAGCGCCTTCAGCTTGATGCGGGCCGATTCCACCTTGAAGCGGGGCAACAGGGCATCCTCCTCGTAATGCAGCACCTGACGGTTGAGGTTGGAGGCCTCCACCCTCCCGTCGTCAATGAGGATGAGCTTGCCCACCCCCGCCGCGGCCAGGTACTGGCAGGCCGGGGAGCCCAACCCCCCAATGCCCACCACGGCCACCGTGGACCGGCAGAGGCGTTCCTGGGCCGAGACCCCGAAACCCTCCATGGAAATCTGACGCGCGTAACGGTCCCTCATGGCGGGCCTAGATGACCCTATGCCGTTATAATCGATTCCCAGGGCTCCCCGCGCACGCCGCATGTTTATTATTGGTCTCGATAATCCCCCTTTTCAGGGGGGACGCGAGGTGGAGACCGTCATCGAGGTCAAGGGCCTGGTCAAGGAATACGGAAAGCTGAGGGCGGTGGACAACATCGACCTGGAGGTCAAGGCCGGGGAGGTATACTCCATACTGGGCCCCAACGGGGCGGGGAAGACCACCTCCGTGGAGATCATGGAGTGCCTGAGGATCAAGACCTCCGGGGAGGTGCGCATCCTGGGTTACGACATAGACAAGGAACAGAGGGAGATACGCAAACGCATCGGCGTGCTTCCGCAGTCCTTCAATGCCTTCGAGTATCTGACGGTGAAGGAGAACATCGACTATTTCGGCGACCTGTTCGACCGTCGTCTGGGCGCGGACGAGCTCATCGAGGCCGTGCAGCTGCAGGAAAAGCGCAACGTATGGTTCATGAACCTTTCCGGAGGACTGAAGCAGAGGGTGGGGGTGGCCATCTCCATGGTCAACGACCCCGAGCTCATCTTCCTGGACGAGCCGACCACGGAACTGGACCCCAAGGCCCGCCGGGAGGTGTGGGAGGTCATACGCGACCTCAAGTCCAAGAACAAGACGGTCATCCTGACCACGCACTACATGGAGGAGGCCGAGATCCTCTCCGACCGGGTGGCCATCATGGACGACGGGCGCTTCATCGCCATGGGCACCCCGCGTGAGATCATCGACCGGCACGGCTCGGGCAGCACCTGCGTGGTCAAGGCGGCCAACGATGCCGCCCTTCAGGCGGTGAAGGGGGCGGGCATGGACAGCGAGAACAAGGACGGCGACCTCTGGGTGAGGCTGGAGAACAAGGGGAGCCTGGCACGGCTGGTCAACCTGCTCTCGGCCGGAGAGGTCTCCTACGACGAGATGCTCATCAAGGGGAGCACCCTGGAGGACGTGTTCCTCAAGCTCACGGGGAAGAAGCTCGCGGAGGCGGAGGCATGAGGTTCAAGCACGTCCTGGTGGACCTCAAGGGGCAGGCCAAGTCCTTCTTCCGGGTCAAGAGCAACCTGTTCTGGACGCTGGCGTTCCCGCTCTTCCTCATCCTGGTGTTCGGGGCCATCTTCTCCAACATGGGGTCGGGAACGGTGATACTCAACGTGCAGAACCTGGACGGGGGTCCCGGTTCCACGCTCTTCCTGCAGTCCCTCGACGAGACCGGGGCCATCGAGCTCAGGTTCATCGATCCCCAGGCGGACCTGGAGCAACACATAAAGGACAACTCCCTGGCTCACGTGATGGTCCTGCCCCCGAACTTTTCGGAGGCATTCGTCCCGAACAGCACCGCCACGGCGCAGGTGGAACTAAGGCTGGACGAGACCGTGTCCACCTCGTCCATAGTCCGCAACATCGTCAACGCGGTCGTGAACAACTATAACCTGGCCATGTCCGACGGGCGCGAGTATCTCGAACTGGAGGTCGGCAGCATCATCCAGAAGCGCTTCACCTTCCTGGACTTCTTCGTACCCGGGGTCGTCGGCCTGACGGTCATGACCACCTGCGTGTTCTCCATGCAAGGCACCATATCGCGCTTCCGAGCGGCGGGGATATTCCGCAAGCTGGCAACCACGCCGATGACCCCCTTTGAATGGCTGCTTTCCCGCATGATCTGGTTCCTGTTCATCTCCTTCCTAACCCTGGCCGTGGTCCTGGTGTTCGGCATACTGGTCTTCGGCATGAGCATGACCCTCAACGCCCCGGCCCTGCTCATGGTGATCGCCGCAAGCGCCATGTTCTCGGCACTGGGCATGATAATCGCCCGCTTCGTCAAGAACGAGGAGACGGCGAACATGGCCTCCAACGCCATCATCTTCCCCATGATGTTCCTCTCCGGGACCTTCTTCGAGCTGGAGATGATGCCCGGTTACATGCAGGACATCGCCTCTGTACTCCCCTTGACCTACGTGAGCCAGGGGCTCAGGGACGCCATGGTGTTCAATAACTTGGACGGGGCCTACCTCAACCTTTTGGTGGTGGCCGTGATCGCCGTCATCTTCGTGGCCGTGGCCGTGCTGGTCACCAAGTGGGAGGAGGATTGAAAAAAAGGCGCACGGTTAAATAACCCGGTGCGTCTTTCCAGGCGATCACGTGCTCGGCAGAAAATCATTCATCCTGTTCCTGTCGAAGATGCTCTCCGCAGCCCTGGCCTACATAGGGCTTTACTTCATCACCAGGTACCTGGGCGCCGAGATCTACGGTACAGTGGCCTGGACCATGGCCTTCGTGGCCACCTTCAACGCCGTGGCCGACCTAGGCTTCGGAAGCGCCCATGTCAAGCGCATATCGGAAGGATGCGATCCGAACGAATGCATAAGCACCTATGCAGTGGTAAAACTGGCCCTGACCGGGATCATGGTGCTTTTCACCCTTTCTTCGGTCCTCATCTGGACCTCCGTGCTGGGATACACCCTGGAGGACACAAGTACGGAACTGATCATTCTCTTTGTACTGTACCAGGTGCTCTATGACGTTTCGACCATAGCTACCACCACCTTCCAGGCTAAGATGGAAATGGCCAAGATGCCCCTGGTGACATTGATCGACCCTTTTGTCCGGGTGCCCCTGGTCATATTCGTCTCTATAAATTATTTGGGAGTAATGGAACTAGCATACGCTTACGTCATTGGGGCGTTGTTCGTTGCCACGTTCGGTACATTCCTACTTTTACGAGGCAAGGTGCGATGGCAACGTCCTGTGCTCTTCCGCTCCTATCTCACATTCGCCCTTCCCTTAATGGTCATCACCATCATCAGCACGATGAGCGGCAATGTGGATAAGCTTCTGATCGGATTCTTCTGGACCTCCACGGACGTCGGTCTCTACACCGCCCCGGCGGTGTTCCTGGGAGTTATGGCCACCATCAGCACGGCGGTCTCCACCCTGACCTTCCCTTCCTTTTCCAAACTACACGCCGAGGGTAACATAGCCGAGATAAGGAAGATGTCCATGCAGGCAGAGCGGTACATCACTATGATCGGTTTGCCGATCACGTTGCTGATTATCATATTCCCATACGAGGTCTGTCTGGTCCTTTTAGGTCCACGTTTCATTGACTCCGGAGACGTCATCGCCATCATGGCGGTGACCAATCTGCTGGTCATGATCAATGCCGTGCACTGCTCGCAGATATTGGCCGTCGGCCGTCCCGATATTTCGGCCCGCATCACCATCTTCACGGTGGCATTGAATATTATCATGATGTTGCTATTCATACCAAACTTCGGTCTAGGGCTCTCGTTCGTAGGGGCGGCCTTGGCACTGATGATCGGTAACATAGTAGGGTTCATCATTGTCCGTTACGTGGTCTGGAGGCTCACAGGCACATCCCCGTACAAACGTCTTTCATTGCAGCTAGTGGCAGGTCTGTTTGCGGCGCTCACGATGTTCGCACTGGGCATGTTCATAAGCATAGACCGGTGGTACACATTGATGCTGTTCGGACTGTTGGCTTTCGGAGTGTACTTAGGTGTGCTCGCTATAATGAGGGAGTTCACCCGGGCCGACCTGGCCTACTTCCTTGAACTGGTCAACGTCAAGAAGATGCTGGTGTACATCCGCGACGAGCTAAGGACCAAGTGAGAAAAAGAGGAAAATGAAAAGGTTTTGTAGCGCTCATCTCTTGGCCAAGGCCTGACTTCCCTGGATGAGGATGTCCAGTATGCCGGGATCGGCCAGGGTGGTGGTGTCGCCCAGGTCCTCCGCGCTGCCGGTGGCCACCTTCCTCAGCAGGCGGCGCATGATCTTGCCGCTGCGTGTCTTGGGCATGCCAGGGCAGAACTGGATGACCTCCGGGGTGGCGATGGGCCCCACCTCCCGGCGCACGTGGGACACCAGCTCCTTGCGCAACTGCTCGCTCTCCTCCACCCCCGTCTTGAGGGTGACGAAGGCGTAGATGGCCTCGCCCTTGATGGGGTGCGGGACGGGCACTATGGCCGCCTCGGCCACGCTGTGATGGGAGACCAGGGCGCTCTCCACCTCCGCCGCTCCGATGCGGTGCCCGGAGACCTTGATGACATCGTCCACCCGGCCCATGATCCAGAAGTAGCCGTCCTCGTCCATGCGGGCCGAGTCCCCGGTGAAGTACTTGTTCGGGAATCGCGTCCAGTAGAGCTCCCTGAACCGGTCATGCTCCCCCCACACCGTGCGCATGATGGACGGCCACGGCCTGTTGATGCACAGGTAGCCGCCCTCGTTGACCTTGGCCGTGGTGCCATCGTCCTTGACCACCTCCGGGACCACCCCGAAGAAGGGCAGCGTGGCGGAACCGGGCTTGGTGGTGACCGCCCCGGGTATGGGGGTGATGAGAATGGAGCCGGTCTCCGTCTGCCACCAGGTGTCCATGATGGGGCAGCGCTCGTTACCGATGTACTTATGGTACCACATCCAGGCCTCGGGGTTGATCGGCTCGCCCACCGTGCCCAGTATGCGCAGCGAGGACAGGTCCCTGCCCTGCGGCCACTTCTCCCCCTCCCTCATCAGGGAGCGTATGGCCGTGGGGGCGGTGTAGAAGATGTTCACCTGGAACTTCTCCACGATGTTCCAGAAGCGGTCCACCTGCGGGTAGGTGGGGATGCCCTCGAACATGAGGGTCGTGGCACCGGCGCAGAGCGGTCCGTAGATGATGTAGCTGTGCCCGGTGACCCAGCCGATGTCCGCGGTGCACCAATAGGTGTCGTCCTCGTGGTAGTCGAAGATGTACTTGAAGGAGACGCAGGTGCTGAGCAGGTATCCGGCGGTGGTATGCACCACCCCCTTGGGCTTCCCGGTGGACCCGGAGGTGTACAGGATGTATAAGGGGTCCTCGGAATCGCACCACACTGGCTCGCAGGAGCGGTCCGCCTTGGCCATCTCCTCGTGCCACCATACGTCCCTACCGGGCTCCATGGGGCATTCCGCCCCCGCCCGCTTGACCACCAGCACCTTCTCCACGATGGCCCCCTTCTCCACGGCAATGTCCGCGTTGCTCTTCAAAGGCACGAACTTGCTGCCGCGATGGTTGCCATCGGCGGTGATGAGCAGCTTGGACTCGCAGTCCGCGATGCGGTCCTTGAGCGATTCGGAGCTGAAGCCCCCGAACACGATGCTGTGCACCGCCCCGATCCTGGTGCAGGCCAGCATGGCGATCGCGAGCTCCGGTATCATGGGTAGGTAAATGGAGACCCGGTCGCCCTTCTGCACCCCCAGGGAACGGAGCACGTTGGCGCAGCGGCAGACCTCGGTGTGCAGCTGCTGATAGGTGTAGGTCCTCACATCGTCCTCGCCCTCTCCCTGCCAGATGATGGCGGCCTTGTTCTTGCGGCCGTTCTCCAGGTGACGGTCCAGACAGTTGTAGGATACGTTGAGCTTACCGCCCTCGAACCATTTGATGATGACGTTCTCCTTGTCCCAGCTGTGCAATCGATGCCACCTCTCGAACCAGTGCAGCTCCTCGGTGGCCATCCTGGACCAGAACCCTTCCGGGTCATCGATGGACTCCTTGTACATCTTCTGGTACTGTTCCAGGCTCTTGATGTGGGCCTTCTCGCTCAATTCCTTGGGGGGTGGGAAGCGCCGCGCTTCCTCCATCACGCTCTCGATGGTCTCTCCGTCGCTCATTCTTCACTTCCTCCTTGGGCGGGCACGCGTCGGGACCTGCCCGATCGCCAGTTCCACGTCTACGACATGGATGATAAGGATTACGGAAAACGAATAGTACGGACGGGATTAATTATAATTTTCTGACATTCTCTACTGATATTGTCGATTTTCCTGCAGAATACGATTCCATTAATATGCATACGATTCTTAATGGAATCGAAGGGAAAGGAGCTTGGAGGAACGGGTTAGCACCATCTCTCAAGCATGGGTCTCACGGAACATCTGACCCAGGTCGATGTCCAGGCAATCGTCGGTGCTGCTCCCGTCCACCATCTCGATGCGGGCACGGATCCGGTTGCGCTCGAAGGTGATGTTGGCATTGCGCACCATGGACTTGTACATGCTCATACGCTTTCCGGACTGGGTCAGGCGACGTTCGCTGCAGTGGATCAACCCCGCCTCCTCCAGCACCCTGATCTTGCGATAGCAGGCCGCGATGGGGATGCCCAGGGCGTCGCTCAGCTCGAAGGCGCTCTTGGGGCGGCCCATGGTGGCCATAAGTATCTTGGCCGTGTATTCCTCGGTCAGCAATCGGGATGTCTGCAATACGTGCATATTTCCACCATTGATAACGACTGCCGACCGGTGTATTTATTCCGAACCATCTGAGAATCACTTTTGATTCCTGATAATCAGCGAGGGCCAGTATCCTTATCTCCCGAGATTCCGACCCCTCAACCTATCCTTTCCGGTAATCCCATCCCTCCCCATGTCGCCAAGGGGGACCGCTTAACGGGACATGCCCCTCAGTCCGTTCTGGCCAGTATCAGGATGGCCGCCAATATGAGGACCGCCCCCGTTCCCGCCAAGGGGTCCAGGTGCTCTTCCAGCAGGGCCCAGCCCAGGAGCACGGCGAAGGCCGATTCCAGCATGAGCACGGTGGCCGAGGTGACCACACTGATGTGCCGAAGGGCGCCGGTCCACAGCACCGTGGGCATGGTGGTGCACACCGCACCGATGAAGAGCATGGCCGGAAGGACGCTCACCTCCAACCCCCCCTCCATGGGGATGATAGGGACGAGCGCCAGCAGGGTGAGGGGCAGCAACGCGTGCATGCCCAGCGTCCATTGGTCCGGCTCCAGGTTGCGCAGCGTCACCCGGGAGAGCACCACCAGCCCCCCGATGCCCGCTGCGGAGAGCAATAGGAGGAGGTTGCCCACCAACTGGTCGCTTTCCAGGACCAACAGGTCCCAGCGGGTGGTGAGGGTCACCAGTCCCGTAATGGCCAGGGCGACGCCCAGCCCCCTCTTCCACCCCAGCCTCTCCTTGAAGAACAGTCTGCTGAGGAGGACCACGAAGAGGACATTGGTCCCGATGATGAGTCCGGCGGCCGAGGCGGTGGTCATGGTCATCCCGATATAGGAGGTGCTCACGACCCAGGTATTGATCAGCGAACCGGTCCAGAACTCCCAGCGCCTGAGCAAGGCCCGGGTCAGGGTGCCCCGCCACCACATCGCTGGGAGGAGCAGCAGAGAGCCCACCGCGGTCACCCCCGCTCCTAACAGCAGGGGATTGGCCACGCCCACGGCCAGCTTGACCGCCACGTAGGAGGTGCCGAACATCAGGCTGGCGAGGAGGGTGCTGAGCACCGCCCCGGTCCTCGGTAATACCCTGGTCTTCATCATGATCACAATGGGGAGAGGTGACAGGCCTCGGGAACCGTTCCCCGGACATCAACCTTGTGTAGGGAAGGGCGAAAATGATGGGGGTCGAGCATATCCGTGAACGGGCATCGCGATGTGCGCGATCTTCCCGAACAGGATCACCACCGAAGCTTCAAGGACCCCCTGCCCTCCGCACCGAAGGTTATTATTGCCCCCTCATGCTGTCATCTCCTTGTCATGTTCAAGAGATTGATGGTACCGGTGGACCTCTCCCCCCAGTCCTTCCTGATGGTGGAGGTGGCATCGCGTATGTCGCATTACGGGGTGCAAGAGGTGCTGGTCTATTCCCTGGTCCAGGAACCCTCGAGAAAGGAGAGCATGCTGGAGCTCATGGATTCCAAGCTGAGGGAGGCCGGCATGGACCACCGGCTGCTCGTGGAGACGGGCAGCGACGCCCCCCGGGCCATCGTGAAGGCCGCCGAGGCCAACGAGGTGGGCATGATCGCCATGGCCGCCTCCGGCAAGGGCCGGGTGCGGGAGTTCTTCGTGGGCAGCACCTCCTTGGCGGTCATCAGGAGGACCCCTGTCCCGGTCCTGCTGGACAAGTTCCCCCTTGACGCGAACGAGGACCCCGAGGGCTACTGCGAGCGTTGCCCTCCCCTCCTGGACAGCGTCCTGGTATCCCTGGACCTCTCCAGGGTCTCCCGGCACATGCTTCCCTTCGTGCAGAGCATCATCGATGCGGGTGCCAAACGTGTCACCCTGTTCCACGTGGTGCAGGCCTCCCGGTACAAGATGGACGACGACCACCGCTTCCGGGAGGTCAGGCGCAAGCTGGACGCCTATCGGAAGAAACTGCGCGCCGGCGACTGCGCCATCGACCTGCACATACACTTCGGCACCACGACCTATAACATCCTAGAGGTGGCCAGGGAGGTGGAGGCCACGGTCATCGTCATGGGCACCACCGGGAAGAGCTATCTACGGGGGGTGACCCTGGGCTCCACCTCCGAGGAGGTGGTGAAGGCCTCCACCCGTCCCGTGCTGCTCATACCGGCCTGATCAGAAAAGCCCCTCGCGCTGGTTGAGGTCCCTGAGGAAGGAACGGAGCTCTTTCCCGTAGACCGGATGCTTCAGGGCCAGCTCGAACTGCGAACGGATCCATCCCGGGATGTCCCCGATGTCATAGCGCCGGCCGATGAACTCCCAGGCCAGCAGCCCTTCCCTCTCCCTTAGCAAGCGCAGGGCGTCGGTCAGCTGCAGCTCCCCGTTGTGACCAGGCTCGATATGCCTGATGCAGTCGAAGATGGCGGGGGTGAGCACATAGGTCCCGGCGATGCACAGGTCGGAGGGCGCCTCCTCGGGCCGGGGCTTCTCCACCAGGTCCCTTACCTCGTAGAGACGCTCCCCGATGCTGACGGCGTCAAGCACCCCGTAGTCCTTGACCTTGTCAACGGGCACCCGCTCGGCGGCGATGACCGACAGGCCGGTGCGGGCGTGCACGTCCATGAGCTGTCCGACCACCGGCACCTCGGAGACGTGTATGGTGTCCCCAAGCATGACCGCGAAGGGCTGGTCGCCCACGTGCTGCCGCGCCTGGTAGACCGCGTCGGCCAGTCCCCGGGGCTCCTTCTGGCGGATGAAGTGCAGGTTGGCCAGCTCGCAGAGGTCCTTGATCTTTTGCAGGTGCTCCTGCCGGTTGCCGTTGTTGAGCACCGCCTCCAGCTCGAAGGAGCGGTCGAAGTGGTCCTCGATGGTCCGCTTGTGCCGACCGGTGATGATCATGATGTCCTCGATGCCCGCACGCACCGCCTCCTCCACCACGTACTGTATGACCGGTTTGTCGATGACCGGCAGCATCTCCTTGGGCTGTTCCTTGGTGAGAGGGAGGAAGCGCACCCCCCATCCTGCCGCCGGGATGACCGCTTTCATGACCTACCAGCATATCCCTTCGTAGTTATTAGTCTTGGTGATGCCCCGGCCGTCCACCACCGGCATCTGCCCGTACAGCCCCGGTTCGGAGAACTCCTGCCACTCGGTGAGGATGAGAGCGGCGTCCGCCCCCCGCAGGCACTCCTTGACCGAGCCGCAGTAGGTGATCTGAGGGAAGAGGGATCGGAAGTTGGGCATGGCCTGAGGGTCGTACGCTCGTATGTCCGCCCCCTTGCGCAGCAGCTCCCGCACTACGGTCAGGGCGCTGGCCTCCCGTACGTCGTCCGTGCCGGGCTTGAAGGCCAGTCCCAGCACGGCCACCGTGCTCCCGTACAGTTCCATCCTCCGCTCCAGCAGCTCCACCACCATCAGGGGCTGGCGCTCGTTGACCGCCAGGGTGGCGTCCAGCATGTCCGTGCCCGCCCCCAGGGCCCTAGCCTGGGCCCGGATGGAGCGCACGTCCTTGGGGAAGCAGGAGCCGCCGAACCCGCACCCCGCCCGCAGGAAGAGCGGACCGATGCGAGGGTCCATGCCCACGCCCCTGGCCACCTCCCTGAAGTCCAGGCCGAGGGCCTTGCTCAGGTTCCCCAGCTCGTTGACCAGTGAGATGCGTGCGGCCAGGAAGGCGTTGGAGCACATCTTGATCATCTCCGCGGTGGAGGTGTCGGTGCGCAGCACCGGCACCTCCAGAGCCTCGTATAGGGAGAGGACCTCCTCGTAGGTGCGGTCGTCCTGGGTCCCGATGACCACTCGATCGGGGCTCAGGAAATCGTCCACCGCCACTCCCTCTCTGAGGAACTCGGGGTTCATGGCCACACCCAGGTCCTCCCCCGGTGTCTTGCCCGAGGCCTTCTGCAGAGCGGGGGCCACCAGGTCCCGGGTGGTGTTGGGGGGCACGGTGCTCTTGACCACCACCACATGCCTCCCCTGCTTCCCCCGGAGCACCTGGCCAAGGTCCTGGGAGGCCTTCAGCACGTACCTCAGGTCCAGGGAGCCGTCCGCCCGGGAGGGTGTGCCAACGCATATGAAGGTGATGTCCGTGCCCAGCACATCGTCGTATTCGGTGGTGGCCCGGAACCGCCCCTCGGAGAGGTGGCGGCGGAGCATCCCCTCCAGCCCCTCCTCGTATATGGGCGGGTCGCCGTCATTGACGCTCTCCACCTTCTCCCGCACGGTGTCCACGCAGATCACTTCGTGGCCTAGCTCGGCGAAGCAGACGCCGGAGACCAGCCCCACATATCCGGTACCGATGATCGAGACCCTCATCAGAGCACCATCCGGCATCCAATGTCCGTGGGATATTTAAGTTAAGCTGCGTCCGCCCCCGGCCTGACCGTTCCCCGACCCACTCATCCCTTCTCCCGCCCCGATGCCCTATCTCCCCCTCTCCTTATCCGGCTCGGAGGGAAAGCCCCCTTCCGCTGGGGCCGCTCCAGATCCTTCGGGCTCCTCGGAGGCCTCCCTGACCTCCGCTCCAGTTCCCTTTGGGCTCGTTCCCTCGGGCCCTGTTCCAGAAGGTTCGGGGGCTGCTGGCGTGCCAGCCGGGGCCGCTTCCGTTCCCCTCGAGAACTTGACCCTCTTCCCAGGCAGCTCCTTCGGGAACCCCCCCTCCCTCCATTCCCTGCGGTGGAGGAGCAGCTCCAGGACGTAGTACACGCCCCACAGTGCGATGCCGAAAATAAGGATCAGGAGCAGGGCCGAGTAGTCCAGCGAGAGGCCGAAGCCCTCCTCGGCCTCCAACACGAACCGCCCCTCCATTCCCAACATCCATATCCAGTATATACTGAGCAGCACGATGGCCAGGGCGGGCAGGAGGCGGGAGAAGGAACCCTTGGGGTAGAATCCCTTGAAGAAGGAGAGGGCGGTGATGGGCAATCCAAGTAGAAGGAGGAACATGGCCACTGTGTCCAGCCTGGACAGCATCTCCCCCATCGCCTCCGCCTCGAAGTCCTCCAAGATGGCTCTCACCACGATGATCATGGCCATGGGAATGACGACGTAACCGAGCAGGGCACCGCGGGACAGCTTGAGGCCCTTGTACAAGCTACCGTATCGTGCCCGGAAGTCATGATACCAGCGATGCCCCCGGGGGTCCTCCCTCTCCCTGGGGACCAGCTTCTGGCCGGCCTCCAGCCAGGGCCGGCGATGGTCCACGAACTCGCCCAGCTGCAGGAACACGGTGAATATGGCCAGGACGAAGTAGAGGACGAAGAGAAGCTCCAGGTCCACCTCGAAGGCCTCCCGGGAAATGGCCGTCTGCAGCCTTCCGCCCAGCAGCAGGCTGAAGATGTAGAGGATGGTGATGACCGCGATGGCAGTCCCCATGGTCAGACGGGAGTAGCTGCCCTTGGGATAGACGCCCTTGAAGAAGCCCAGGACGGTCAGCGTCAGACCGAAGGCCAGCACCAGGAACTGCATCTCGGCCACCAGGTCCCGCAGTTGCTGCGCCCCCTCCCCCCGGTCCAATGCCGTCAGGACCAGTAGGACCAGGGCCAGGGGCAGCACCAGGTACTTCAGGAGATGCAGGACCGCCGAAAACACGCCCTTGCGCACATCGGCGTACCTCCAGTCGAACTCCCCCGCGTTCACCACGGGGACCACCACCAGTTCTCCTGCACCGTGTCGGTGCAGTCCAGGAAGGTGAGGGAAAGGGTGGCGTTCAGCTCCTCCCCCGTCATCGTCAACCGGTCGTAGGTCTCCTGCGGGATGGGCACGTACGCCTCCCTATTTACGAAGTCGTTGGCCCCCACCAGCTCCTGGAACTCCCCCTGATAGCCGTAGGAATCGGAGAAGGTGACGGTCACCAGCACAGGCTCTCCCTGCACCCACCCTCGGGAGAAGAAGGAGTAGGGGATGCGCATGGAGCATTGCGCCCCGTCATAGTAGGGGGCGGCCTCCTCGGTCCACAGGTCCAGGTCGACGAGCATGGCCTCCCATTCCATGTCGGAGACGATGTCCGCGCCGAACCTGATGAGGTCCATGGTATATCGTGCGGAGATGGAGATGCTGAGGTCCATGGATGTCCCCTCGAAGACCATCTCCCTCAGCGTCTCCAAGGGGAGGTCGTCCAGGTCAAGCTCTATATCCACCTGAAGTTCGGTCTCCCGCCCCGCGGGGGCGCTCATGGGCCCGCCGTAGCTCTCGATCAGCGTCCCGCCCCCCTGGTCGCGCATCTCGATATCGACGGTCACCCCGTTGATGTCGAAGAAGCCCCTGTTGTCCACGGTGAAGGGGGCGGTCAGGCGCAGCGAGCCGTCCTCATAGGCCCACTCGATATCCTCTTCCGACCCCAATCCCAAATGGAGGTTACCCATGATGAGAGGCAGGATGCTCAGGACAACGATCAACGCCACAAGCAGTTTAATGGCCACTATGGCGATGCGCGTGACCACCAGGGGCATCTTCATGGGGGGGCCTATTTAATTTCTCGCTTAAGAATTTATCCGTATGCTGGAAGGAGTCAGGGGGTAGAATTAAGCGCTCCCACGGTCCTTATCCTTGTCGTGAGCGAGATCAGGGTGAGGAAGCGCAAACGGCTTCGCGAGAAGGAGCTAAGAGCCTTAACTGAGACCCTCGAGGCCTCCACCGGAGTAGAGATCCTCTCCCCCAAGGACGTGGTGGACATCGCCGAGGGTCCGGACTGCGAACTGATCTTCGTGAACAACGTCATCGAGGGCATCATCCTGGAGGGGAAGCCCTTCCTCACCGTGCGCGGGCTGCTCCGGCACCAGGCCACCAAGCGCTACGTCACCGTGGACATGGGGGCGGTGCCCTATGTCACCAACGGGGCGGACGTCATGTGCCCGGGCATCGTGGAGGTGGACCCCGAGGTCAGGGAGGGGGACATGGTGTGGATCAGGGACGTGACCCACAGGCGCCCCCTGGCCATAGGCAGGGCACTGGTCCCCGCCGAGGCCATGGCCGCCAAGGCCCCGGGGAAGGCCATCAAGAACCTGCAGTACGTGGGGGACCGCATCTGGAAGTACGATGAGCGATAGGCGGGTTGTAAAAAGCAAGCTGGGTGGCGATACCTTAATAACGATAACAGGCCATTACTCTGCCATCCGAGGGATGCAATGCCAATTCTCAAGAAACCGCTGGGAAAGGGTAAGGAGGATGTCAAGAGCGTGGAGACCGACCAGTACATCGACCTTGGCGCACTGTACTTCCAGGAGGAGAGCAGCATCTCCGCCGCAGGGATCAAGATTGCCGAGATCTATCGATACGAGGACGTGGGCCCTATCACCCAGCCGGTGTACCAGGGCAACATCCTGATGATCGACTTCTCCCCCATAGCCAACGACCAGAACACCCTCAAGCGCATCACCAATGAGCTTAAGTCAGTGGCCCGCGACACCAACGGCGACGTGGCGGCCATCGGCAACAACTTCATCGTGGTGGCCCCCAACGGCATTCGCATCGACCGGAAGAAGATCAAGGGCGGTTACCAATGATGCCGCGCCCCCCGGCGGGGCCAACTCACCCTTTTTAACATGTCCGCACCCGAGCAGAAGACCATACACGACAGCGTGCACGGTTCGGTGAGGGTGCAAGGGATATTCCTCAAGCTGCTGCATCGTCCGGAGATGCAGAGGCTGCACGGGATCAAGCAGTTAGGCCTGGCCCATCTGGTCTTCCCAGGCGCCAACCACACCCGTTTCGAGCATTCCCTGGGCACGTACCATGTGGCCGACCTCATGTGCCAGGCCCTGGGGCTGGAGGAGGAGGAGCGACGGCTGGCCCTGGCCGCGGCCCTGCTTCACGACCTGGGCCACGCCCCCTTCTCCCATACTCTGGAAGAGGTGCTGGAGAACCGCTTCTCCATGGACCATATGAGCTTGGGGACCTCCCTGATCAACGGTGAGAGGAAGGTCTACCGTGAGGAGGAGGCGGAACATCTTGGAGGGATGCCCTCCATCGACGCCATGCTGGAAGAGGCGGGGATCCCCTCCCGAAGGGTCTGCGACATCATCGTCTCCCCCGGGCATGTTGGTCACCGGGGACAGAGCCTGCTCACCGACCACGGCCAGGCGCACTTCAATGGCCAGGAGTACCTGCACCAGATGCTTCACGGCCCGGTGGACGCCGACCAGATGGACTATCTGCTGCGGGACGCGTACTACACCGGCGTGGCCCACGGGACCATCGACATGGACCGCATCATGCAGACCATAGAGCTGCACCACGGGGACGTGGTGGTCAGGAAGGGGGGCATGGTGGCAGCGGAGGGGCTCATGGTGGCCCGGGCCCTCATGTACACCTCGGTGTACTTCCACAAGACGGTGCGTATCGCGGAGATGATGCTGTGCAAGGCCTTGGAGCTGGCCGATGACAGCGTGGCCGAGCAGCTTCAGCAGGAGAACGACGCCTCCCTGGGGGAGAGGCTGCTGCGGCAGGGTGGAAGGACCCAGCGTCTGATGACCATGCTGAAGTACCGGCAGCTCTACAAGCGCGCACATTCCAAGTACATCCCTGACCTCACCGATCAGGAGGTGGAGGCCCTGGTCCGCCTCACCGACTACCGCCGACGCAAGGCCGTAGAGGAGATGATCGCCGACCGGGCGGGTGTGGACGTCTCCGAGGTCATCCTGGACGTGCCTCACCGGGAGCTCATCACAGGCGAGGCCCAGCTGGGAAAGACCGAGGTGCCCATACTCAACGAGGGCAAGGTGCGTCCTCTGACCCGCCTGAGCCCGATCAGTAGGGCATTGCAGTCCCGAGGGGTGCACGACTGGGCGGTAATGGTGTCATGTCCGGCCCGGCACGTGGAGAGGGTGGAGAGGGCCGCGGTGCACACCTTGGCCGACCTTTAGCCCTTCATCACGCCCAGGGGGGTCAACCTGGCCACGGGACGGGAGAGCCCGGCGCCCACCACCACCCTGATCACGTCGTCGATGGCCTTGTAGGCCCCCGGGGCCTCCTCCTGTATGCCGTCCCTGGTGCTGCCCTTGAGGTAGATGCCCTTCCCCTCCAGCTCCTGGGTGACCTGTTTCACCGAATAGGAGCGTATGGCCGCCTCGCGGGACATGACCCGGCCGGCGCCGTGGCAGGTGGAGCCGAAGGATTCCGCCAACGCGCCCTCCGTGCCCACCAGGACGTACGAGCCGTGACTCATGTTCCCCGGGATGAGCACCGGCTGTCCTACGGAACGGTAGATGGCAGGGACATCCGGATGGTCCTTGGGGAAGGCCCTGGTGGCCCCTTTGCGATGCACGTACACCTTACGGCGCCTCCCCTCGACCGTATGTTCCTCCACCTTGGCGATGTTGTGCGCCACGTCATATACCAGGTCCATGCCCATGTCCTCCGCTCGGCGGGAGAAGACCCTCTCGAAGGACTGACGCACCATATGCATGATCATCTGCCGGTTGGCCCAGGCGTAGTTGGCGCCGCAGGCCATGGCCGCAAAGTAGTCCCGGCCCTCCTGGGAGCGCACCGGGGCGCAGGCAAGTTGCCGGTCCGGGAGGCGCAGCGACCTTTCCCTCACCGAACGTTCCATGACCCGCAGGTAGTCCGTGGCTATCTGATGCCCGCAACCGCGCGATCCGCAGTGTATGGAGACGGTGACCTGCCCCTCCTCCACCAGCCCGAAGGTCTTGGCCGCCTCCTGGTCGAAGATGCTCTCCACCCGGTCCACCTCCAGGAAGTGGTTGCCGGAACCCAGGGAGCCCACCTGGGGCACCCCACGCTGCTTGGCCTTCTGCGAGACCTTGGAGGGGTCGGCGACGTCCATGCGCCCCTCCTCCTCTGTGCGCACCAGGTCCTCCGCCCAGCCGTAGCCCTCGGCCACCGCCCACTCCGCGCCCTCCTCCAGGATACGATCGATATGGCCACTGGCCAGGTCCACCACCCCCTTGGAGCCCACCCCCGCGGGCACGTTACGGAAGAGGAGATCGATGAGCTCCCTTATCCGCGGGGACACCTCCTCCTCCCGTAGGTTGGTGGTGAGAAGGCGGACCCCGCAGTTGATGTCGAAGCCGATGCCCCCCGGGGATATGACCCCCTCCTCGGCGTCCATGGCTGCCACACCGCCTATGGGAAAACCGTAGCCCCAGTGTATATCGGGCATGGCCAGGGAATTGCCCACCAGACCGGGAAGGCAGGCCACATTGGCCGCCTGCTCCGGTGAGTTGTCGGAGACGATGGTCCCGATCATCCTCTGGTCGGCGAAGATGATGGCGTCCGTGTTCATGCACTCCTTGTAGGAGCGGGGTATCCTCCATCGGTAGTCGTCAACCTTCTCCAATGTCCCTTTCCAGCTCATGTCCATCACGTCCCACGGCGACCGATGCAGCTTCCCTGATATATAGGAAACCTCCGGTCCGTTCCCAAGGGTGATAATGGGACCTCATCCTTAATACTCGTGGGTAGACCTTCCACCATGGCCGTCATGCTCGAGCTCAGCCCGTACGCCCCTTTGTTCCTGGCCATCGCTGTCACCGAGCTGTTGCTGGGCCTCTACGTCCTGAGCAGGGGTCGGGGCTCCCTGGCGGCCAGGCCCTTTCTGGGATTCGCGGTCCTGGCCAGCGGGCTGAGCGTGCTAGGGCTACTGATGGCCAGTTCCATATCGTTGCAGTACGCCTCCCTATTGGACAGGGTCCTCTGGCTCCTGCTGGGCCTGGAGATGGGCCTGGGCTACCGTCTCAGCCGCCTGCTGCCCCTCGAGCCCAGCTCCGCCCATCTGGGAAGAGGGGGACGCTCCTACGTCCTCCTGGTGCTAGGGGTCGCCCTGCTGCTCTCCGCGACCGCGGGTGCCGTGCAACAGGACCGGTACGGTTGGTTCTCGGCGTCTAACCTTCCCCTGACCGCCTCGGCCATGCTGCTATACGTCATGCTCATCGTCGTTGGGGTGAGGCGAAAGGTCGCGGTTATGGACGATAGAGAGGGAAGGGCTCGCACGGCCCTGCTCTCCCTGGCCTTGGCCTTCCCCATGCTCCTCCTGCTGTCCATGATTGTCCTAGGCCATCTGGGCCTCCCCGTCCCGCGCATCTACGGCCTGGGCGAGCTGGTCGCGGTCTCCCTGGTCGGCTACGGCATCCTCAGGTACGGGCTCTCCATCCCTCCCCGGGTGTCTGAACGTGCGGCGTTACCGGAAGGGAACCTGCCGGCTCTGCAACAGGGGAGGGCCTACCTCTTCGAAGGCCAAGACCCGGACCTCATGTTCCGTTGCGTGCAGCGCGAGGTGGGACAGGGCCTCTCCGCCCTCATCATCTGCCGTACCCACCCCGACCAGCTGAGGGCGAGGTACCGCCTGTCCCATACTCCCATGATATGGCTGGCCGAGAGCCCCGGTCCGGGGCGGGTGGACCCCGGCAACCTGCAGATGCTGTACCACATGACCTTGGAATTCGTCAAGGGAGGGCCTTCCTTGGTGGCCGTCGAGGGGTTGGAATACCTGATGGTGAACAACGAGCTCAACAAGGTGCTACGGTTCATCGGTCAACTGAGGGACAACATAATAGTCCAAGGGAACATGTTGACGGTGGCCGTGGACCCCCGCACCCTCACCGAGAGACAGAGGGCCATATTGGAACGGGAGCTGGAGCATGTTGTTGAAAAATGAGGGGCCGAGACCGCGATTTGAACGCGGGTCTAGGGATCCACAGTCCCACAGGATAACCAGGCTACCCCATCCCGGCCATGATGGGATTTCTGCAACGCTTCCGGACTAATAAACATTCCCCTCCTCACTCGTATGGGAAGATGGAATAGAGGATGGCGAACTTGGGCCTCCCCTCCTCGGTATGTCTGTCCGACAGGTCCTTGAGACGATCGTCCAGGTCGGTGATGAGCCGCTCTGCTTCCTGGGACGTGGATTCGTTGACCGGCAGGATGACGTAATTGGCACCGAAGGGATAGCTGGGCCGTTCGGACACATTGATGAAGTAGTCCCTTTTCTGGTCCATGAGCTTGATCCCCCGGTTCAGGATGCCCTTGATGGCCCCCAGGGCGGCGAAGACGATGTCCAGCCGTTCGGCCATGTCCACGGTGCTGACCCCCGCGGCGTCCCCCATGATGCCCGGTTCGAAGGCCGAGCGGTAGTACTTCTCCACCAGGTTGCCCACCAGCTCAGTGCGGGTGGGCGCGATCAGCCCGGCCTCCAGCAACTTCTTCAGATGGTACTGTGCATTCTGAATGCTAAGCCCCAGCAGATCGGACACCGCGGTGGTGGTCATCTCGCGCATGGAGAGGAGTGAGAGCATGGCCAGACGGTTGGGGTCCGACAGCAACTTAATCTGTTCGACTCCGATATTGGTCATTTTTACCACTAAAATTTGATTTTAACGTTATAGTATGAAGATAATGTTCAAATACTATTTCTAAATTCACTAAAATGAGATTGGAACGATTATAACTCGTTAAAGAGGTGATGAAGGTGAGGAAGAAGGCGATGAGCAACAACTACGTGATCGTCAACGGGAACATATTCTTCATGAGGACCTAGACCAAGCGTTCCCTTCACGGACCTTTTTTCTTTTCTCTTCTCGTCGAACGATAATAAATAAATGTCCAGCGCATCTCCGCAAGGATGCGGGAAAAGGCCGGACTGCTTCTGCCCGTCGCCCTTATCGTCCTAGCGGAGGCCATGCTATTCGACTCCCAGACCGAAGGCAGCCTGGGCCTGCATGCCCTGAACATCCTTCTGTGCATCCTTCTTCCCATATGGGTGGAGGGGCGAACGCTCCTCTACCAGTCCCTGGCCCTGGTCTCCCTGCTCCGGGTGCTCAACATCGGCATGCCCGTGTTCTTCACCTGGACCCTCTACTGGTTACCCTTCATCTACGGCCCCATCATCCTGGCCGGCTACATCGTCTGGAGACAGACGGTGGTGGAGGCCGACCGCCTGCACTGGCGCAACCTGCTGGGCTTCATCAACGGACAAGGGCTCCGGGAGAAGGTGCGCTGGTCCTGGGAGTACGTGCTCTACGCCATCCTCTTCGGCTTCCTGGTGGCCAACCTGGAGTACCTCGTGCTGGGCAATGAGGCCCTGGTGACCGCCGTAGCCCTGCCGGACCTGCTGCTGCTCCTGCTGGTCATGGTGGCCTTCGTGGGCTTCGGGGAGGAACTGGTCTTCAGGGCGCTGCTGCAGGGTGCGGTGCGGCCGATCCACGGGACGACGGCGGCCATACTGCTCTCCAGCCTGCTCTTCGCGGTCATGCACTCCGGGTACCAGGACCTGGGCTACATGGTCTTCGTCTTCTTCATCGGTCTGTCCTTGGCATGGAGCTACGAGAGGACCGGGAGCCTGGCCCTGGTGGCGCTGATGCATGGCCTGCTCAACTTCTTCCTCTTCTCCTTCGTGCCCCTCGGCTATGGCCTGCTCCCCTGATCGGGGTAGCGCCCACTAAGACCGAACGGGGACAAACCATCCCGTTTTTGTCACCCTCCTGTCATCCCATTTATTAGAGGGTGGGCTTTCCTACGACACCCTGGCGGTATCGGTATCCACGCCAGGGACATGACGCGACGGTGCTTGGGATGAAACGAGACCTCATCACGATGCTGGACGTCCAGGACGATATACTGGACATTTTGGACTTGGCGGATCGCATGAAGAAGGAGCGGAACAAGGACCACCAACCGCTGAAGGGCAAGACCTTGGCCATGATCTTCGAGAAGTCCTCCACCCGCACCCGCGTGTCCTTCGAGGTGGGCATGATCGAGCTGGGCGGGTTCGCGGTGACCCTGAACAGCAAGGACCTCCAGATGGGACGGGGGGAGACGGTGGCCGATACCGCTCGGGTGCTCTCCCGCTACGTGAGCGGCATAATGTACCGAGCTTACGAGCACAGCATGGTGTTGGAGCTCGCCAAGTACGCAACGGTGCCCATCATCAACGGGCTGGACAACTTCGAGCATCCCTGCCAGATTATGGCCGACCTCCTCACGGTCAAGGAGCGCTTCGGACGGCTTAGCGGCATCAAGATGGCCTATGTGGGGGACGGCAACAACGTGTGCAACTCCCTCATGCTGGGCTGCTCCATGGTGGGCATGGACATCTCCTGCGGCTGTCCGAAGGGCTACGAGCCGGACCCCGGGGTGGTGGCCAAGGCCAAGGAGATCGCCTGGAAGAGGGGTTCGAAACTGGAGCTCATGGAGAGCCCGCATCAAGCCGCGCAGGGGGCGGACGTCGTCTACACCGACGTATGGGTCTCCATGGGTCAGGAGGAGGAGTCCAGGATGAGGCAGAAGGTGTTCAACCCCTATCAGGTCAACGCCAAGCTGCTCTCGGTGGCCAATCCCCGGGCCATAGTCATGCACTGCCTACCGGCCCACCGGGGCATGGAGATCACCGACGAGGTCATCGACAGCGAGCGCAGCGTGGTGCTGGACCAGGCGGAGAACCGTCTGCATGCGCAGAAGGCCATACTGGTCACCTTGATGGGCTGAATCGGGAGAGCTGCTGTCCTATCTCCTCGTCCAAGGCCTCCAGGAACTTCCTGATCTTCTTCTTGGGGATATTGGCGCCGGCAGCCACGTCGTGCCCCCCTCCGCCCCCACCGACCTGGATGGAGGCCTGACCGATGGCCTTTCCAAGGTTGATGCCCCGGTTGACGAGCTCCCTGTTCATACGGGTGGAGACCTTGACCATGGGGTCCTTGCCCATCTCCGAGGAGCCCATCTTCTCCGCCATGGCCACCAGGGGCTTGTCCGGGTCCAGGCCCTGAAGGGCATCCCCCCCTCGCTGGTCAAGGACCATGCTGGTGATGATGCCCAATATGGTATCGTTGACCTTCAGGCAATAACCGCTCTTGGGCTTGGGCATGAGATATTGGATGTGGACCTTCTGCTCCACCCGGTGCACCTTCCGTACCCCCTCGCGTATGTTCCCTTTGTGATTCTCCACGTTCTGGAGGGCCGTTTCGGAATAGATCCTGGGATTGAGGCAGACCTTGACGATGAGATCCCCACGCTCCTCGTCCCCCTCCCCCTGGGGGGTCAGGATGTAACGCCCTGAGGCGTTGAGCAGGGTAGCGAACTCCTTGGCCTCCCGGGTGGGAGAGCCCGGTGGATGTTCCGGGAAAAGGTACACATCGCCCAGCATACGGTCCAGGGACTGATGGTCGAGCCCCAACCTCTCCAAGCGTTCCCTCAGGGAGATCATCATGATCCTCCGTTCGGAGGGCTCAAGTTCCGACCAACTGCGCCAGCCCGTGCCCCCCTCCCCCTTCTGGTACCCCCCCGACCTTTTCAAAGGCACCCTGGCCTCGTGGAACAGGGCCGCCACCTCCTTGATGGTATCCGAATAACCGATGCCCTTGAGGTCGTTGGAGAAGGCCAGCATGGCCGCGGCAGACCTGGTCACCCAACCGAAGAAGGGCAGCTCCCCCTTCTCCACCTTGAGCGACCCGGTGGCGCGAGCGTCCTCGATGACCATCTCATGCAGAGGCCCGATGAGCCCTCCGTGCCCGCGGTCCTGCATGTCGCCCACCGCCCCCACGACCGAAAGATAGGCCAGACGACGATTTCGGGGGTCCAGCTCCCGGGCCACGAAGTAGGTGTTGCCCGCCCCGCTCAGATGGTAGGAGCCGTCCATGCCGAAGAGCAGGGGATTGAGCATGTGTCCGGTGCCACCGAACTGGTCCAGGCGGGCCTGTCCTCCCTCGAAAAGACGATGATGGTCGGCGATGATGCAATGCTGGGCGGCCATGCTCTGGCAGCAGGAGGCGCCCAGATCGCATATCCAAAGCATATCCTCCGGGAAAAGGGAAATGGCATGCATCTCCCCCTCTCCCAAGGAAGGCACGAACTGCAGGCGATGGGGGACCTCCAGAAGCTCCAAGGCCCCTTTGGCGATGGCGGCGGAGGCTATGCCGTCCGCATCGATATGGGAGACCACGGCCACGGACCCCGCGGAGCGTACCACCTCCGCCAAACGCCTTGCGCGGTCCAGAAAGCCCTCGACGTCCTCGCTCATTCCCCGCACCCCTGCAATAGTCGATCAGCCAAACGTGCGTATACCGTCCCGGCCAGGGGCTCTAGGTTTCGCGCGTCCTCCTGATTGTAGCGCCTCAGCAGGCGCAACGCGTTCTCGTTACCCTTCCTCTCCCACAGGTGCCAGAGGTACACCGCCTCCTCTCCGGTGACGTATTCCACCTCCTGAGGGCGGCGGTATCCCAACATGAACTCCACATGCTTCAATCCTCCTCTCAGTCCCACCTTGGGACAGGCGTGCCGCAGGTCGTAATGGGGTACCCTGGGCACGGAGAAGGGGAACTCCCTCTCGATCATCGGCAGGTCGAAGGTGCTGCCATTGAAGGTGACCAGCAATTTGGCTCTATTCATGGCCCTGCCGATGTTCTCGGCGGTGAGGTCCATACCACGGGTCAGGGTGACCGTCTCCCCGGCACGATGTACGGAGAGCATGGTCACCACCGCCGATGGCCCCAGCCCATCCGTCTCTATGTCCAGGTAGACGGTGTCCTCCCTGAGGCGCTCGTACATGCGCCAGTGCTGCCCGCTGGGCAACAGACGGCTGAAGTACTCGGTCCTACCTCGCTCCCAGGAATCCATGGCCATATCCAGCTCCCGGTCCAGGACAGGCTTTCGGGCCGGAGATATACCCTCCAGGCGCTTGCACTGTGAGAACTCCTCCCAGGATCGCACACCGCGCTCCCACAGCCTCCGCTCCTTGACCTGACCGATGCCCGGCAGAAGGAGGAAGGTGCGCTTGATCATCGTTCTTCCAGCGGACCATCCGTATAATATCCTTTTGCACCCAGCGCAGAAAATGTCGAGGGATTGATATCCTTCCTCCTCCTTTGGTGGATCGTATGCGACAGCTCGAGATCGCCCCCGGTCTGAGCATCACCAACGACCGCTGCGCCCTCCTGACCCGCTCCCGCACCCTGGTACTGGGCGACCTACACCTGGGCATAGAGGCCAGCCTGGAGCTGGAAGGGCTGCAGCTGCCCCGGGTGCAAGGGGCCACCATGCACCAACGCCTGTCCTCCGCCGTCGAGGCCTTCCGACCCGAGCGCATAGTGGTGCTAGGAGACCTGAAGCACGAGTTCTCTCGCAATCTGGACCAGGAATGGAGGGAGGTGCGCGGCATGCTGGAGCACATGCTCTCCCTGGCCCAGGTGACCGTGGTACGGGGCAACCATGACAATTACCTGGCCAACATCACCTCCCGTATGGGGGTGGAACTGGTGGAGGGACTGAGGGTGGACGGCTATCACCTGACGCACGGCCACCTCCCCGTCTCCGAAAGGCCTCTCGTCCAAGGGCATGAGCATCCCTCGGTCCGCCTCATGGACGGAGTGGGGGGGCACATCAAATTGCCCGCCTTCCTTCACCTGCCCGGGGAGGGGGTGCTCATCATTCCAGCCTTCAGTCCGCTGGTCACAGGCAACGACATCAACAATCTGTCCCCCCAAGACATGCTCTCCCCCGGCCTTCGCAGCGTGGACCTTGAGCCGGCCGAGGTCTTCGGTTGCAGCGACATCGGCCTCATCCGGCTGGGGACCAAGGGCGGCCTGCTCGCACGCACTGGAGGACGATAGTACCATATCCCCTTTAGAAGATGCAGGGGCGATGAAGGAGGATCACATGGAAGGGCGCCGCGTGCTCATCACCGGTGGTGCGGGCTTCATCGGCTCGCATCTGGCGGAGGCCCTGTGCGAAAGGAACGAGGTCATCGTGCTGGACGACCTCTCCAGCGGTCGGAGGGAGAACCTGCAGGGGATGGAGGTGGAGCTGGTCCAGGGCAGCATCAGGGACCCTGAACTGGTCCGAAGGACCATGGAAGGGGTAGACTATGTCTTCCACGAGGCGGCCATCGCCTCAGTGCCGAAGAGCCTGGACGATCCTATCGCAAGCAATCAGGTCAACGTCTGCGGCACCCTGAGGGTGCTCTGCGAGGCCCGGGAGGCCAAGGTGCGCAAGCTGGTCTTCGCCTCCTCCGCGGCCATATATGGGGATGCCCCTACGGAGATCAAGAGGGAGGGGGACCCTCCAGTGCCCATATCCCCTTACGCGGTCACCAAGCTCACCGGGGAGCTCTATTGCCGTAACTTCTGGGTCAATTTCGGACTGCCCACCTGCTGTCTGCGTTATTTCAACGTCTACGGCCCCCGCCAGGACCCCTCCTCCGAGTACGCCGCAGCGGTCCCCCGCTTCATTGACGCCGCCAGTAGGGGTCAGCCCCTCACCATATACGGGGACGGGGAGCAGACCCGGGACTTCACCTACGTGGGCGACGTGGTGCAGGCCAACATCCTGGCCGCCCTGGACGTTGATCATAACGGAGAGGTGTTCAACGTCGCGCGCCAGGAGGCCGTCTCCGTGAACGAGCTGGCCAGGACCGTCCTGGAGCTCTTTGGGCGAGAGGTGGAGGGGGGAACGGTCCATCTCCCTCCGCGACAGGGCGACGTACGCCATTCGATGGCCGACATTAGCAGGGCCCGGGCCGATCTGGGATATCATCCGGAATTCGACATGCGCAGGGGGCTGGAACTGACCTTACAGGCCCTTGAGAACCGATGAGAGCAACACTCCGAGCGATCGCCGGGGACCCCTTTCATCGCGTGGCCGAACGCTCATCGAAACTTAATTACGCTGGGAGGCCTATTTTACATTCGAGGTTTTGATGGCGGAGTGCATTGTTTGCGGGTGCGTTCTAAAGAAGCACCAGGACAAATGCCCCATATGCGGAGCTTCTCAGACCGAAGATGATGATTATTGACCGCCTGTCGGGGTCCGTTTCGGCCATTTCGGGGACAGGTCCAGTCGAATGACTCCACGTCCATGTGATCGCTTGTTCTTTCCTAAGCTCACCGAGGGACTAGGGGCATTGGGATCACCGCACTGTGCGGACAAGGTCCCAGGTCAAAGGCCCTCTGTGCAGCTCCACAGTACCGCCAAGCGTATCGCCGCCTACCTCCCTCCGCCCCATCTTGAAGAACGTCGAGGAGATCGGAGCGTAAGGGCGCGTTTTGCGGTGCTATGGTATGGATCGTAAGGTCGCTGCAATGAAGTCCTAGCTAAATGCGTACAGAGATTTAAATGAAGATAGCCGTCCATGGCAGCAACGGCTTAGCGGTCCACGTATGTGAAAAAACTGAGATATATTATCTCGATAAAAAAATGAAACGTATGCGGATAAACAGCATTAACAATAGTAGATGGCACGTCAATATGGATGTATTATCCATCCATCCAAAACGGCATGGATATTTCATCCATCCATCCAAGGGTTTATTACTTTAAATTGAAATTGGGACACAGAAAACATCTTAGGAGGAAAACTGAAATGGCAAACTTCGACGCATTGATCGAAATAGTTGTTAAGGGGAAAATCAAGGAGGCCAAGGGAGAGACCCAGAAGCTCCTTGATTCGGGGATCTCCGCAAAAGAAATCATCTTCAACGGGCTAAGTGAGGCCATGAAGATAGTGGGCGACAAGTACGAGAAGAAGGAGTACTTCCTGCCTCAGGTTCTTCTTTCGGCGCAGACCCTGTACCAGGGATTGAACTTAGCCTTGCCAAAGTTGGACAAGACCTCGGCCGATGCAGCCGGTAAGATCGTCATCTGCGTGGTCGAAGGTGATGTGCACGATATCGGCAAGAACATCTGCAAGGCCCTGCTGACCGGCGCCGGTAACACCATGTTCGACCTGGGCCGCGATGTGCCCCTGAAGGACATTGTAGACAAGGCCAAGACCGAGAGCGCCCAGATCATAGCCACCTCGACCCTTATGACCCCCACCCTGGCGGGCATGAAGGAGATCGAGAAGATGCTCAAAGAGGGCGGCTTAAAGGGACAGATCAAGACCATGGTCGGTGGCGGTGCCACTTCCCCGGACTTCGCCAAGTCCATCGGTGCAGACGGCTGGGGCTACGACGCCAACGAGGCCGTCCGCGTGGCCATTGACCTGCTGAAGAAGTAAAAGGGGCATACGCCCCGTCACATTTTTTTTATCACCAATTGTTAATATAATATATTTACAATAAAAATTTTGTGCACTCTATTATACAGGAAGGTCATGCCTATACTAGGAGCGTTCCCATGAGCGATAATGGCATATCGGTAGAGAAGGAACTGCTGGAACTGAAGGACCGGGTGAAGGAGATGGACATGGGGTTGAGACACATACTAGCCCTCTTACAGACCTCACCGCCCCTGTCCCATCCCGTCGACCGGACGTTCCTCCTGCTGCGGGAGGAGGCCAGAGATAGGGCGCTCACCCGTCTGGACGCGGGAATGGTAAAAAGATGCGAACTGCGCAAGGACTGTCGACATAAGTTCGCCGATTTCCTGGAACGGAACCTGGAGCTGCTCGACCTTCCGCGTATAGAGGAGGACAACATCCTATCGCGCATGGAGGAGCTGGAGGCCATGAGGTCCAAGGCGGTGCCCGGACGATGTGACGACTGCTTTGACGAGGTGGGCACGCTCTTCAGGCAGCAACAGGAGCTGATGAAGGCGCTGAGACTATACCGAAGCCATGAGGAGGTGAGGCAGAGCCTGGACACGCTTCCGGAGGCGGAGGTGGTGAAGGAACTGCTCGAACCCCTATCTAATGTTCAACGACTGAACATAATGAAATCCCTGGTCAAGGCCCCCCGCTCCTTCTCCGAGCTTTCCTCTGTCACCAACCTGCGCGGTGGCAACCTGCTGTACCATCTGCAGCGACTGACCGCGACGCAGATGATCGTTCAGAGGGGCGGCCGGGGCGACTATGCGCTCTCCGAGAGAGGGACCAGGGCCCTAGAGATGGTCAACGACCTGTACCTGAGGACCCTGACCACAGCGACGGGGAAGGTGACGGAGAAGGCAGATCAGGGTCGTACTGTGATGGGACCAAGTCCTCCTTGCCCATGACCGTTCACGGAACGGGCGCGGCTACGTAAGTTCTATTAATATTCAATATGGTCACCCTCAGCAAAGGGGAGAGTGGAGGAATGAGGACACCATCCAGCCGCATTATCATCGGTCTGATATTGGGCTGGGTCCTGACCTTCGAGGGCTTCTTCGCCCTGTCCGTCGCGGACTCGGCGACCATTGCGGGCTTCGGAGGGATCAAGGGGACAACATTCACCACGGCCGCGGTGCAGTTGGTCCTTCTGGGCGTCATCATCTCCATCAGTTGGGCTTTCCAGTCCTGCAAGTTCGGTATCCACCTTTCCCTGCCGCCCAAGGTCATGACGGCCACGGTCTATCTGACCATGCTCCTGGTCACGATGGAAGGGCTGGTCGTGGTGCTCCTGGCCGGGGACGTCACGGTCGCCGGTTGGGGAACGGTGGGCAAGGAGTACATCGCCTTGGTCGGAGCGCAGATGTGCGCCCTGGGACTCCTCTCCCTCCGCAACTGGAGACTACGGGAAACCCCACCCACCAACTGGGCCGTGGACCTGCTCGGTTCTCTGGCCGCCGTTCTGCTGGTATTGGAAGGGTTGACCGCCATGGGCATCGCCGGTAGGACCGTCATCGAGGATTTCGGAGGGATAGGGGGAGGCACCTTCTACCTGGCAGGGATACAGCTCTTGCTATTGGGCCTCTTGCTGTTCATCATGTGGACCTTACCGCCCCGACTTTCCTTCTCCCGACTAGGTAGGTTGCTGAGCGATAGATGGTCCTGGGTCATAGTGATGACCTTGGGAACGCTGGCGGCATTGGAAGCATTGGTCGCTTCCACCCTGGCCGGGAGGATGGTCATCGCGGACATTGGCAGCATCTCCAAGATATACGTGGTGGTCGGATGCTCCCAGTTATTCGTTCTCGGCCTGGCAGCCCCGTTGCTCTGGAAGCTTCGCAACGCTTCTCTCGACCGCAGGGCGCTCCTGGACCTCCTGAACGTCACCGCCATGACCGTGCTGGCCTTCGAAGGGGTCTTCGCCATAGGTCTGGCGGCCCAGACCCATATCGATGGCCTGGGCATCATACGGGAGCGGACCTTCCTCCTGGCCGGAGCGCAGTTGCTGGTCCTGTCCCTACTAGGCCTGTCCGCTTTTTTTGTCCAGGGAAACCTGCTCCTGGGCAGGTTGGGCAACAGAGCTTTCTCCTCACTGCCCGTCGCAGTCCTGACCTTGATCGGGCTGGAAGGGTTGGCGGTGACGCTCCTAGCGTCCAATATGAACATCTCAGATTTCGGGGGAATAAGGGAACGTTATGTTCTGCTAGGAGGGGTTCAGATGGTCCTGCTCTCAACGACGGCCCTACTCCTTTGGGTTCGTTCGCGCCGTATCCCGCCCAGGTGCATGAAGGTGGCCATATCGGCCGCGATCTTCCTTGTGCTCATGATCCCGATAGCCATTCTTCTTTGAGGTCCTTAAATTAATCTTAAATATCGATTCCTCTTTCCTTAGGGATTGTTAATATGACGAGGCGGAGATTAGGGCTGGGAATAGACACCGGTGGTACCTACACCGATGCGGCGGTGGTGGACATGAGCGACCTGACGGTCTTGGCCAAGGCCAAGTCCCCCACCACCTACCACGACCTATCCATCGGGGTCATGGGAGCCATCGACGGCATACTGGAACAGAAGACCTATGACCTGGAGGACATCGCCTTCGTCGGTCTCTCCACCACTCTGGCCACCAACTCCATACTTACCGGCAAAGGGGGAAAGGTAGGGCATATCGGTATCGGGTGGACCCCCCAGCCCAACTTCAGCTCCGGAGCGGACATGGACGCCTATGTCAAGGGAGGGCACGGGGTGTGGGCCCAGCAGCAGGAGCCTCTGGACATCGAGGCTGTTATGGAGGCCATCGAGAGGATGAAGGGAGAGGTGGACTCCTTCGTCGTTTCCGCGCACTTCAGCGTTTACAATCCGGTACATGAGAGGGATGTCGCCGAACTCATCAAGAAGATGAGCGGCCTACCCGTTGTGCTGGGGCATCAGCTCAGTTCCGAGCTGGGGGTCCCCCAGCGTTCCGTCACCGCCGTGCTCAACGCGCGGCTCCTGCCCGTCATATCAGAGTTCCTGGAGGGGGTGGAGAGGTCCCTTACCGAACGGGGGGTCACCGCCACTATACTGGTGTTCAAGGGCGACGGTACTTTGATGAACCTGAACATGGCCCGGGAGAGACCGGTGGAGACCATACTCTCCGGGCCAGCGGCCAGCCTCATGGGCGGCAAGATGCTGTGCAACGAGCAGAACTGCATAGTGGTGGACATAGGGGGCACATCCACCGACATCGCCTATCTCGACGATGGGTTCCCCCGCATATCCAAGGAAGGGGCCTCCGTGGGCAATTGGCGCACCAGGGTGAAGGCCATCGACATATGGACGGTGGGCTTGGGAGGGGACTCCCACGTCATCTCGGACCAGAGGGGCATGTTCAAGATCGGACCGGAGAGGGTCATCCCCCTGGCCATCGCCGCCTCCAGCCATCCGTTCATCAAGGAGAAGATGGTGACCACCAGCGAGACGAACTACTATCTGCACGTGGAGAGGGACACCAGCAAGCTGACCTCTCGGGAGAAGGAGATCTACGACTTCGTCAAGGCCAATCCCATGTGCACCCTGAACGAGATCAGGATGGGCGCACCGGAGGTCTACAACTACCGCAACATAGTGAACAGGATCAAGGAGCGCGGGTTCCTGCAGATGACCGGGCTCACCCCCACCGATTTCATGCACGTACAGGGCACCTTCGATCGCTTCGACACGGAGGCCGCCCGCCTGGGCGTGGAGTTCATGGCCAACTGGGGACACATGTCCAAAGAGGATTACATGAACGCCTTCCAGAAGGAGATGATCACCAGAGTGGGTGAGGAGGTCATGCGGAAGGTCATCCTGGACGAGGTGGGGGAGGTCTCGGAGAACGGCGGCTTCAACTATCTCCTGCGGGCCACGGTGAACGGCAACAACGGGAGCAGCATCACCGCTAGGACCAAGCTTGACCGGCCTCTGGTGGGCATTGGGGCGCCCACGCACATCTACATGCCTCCCCTGGAGGACAGGATGGAGGTCAAGGTCATCATCCCCCGGGACCACGACGTGGGGAATGCGGTAGGGGCGGTGTGCAGTCAGATATCAGAGACCATCAGCGTTCAGGTGTACCCGGACAAGGACAATCGCTTCTTCGTGCTCACCCCCTTCGGTCCTCCCAGGACCTTCACGCACATCTCCTCGGCGCTCGAGAGCGCACGCCGTCAGGCCGAGGAATGGGTCCGTAGGAGGGCCTACGAGGCGGGGGCGGAGAACATACGCGTGCGCAGCGATACCTACGAGAACACCTACTACGGCGGATTCCTGGTCGAGGGGGAGCAGACCGCCTGGATCGACGTGGTGGCCCGGGCCACCGGGGAACCACGTGTCCAGCCCAGGAAGAACAGCTCACTCTAGGAAGAGGACCTCGTTGGACCTCTGGGCCAGGGCCCTAGACCGGGCGACGAGCCCGGCCTCCACCCAGGCCGCGCTGAGCAGGCCCGCGGGCACCAGGCAGTTGGCGCTCATCTTGACCTCCCGCATGCGATCGAAGACCCTGCTATGGGACTTGTCCGTAAGGTCATCCATGGTCAGGACCTCCAGGGTCCTGGCGAACTCCCGCACGTTGGGACAGGGGCTCTCCACCCTGATGTTGAAGGTACCGTCGCCGTTGTCGGAAGCCTCCACCACGGTCTCATGTGAGCACACCCTCATCTCGATTCGGACCTTGGATACCATGGAACTCAGCTATTTCGAGAATATTTCAAATGGTATTTATTGTCTACATTAACATCGTTAAATCCATCATGGAAAGGTTATTATACACTCGATGACCGTTTACTGTTTCAAATAATATCGAAATTGTAGGTGGCTTGATGCTGGACATCCTTCTTGGGGGGCTCGAGAGCGGCATAGATGGCCTGATCGAATACCTCTCAGAACACACCCTGACTTGTCTGATACCCGCCTTCTTCATCGCCGGGGCCATTGCCGCCTTCGTGAAGAAGGAGGCCATCCTCAAATACTTCGGACCGCAGACCAAGAAATTCATATCATATCCCGTGGCCTCTGTCTCCGGGATCGTCCTGGCCGTGTGCAGTTGCACAATATTACCACTGTTCGCCGGAATATACAAGAAGGGCAGCGGACTGGGGCCGGCCATCACCTTCCTGTTCGCTGGGCCGGGGATCAATATACTGGCGATCATCTATACGGCTCAGGTGCTGGGATACGACATCGGTCTGGCCAGGGCGGTGGCGGCCATCGGGATGTCCCTTATCGTGGGCGCGATCATGGGCTGGATGTTCCGGAACGAACGACCCCAGGGTGAGTTCAAACTGCTTTCAAGTGGTGAAGGGAAGCCCCGATGGGTAATGTTCAGTTTCTTCCTGCTGCTGGTCCTCATCATGGTCGTAGGCGCCGCCAAGATAGAGTGGGTCCCCAAGCTGGCCATAATCTATGTCCTGACCTTATTGATAGCCTACCTGGTCATCTACCACTTCGAAAGGGAGGAGGTGACTGACTGGGGGCTGGAGACCTGGGACCTGACCAAGAAGATCTTTCCCATACTGCTCATCGGGACCTTCCTCGTCGGTGTGCTGGCCTTCTTTCTGCCCCCGGAGACCTTCAGGCCTTACCTGGGGGAGAACACCATACCGGCAAACCTTGTAGCCGCGTTCATGGGCACAATACTCTACATGCCTACATTGCTGGAGGTACCTATTATAGGCACCACCTTCGGTTATTCCACGGGGGTCATGGCCGCCGGCCCTGCCCTATCCCTCCTGCTGGCCGGTCCTACAGTAAGCGCACCCTCACTTGTAGTGCTCTGGAGGATCATGGGCTGGAAGAGGACCGTGGTCTATGCCCTTCTAGTGGTGGCGGCCTCATCCCTGGCCGGATTGATCTTTGGGACTATGATGGGGTGATGATATAACATTCGGACGGAGGAGCTCAGAATGAGGACGGAGAGGGCGTTGGACTCGCGAGGTGATATAATATGAGGATCGAGGTTTTCGGTATCGGATGCGTGAAGTGCAAGAGGCTGGAGAAGAACGTAAGGGAGGCGCTGGCCAAGGCCGGGGTAGATGCCGAGGTGGTCAAGGTGGATGATATGACGGCCATCATGGACCAGGGCATCATGGTCACACCCGCCCTGGCCATCGACGGAGAGGTCAAGTTCATGGGCAAGGTGCCCTCGGTGGAAGAGCTGATCGGCATGATCAAGGGGTGAGAGGTATGGCCGAGGTGAGATGCGCCTGCGAGGGCGGTTCGGTGATCGTCTATCCCTGTTCCGGCGCCGCCAACCTGGGACAGGCCTACAACGAGATGGGGCTCAGATTGATGGAACAGGGCAGGGCCATCATGTCCTGCCTGGCCGGTGTGGGGGCCACGTTCCCAATCTCACGATGTCCGCCAAGAGCGCGGACCTTGTCATAGCCCTGGACGGATGTCAGGTGGAATGCGCCAGGAAGGTCCTGGAACATGCGGGGGTGAAGCCCGGCGTGCACATCGTGGCCACCGAACTGGGATTGACCAAGAAGGTAGATGAAAGGTGGACGGAGGAGCAGGTGCAGGTCATTGACCAGGCCTTGAGCATCAGGATGCCGAGGAGAAGCTTTCCCGAATGAGGGCCCTGGTCCATACCCCGAAGAGATGGACGGAATCCCTACCAAAGGCCGAGTTCTCCATCGATCCACGGATGTCTCCCGACCTCGGAGAGCGCACGGAGCGTCGACCGTGGATATGAATGCATGATCCCCTTCATGAACAGGTGCGCGATTCCCGTTCCATCATTGGTGCGAGATGACCCGGCATCCCATTGATGGAACATCGTTCGTACCCTTATTCCTTTCACGCGCGGCAGGATGCCAATTGGGTGAAAAGAGCGATCGTGGCATGGTTAAGTATGCCCTTCATACATCGATCCTGGCCCATGGACGACATGACCGGTCACTGGAGAGTGATCATGAAAAAATAAAAAAAAGAAAGGAAAAAGGAAAAGGGGCGTTCAACCCTTGATGGCCTTTACCAGTGCAGTCAGGTTGTCGTTCTCGATCAACGCGGAGAGCCCGCATCCCGGAGCGACCACATTGAAACCGGCGGCGGCGCAGCGCTTCGCATGGGCCATACAATCCGCCGGGGTCCCCTGCAGCAATGGGTTGACCACGCCGATGTTACCGATAAGGGCGGCGCGCTTGTTGACGATCTTCACGCCCTCCTCCGGAACGACCTTCTCCTCGATGGACAAGGCCTTCACTCCGACAGCTATCATGTTGTTCAGGATGTCGGTCGTGTTGCCGCATATGTGCAGCACACCGATGCCGCCCCTGATGGTCGCCAACGAATCGCCCATGTAGTTCCCGGCGTACTCGGTGAACATGTCCGGGGACAGCAGATCGGTGCTGGCGGACGGTTCGGACATCTGCACCACGTCGCCACCAGCATCAGCCAGGGCCTGGGTGTAGGCCTTGCAGATGACGTTGGCGGCAGCGACCCACTTCTTGACCAGGTCCGGGTCCACCATGATGTACAGCACGAGGTTCTCGGTGCTGACGCAGTGACCAGCCAGGGTGAAGGGTCCAGTGTTACCAGCGATGACCGGGTATTCGGCACCATGGCTGGCCTTCAGTTTCCCTATGGCCTCCTGGACGATCGCGGCTCGGCCGCTCTTCAGGAATTCATCAGGCGCCATGAGGTTCGGCTCGTCCTCGAGGGCGAAGGGGTGTCCCTTGACCATCGGGGTCCTGTCCTTGCGTCCCTGTTCGACGGTGGTCACTTTCAGGCTGTCGATCTCGACGGTCAGGCAGAACGGGGCGCGCACGGCCTCGAACCCGAAGACCTCGGCCTGAGCCGCGCCCAATTTCGCCATCTTGTCAGCGTCATAGTGGGCCTCTGGCCAGGCAACGCCGATCTTGTCCATCTGTCCCATCGTAGCGCTTTGGGTGAAGATAGCGACCGGTGGCCGGTCGAGGTCCTTCAGAGCCAATGCGTCCATCACTCTTTCCCTTGGAGTCATTTTTGCCAAATCTATTCCCCCTATAATCCAGTAGGATTCTGACCTGTCGGAATATCCATTTTACTGTACATTAATCTATCGGGTCTTTCGATGCGTATACTCTCATATAAACAAGTTCAACCCTTGAACACTGGCTGGATGGTCTTTCTACGAAACGATTGTAAAATTATTAACAAGTGTTCAATCATCCCGGACTTTCCAGTCCTATGCCTTCCACCCCTGTACAGCCTCCCTGAGGGCGACGATGTTACCCAAGGGGGTCTTGAAGGGCATCTCACATCCGGGAGCGATCATGAAGCCCGCCCCCTCCCCCCAATCCCCGTGCATGGCATCGACCTCCATGACCACCTCCTCCGGCGTGCCCTGGAAGAGCAGGAACATGTGGTCTATGCCCCCGATGACCGTGGTCCGTCCCCTGAACTTTTCATAGGAGGAGGCACGGTCCTCTCTTCGGGGAGTGAAGTGCAGGGCGACCGGCCGCATGGCCAGATATCCATCCAGATATGGATCGGAGGAGCAATTGTGCACTATGGAACCCAACCCCTGCGACGTGAAGGAGGACAGAACCTTGGAGAGGTTCCCCAGGTCGAAACGTTCCAAACCCTCAACAGAATTGGTGTCCAGCCCGCAGCTCCCGTCCTCTATGAACACGTGCCCTACGCCCATCTGCGCCAACCGCTCCCCGTAGGCCGCCGAGGACTGGACCATGACGTCCATCAGCCCCTGGACCAGGTCCGGATCGGTCCATGTGGCTATGAGCAGAGATTCGTATCCCATCACCTCCCCTGCCATCATCATGGGTCCCGTGATGCATCCCAGCACCGGCAGCTCCTTGCCCACACTCTCCTGCATGAGCCCCGCGGCCCGCAGGGGGACCGACCATCCCTCGTCCTTCAGGGGGTCCACCGGACGCACGCGGTCCAGTTCGGAAAGGGAGGCGATGGCGTAGCGCTCCACGCGGGGATAGTAGTCCCGTTCCGGCCATCTCCAGCTGGTACCATGGGCATGCGCCTCCACCAAAAGGTCCCCCCAACCGGCCATGACGTTGTCGAAGCCGGTCACCCGCTGAGCGGCGATGGCGATGCGGGCAAAGGCCTCGGGGTCCTCCATGCCCTGACGGATGCTCAGGCCGGTCGCTCCCAGGATGCTATTGGCCGCTCCCAGATGCTGGTACATGATGGGCGGATGATCGACCGCCTCACTTTTTAACGCCCCTTCGAAACGTTCCCGGGGGGTCATGAGGAAGGGTAGGCCGCTTGAAAGTATTATGCTTTACCAGGATCAGTCCTTGATGCGCTTCTCCTTCTCGTAGAAATCGTTGATGATCTCGTAGTCGATGCCCCGCTGCCTCATGAAGTCGTTGGTGAAGCTCAGCGAGGCCTCCCGCACCTGGGGGTCCCACATACCGTGAACGATGACGTGCACGATGAGCTCCCCCCGTACCATCACCGTCCCGTCGAAACGGTTCTGCACGGACGGGGGAATGTCCAGATCGATGAGGCTGACGCTGATGGTCGACCCCCCTTCGGCCGTAAGGAAGGACTTGATGTGCCCGATCATGTCCGCCCCCCGTCTGAAGCACTCCTCTGTAATGCCCTGGACCAGGTCCAGGACCATGCTCTCCGACCCTTCCTGGTCCAGCGGGTCCCGGACGTAGAGGCGCAACCACATGGAGAACTTGCCCAGCTCGTCCGTGGCCCGGTGCGTCAACAGCTGCCTCTCCTTCTGGTCCATCTCATCACTCCCCATATTCCTTGTCGAAGCGGTCCTCCGCCTCGGTCATGTCCTGGCCGCTCACCTTTTCATGCACCATCAGGTCCGCCACCTCCTTGACCCCCTGACCGGTGCGGGAGGAGCCGTATAGGATGCGGACCTGAGGATTGATCCCTCGGACCATGTCGGTGACGCATTGCAGTCGCAAGGCGTCCACCGCGTCCACTTTGTTGATGAGCACCACATCGGCCTCCACGATCTGTGTCTCCACCAGGCGCCGCACGTTGTCCATGAGCCTGTCGATGCGCAGGGCGTCCACGAAGGTGATGATGGGGGACTGCTCCAACATCTTGGGCATCCTCTTGACCGTCTCCGCCGCTGCCTGCCTCAGACCCAATGGTATGGCCACCCCGGTGGGCTCCACCAATATGACGTCCGGCCGGAAGCTCATGAAGATGTTGGTGACGGTGGTGGTCAGGGTGCCCTGCACCTCGCAGCATATGCACCCTCCGGAGATCTCCCGGGTATGTATCCCATGCACCTCCATGCACCTGCGGTCCACGTTTATATGCCCCACGTCGTTGACGATGGTTGCCACTTTAAGACCACGGGAGCTCATCTCCTTGGCCACCTCTATGAGGAAGGAGGTCTTGCCGCTACCCAAGAACCCTGTCACCTGGGCTATCCGCATTTTCATCACACCGGCGCCCTCTATGGCGTTAATGATATAATTCCATTGCTCCTGAGCACCGTGGGCGACCGCTCTGCTTTCAAGGTACTGGAGCGCATTGAAAACCATCGAAGATTCGGGGACAACATTATAAATGAAGTGAGGATATTGTCCCCCGAGGTTATCCATGGCTTTGGGAGTCGCGCTCGACTTGGGAACTAGCGGTTACCGGGGGCATTTGGTCGATCTGGATAAAAAGGGGAAGATTCTGGCCACGGCCATCACTATGAGGCACCCCCTGCCGGGGGCCAATATCATGGACCATCTCCATTTCTGGTTAGAGAATGGAGCGGACGTGGGCCACCGCATTGTCATCGAGACGGTGGACAAGCTGATAACCAGTCTGGGCGCCAAACCGGAGAGGATCGAGCGTGTTTCGGTATGTGGTAACCCGGCCCAGATGTCCATGTTCGAGAAGATCGAGATCAGGGACCTGGCCTACGCCGGCCAGTCCATTTTGAAAAGACTGAACGTCAAGATCCCAGAGAGAAGGGCACATACCATCAAGGCCGAGGAGCTGGGCATAAGTGCCGTACGGCCCACCGCTGACGTTCGCATACCCCCGGCCATTCGCCACGAGATCGGGGCGGACGCCCTGGCCATGATCATGAAGACCGGACTGATGGAGAAGAAGGAGACCTGCATAGTGACCGATTACGGCACCAATGCGGAGATGGGGCTCTTCTACAAGGGCGAACTGTACAGTGGCTCCGCCGCGGCGGGACCGGCCATGGAAGGCCAGTCCATCGACTTCGGCATGCTGGCCGCGCCCCAGGCCATATCCGATATCAATCTGGGCGAGAACGGAAGATGGTACAACGTGGTGCTCAACGACAAGCTGCATCCCATCAAGTCCGCCCTGGTCGATCCACGGAGCGGGGAGGAGCAGCGACTGGACGGGGTCATCGCCAGGGGAATCACCGGCACCGGCACCGTAGCGGCCATGGCCGTGGGGCTGGAGACGGGGATCATCAAACTACCTTACGTGGATACCCCCGACCGCAAGATCCACCTGACCAACGGCATATACTTCTGCGAGGAGGATGTCCGGGAGGCGGGCAAGGCCAGCGGGGCCATCCGCGCTGGCCATCGCACCCTCATCGAGGAGGTGGGAGTAGAGGACGAGGAGGTCAAGACCATGTACATGGCCGGGGCCTCAGGCACATACGTCGATCCCTTAAAGGCGCAGGTCGTGGGACTCATACCGCGCATCCTGGAGAGGACCGTACAGGCCGGCAACACATCCCTCATGATGTCCTACGACATCCTGGTGGACGATGACGGTCTGGACAAGATGCAGGACGTGGCCAATGCCATCTCCAGCAAGCATATCATGTTCGCCCTGAGCAAGGTCTTCGAGGACATCTATGTCAACGAGATCGCCTATTGGACGGAGGGGATGAGTATGGAGATGTACAACCAGATGGTCAAGGACTCCGGCCTGAGGCCGCTTCCGGACATCAAGCGTCCCAAGGAGATCATTCGCCTGGTGGTCTCGGACATACCGGTCATCGGGGCCCGCGGCCTACGCACCTTGGACGACGTGGGGGTGTACCTGCTCGGTTCCTTCGAGGGCTGCACGGGCTGCAAGAAATGCGCTCGAAGCTGCCCTGAATGCGCGCTGATGGTCTCCTCCGTCGGTGATAAGAAGGACAAGAAGTTCCTGGTGAGGGTCAACACCGAGCACTGTCTGGGCACGGCCTGCAAGAAGTGCCAGTCCTCATGCCCAGAAGGGGTCCTCGATTTCAGCGCCCTCTCCATCGTCAAGAAAGGGGCTGACGTTTAATTGCGCCTGAGCTGCGTGATCGACGATCGCACCGGTTCCCGGGACGGTTCACGTATAGTACATAAGGCCAGCGGCAACTTCCTCTCCGAGCACGGCATATCCCTTCTCATCGAGACCAGCGGGGGGAAGAGGGTGCTCATGGACACAGGGTCCTCAGAAAAGGCCTTCTCCCATAACCTGGAACTACTGGGACTGGGACCGGACGACCTGGACCTGGTCTTCATCACCCACGGGCACTACGATCATCTGGGGGCCCTGCCCATGCTGCTGCGCGAAGGGGTGCCCTGCCACACCCACCCCCTCACCTTCCAGGGAAAGCGCTTCTTCGATGCCCCAGGCAAACGGAGGGACATCGGGCCGTCCCAGGAACTGCTCTCGTTGCTCGAGGAGTTCCCCCCGGAATATGACGATCGGCCCCGCGAGCTGGTCCCAGGGGTCTGGACCAGCGGGGAGATCAGGCGCGGCAATCGTTTCGAAAGGCCGGTGCACTTCACCGTCGATCGGGACGGGGAGGAGGAAGAGGACATCATCATCGAGGAGCAGGCCCTCTGCGTCTCCACGCGCAAGGGGCTGCTGGTGCTCACCGGCTGCGGCCATGCCGGTGTGGTCAACATCCTCTCCCAGATACGGCGGCGCAGCGACAGGAAGCTGCACATGGTGGCCGGAGGGTTCCACCTGGTCAACGCCCCTCCCTCCACCCTGCTCAAGACCATGGACGGGTTGAAGAAGATAGGGGTGGAGAAGGTGGCCCCCATGCACTGCACCGGTTTCGAGGCCACCAAGATGTTCTCGGACCGCTTCCCCGGATTCGAGCTCATGGGCACCGGGTGCTACATCGACCTCTAGATGTCCCCCACCGACTGTTCCAGCATGAGATCGGTGAAGGCGGCCACCGGCATGACCCTCTTGGCGTACTCCAGAGGACCGTACATGACATAGTCCGCCCCGGCCATCATGCTTATGGCCACCGCGGAGGTGTCCACGTATCTCCGGGCCTCCTTGGGTTCCTCCGCACCTTCTAGGTCCAGGCACTCCACCGCGTTGTGCAGGGCGCACCCGGCGGGCAGGCCCCACTTGGCCTTGGCCACCATGATGGCCCGAAGGGCGGAACCAGCGCTCTGCTGGGGGGAGGTCACCGCCAGGTCCAGGAGCAGGTTCCTGACGCCCAGGCCCTCGGCCATCTCGATCAGGCCCTGAGGCAGCAGCTCGTCACCGCCCTCCAGGAGGTAGATGCGCCCCTTCACGTCATCGCCCCGTGGATTGAAGGCCAGCACCACGGCGTTACGGGGAGGGGATTCCCTCAGGGCCTCCATCTCCTGAGGGGAAAGGCCGGCGTTGATGGTGTTGTAGACGACACGGTCCAGCAGTCCCATCTCCTCGGCATGGGCGAGGAAGGCCAGCCGAACGTCGGCGCTTCCGGAGTCAAGGAACAGGGGCCCGGGCACCCGGTCGCATACCGCCTCCAAGTACAGCCGTGCCGCGACGCCGCTCTCGGCGTAGAGCATGAGGGCGGCGGGGCAACAGCAGTTCTCCACCGTCCTCAGGTAGCGTTCCAACCTCTCGTTCAGTCGTTCAATGTCCAGGTCCCCGGTGCGAGGGTCACGCACCAATGTGTGCCGGGGATAGAACAGCGATCCCACCAGCACCGTCCGGCGTTTTCCTGGTTGTCCCCCGAACCCCACACCACCGATGCGCAGCTCCCGTTGGACGGTCTGGAACTTGAACATCTCACACCCCCATGAGGTATGTTCTCATATGCAACGCCAGTCGGGTAGAGGGGACGCTCAGGACCAGTCCCTGCAGAGGCTCGAGCACCGTTCCGAACTCCTCCGAGACCAAAACGAGGCCCATACCCGTGTTCAGCCCGTCGGAGGGCAGACGCAACATGGGAGAGATGAACTCGTCCGAGGCCAGGTGCAGTTCCCTTGCAATACGGCCCCCCTCCCCGGTGATGGCCTTGACCCTCACAACAAGGGGTTCCGCGGGGAATGACGGATGAGGTTGAGAGGCAAGCTCGGTCAGCACGGACAGCAGCCTCTCACGGCTGCCCTGATCGAACTCGTACATGGGGTCGTATTCCGTCATCTCCCGCACCTGAGAGGTGTCCAGGAGGTCGATCAGCTCCACCTGTTCACGGAACCTTTCCACGGCCTCCATCGGTAGGTCGCAGAGGAAGGGGATGGCCGAACGGGTACCGATGATCCGGTGATGCTCGTCAACCCCGTTGCTCTTCAGAGCCCTTATGGCGTCCCCTGGAAAATGGCCGAACTCCTCCCTACCGCACAGCACCAGCACCCTAATGATGGGATTGGAGACGATGTTCGCTATGACCTTCTCCAATCCTATGTTCTCGGTCTTCAATATGCCCTTGACGTTGAAGAGATGGGAAGGCACCTCCACCACGCCCCGCCCGATGATCAGGACGGCCACCGGTGATCCGCTGTTCCCCAGCACGTAATCGCCGGAGCACACGGGCCAATCGTCGTTCCGCGGGATCATTTTCGCAGCCTCGCATCATTAACCGATCCGGAATAATAAAGGAATCTCGGAGAGATGGACGGCGAGCAGACCATCACCAGGATCGATAGGGCACCGTGGTGGATGACCAGCGATAGGAGGCCTCCGAACGGTCGAAGATGGGTGCCCCCTCCAAAAACGTCATCGAAGAGCATGACGTGATCGACCCAGAGGGCGCAGGTTTGGCAATACCGGGTCCATCTTTGGACCGACCCCCGACACCTAGGGGCTTAGCAGGACAAGCGATATATACAGCTCCCATTTGTAACCACGATGGAAGGGATAAAATGGGCATTTCAATGGCGATCTGCGAGATGGACAGTGATGGTGCGTTGTGCAAGGTGGGCAAGTCCACATTACTGAAGGTGAACCTGAAGGACCTGGCCGGCTTCGAGGACGTGGCCGAGTTCGACCTGGTGGTCCCTATATCGCAGGCCAAGCTGGTACTTGGCGACGACTGGGAGGCCTTCTTGAAGAGGAACCGTCTGGACCCTGAGATGGAAACGCTGTACCTGGACAAGGTCAAGAACGAGGCCGACAGGCAGCTTCTGGTTGCGGAAAGCCAGAAACAGTACACAGGATGGATATCCCTGGAGAAGGTCCCCGCGGAGAAGAGGCCCTTGCTGATGGAGAGGGCGAGCAGAGACGACTGCTTGACGGCCTGGGACATGCTGTCCTTCGAGGAGATGGGTGCCACATGCGCCAAGTGCCCACTGTCCTGGGACGAGGGGCGAGGATGCATGGGGACCTTCGGGCCGGAGAACAGCGCCCTACCGGACATCGCCCGGCGTAACGACTGCCCCATAGTGGCGAGCGTCCCGGAGTCCGTGAAAAGCAATAGGTCCTTCTCCGTGGAGGAGGCCGCTGGTCTGCTGGAGGAGGTCAGGCTGCTCCGGGAAAGGCTTCCAGGGGAAGGAAAGGTCATGGTGCGCCGTTACTCGGGCGTACTGGACCGCTTGGAGAAGATGGGGCAGGTCTGCACGGTCTATAGGACACGCTTCTACTTCCTGTAGACCGAAACCATTTTTTCCACCTCTTTTCATATTTCATCATACGCTCATGGCAGAAGAGGAACCCAGATTGGACCGCGTCAGCTGCGGACCGGGACCCTCCTTGAACGAAGGCGAGAAGCTCCTGGTCGATGGTCGATTGGTCGATCTCGTCGGATTGGAGAGGATCATGGAGGAGGTGCGCCGCCTGAAGCTGTCCCGACGGAAGCTGGTGGCCGACGAGCTCCTGGCCCGGGCCAAGGCCGGAAATCAGGTGCCGGAGGGGATGGAGAGGGAATACCGCAACGCCCTCATGGACGAGTACGACCGCCGTTACCTCACCATCATGTGATCAGTTCCTGATCGCCAGGTTCAGATTGAGGCTCTGCACCTCGTTCTCCACCGCCCCGACGATACGCTCCTCGGCGGAAGTGCCGGTGAAGTCGAGCATGTGGGTCGGGGAGAAGGGCAGGGCCGGAGCGCCATCCTTGTAGAGCAGGAACCAAAGCTTGTAATCGCCCTCCACGGTGACGTTGAAGGTATATCGCTCCTCCCACTGGGCCTGCCACACCCCCTCCAGGTCCACGTCCACATGCTCCAATGTCACCAGGAAGGAATCGAAGAAGTACATGCGGTGCACCTGGGTGACGTTGTCCACGAAGCTCATGTTGACCAACCACAGCTCCACGGTGTACTCCACGGTACGGTGCTCGTGATTGGCCAGACCGATGATGACCGTGGCCTCCTCGGCCACAGTGAGGTTCCTCGGGTAGCCTTCGGCCATCCCCCCCGGGCCCAATATGTAGAACTCGGTGAAGCTCTCTCCCTGACGAGGAACGGCCACCACGTACGCCAGGGCGATGACCGAGGAAAGAATGGAGATGACCAGGATGATCGTCAGCGCGCGGTCCAGCCCCTTCTCCGCCTTGAACTGGGCTATGTAACGCCCCCATGTCTCCTGAAGGTCGAACGGCAGATAGGGCTCCCCGGCCCGCTCCCGCCGGTACAGTCCGCCGATGCTCAGTGCCACGTTGAGCGCGGAGAGGGAGAGGAGTATGGGGGCCAACCGTATGCCGAAGGGGGTGTAGTTGAGGCCGAAACCTATCAACGGCGAGATGGCGATGCTCAGTCCGAAAGAAAGGGCCACCCGTTCGATGGTCTCCAGGTCCTTCCGCTCTGGGAAGAGCACGGAAAGGGCGGCATAGCCTGGGAAGAAGAGGATGAAGGGCAGACCGAGCAGTACCCGCAGTGTACTTTGCGGTAGGAGGTAGATGACGGCGATGAGCAGGAGGGACAGTACCGTTATGGACCACAGGTCCCAGTCCCTTCGGGGCTGCGGGTTCATCAGCACGGATGAAAGGTTAAACGTATTTATCGATTTGTGACCGAGATCATCCCTGGCATCTTTTAATATCCGGAGCTTCATTCCCGAACCTACCATGGCGCTGTGCGAGCTGTTCCAAGTGGAGGAGATACGTCTTATGGAAAGCTCTTTCGAGGACCTCACCAACGAATCGTTATTGGCCCATCTACTGCACGGCTCGCCCGAGGTGCGCCTGCTGATCGATGACCAGGAGACCCCTCTGGCCATGGCCCGGGACGATAACGGCTGGAAGATGGTCAGTTTCCTCTGGAAGGAGCCCTCGGAGGAGCTCATAGAGACCCTACCGGAACTGAACATCAAGGTCTATAAATGCTCGAGCGAAACGTACAGGGAGGCCATCTGCGACCATTTCTGCCGTCTCATGCTCCAGGACTGCCAACCGGCCATGGAGGACCTGCCCGAGGACCGGGCCAAGAAGGTATCCGACCTGATATGGAAGGAATGGGACTTCAAGCCCGGGGAGCTGTGCTACGACTGTTGCTGCGGCTCAGGAGTAGGAAGTCTAGCGCTCTCCAAGGTGGGACTAAGAGCGTTCGGATACGACGTGGACCTCGGGCTGCTATGTCGCGGTCTCAAGTCGGGAAGGCTACAGACCTTCAGCACAGCGCAACTGGACGGTACTAAAGCTTCCAGATACCTGGAGAGGGCGCCCTTCGCCCTCATGCTCATGGCCGGGGACATCAACCCGGTGAACACCCATGTTTGGAAGGGCATCTTTGAGGAGGTACTGCTCATAGGCGACAGGATCCTGGTCACCACGGCCTCCCAGGAGGAGGCGGAGATGATGAGGTCCTGGGCGGAGGCCAAGGGACGGGCCTGTCGGGTCTTCGAGAATCCCCGGGACAATTTCTACGACCGTTGGGTGTGCTCTTTGGGGCAATGATGGGCCCCCGAACCCCCTCCTAGGGATACTTTATTAGTATAAGGCACCACATTTTCTATAAGGCGTTTAATATGACCGATTATGCCAAATGTTCTCAGATATTGCAGAAGATGTTGGACCTCAAGTACGAGCCAGTGGCGATCACCCTCATTAAAAAGGGCGACCCCATGCCAGAGGGTTACACCACCCCGGAAAAGAACATGCGCCACTGCCAATCGATAATGAAGGCCAGAAAAGGGGAGAAGCTGCTCCTTCCCGCGGAAAAGCACGCCTGCGTGGTGGGAGGTTCGGCCTTGGGGCTGCTCGAGCTCCCGGAGAAGGTCAGGTCAGGGGAGTTCCATTACAATCTTGGCATGTTCGGCTCGCAAGAGGCGGCCAGGAGGATGATCGAGGAGCGACCTCAATTGGAGTACGGTAGCATCATTGCCACGGCCGTGTCCCCGCTGAGCAAGACCGAGATCAAACCGGACGTGGTGGTGATCACCGGCATGCCAGAACAAGTTTACTGGGTCCTTCCGGTGGCCGCCAAGTTCGACGACGGCGGCAAGATGGTGGTGGAACTGGAGCCCTTCCAGGCGACCTGCGCCTATTCCACCGTGTATCCCTACCTGAACGGCGTCGCGGCCATGTCCATAGGCTGCTACGGTTGCCGACGCAACACGGACATGGGCCCCGAGGAGATGTTGGTCGGCATCCCCATCTCCAGGCTGGAAGATGTGGTGGAGTCCATACAGGTCCTCAGAAAGCCCAGGGAAAAGGCCCTTGCGGACAATCAGAGGCTAAGAGAGCAATCACAGGCCGAAAAGGCGTGAATATTCCAATTTTTTACAACAATTTTTTACTTTTTCTTTTTTCATGTAACAAAAGTCCATATATATTACATCTAATTACTGATTTTGCAAATTCTTTGCAGGTCATATCATGGACTCCACCGATCTCGAGATCCTGCGCATGCTGCGCAAGAACGCCCGGGAAGGCCTCGGCGCCATAGCCGACCGACTGGGCGTGTCCAAGGCCACCATCAGCAGGCGCATCTCCCGCCTGGAGGAGGATGGTTACGTCAATGCCTATACCATGCAGGCCAACACCACCAAGATCGGTCTCATGAGGGCCCTCATCGGCCTGCAGATCGTGGGAGGTCCGCTCACCACGGTCATCGAGGAGCTCAGACGCTTTCCTGGGATCCAGTACGTGTACAAGGTATTCGGCGACCATTCCCTCATATGCGAGGTCTATTCCAGTAGCGTGGACAGCCTCTACGACCTCATCCAGGACAAGATAGTCAACATCCCCAACGTCCAGCGGGTGGAGGTGGACATACTCATCGAACGCATCCCTATCAACGAGGATGCCATGTTCGACCTGGCCATCCCCATGACCGTCAAGGAGGAGGAATGAGAGGGCTAGGACCGAAGTATTAATGACCGTCTTGGGGGTTTACCCCCACAATGGAGCTACGACCGGCCCCCAAGACCTACACCAAGGACGGACATCGCGCGGTCGACCCGTCCACGACCCTCAGGAGGGTCGAGCCACTGCTGCCTAATGCGGGCATCACCCGCGTGGCGGACATCACCGACCTAGACCGCATCGGTATACCTGTGTTCTCCAGCATAAGGCCGGGGGCCATGGAGGGAGCCATCTCCATCTACAACGGCAAAGGGGCCAGCCGGGAACAGGCCAAGGTCTCCGCCATCATGGAAGGGTTCGAACGTTACTCGGCGGAGCCCAGGGACGAGAGGCTGCGCCATGACCTCATGGAGAACATGTTGTCCTCGGAGAACGCCGTTGACCCCCGTACCCTCATCCTGCCCCAGATGATGAACATGTACGTGCATTATCACCCCATCGCCTGGGTCAAGGGCTTCGACCTCATGGAGGGGGAGGACATATGGGTGCCCGCGGTGGCGGTCTACCATCCCTACAAGTCCAAGAGCGACCTGCAGCTCTTCCGCAGCAACACCAACGGATTGGCGTCCGGCAACAACCTGGAGGAGGCGGTCCTGCACGCCATGTGCGAGGTGGTGGAGAGGGACGCATGGTCGATAAGCGAGGCCCGTCGCAGTCCCCGGAAGGACGTCGTGGTGGAGAAGGACTGTCTGGTGGTCGGTGAGCTGCTGGAGAAGTTCCGCAGCCAGGGGGTGGAGGTGCATCTGAAGGACCTGACCAGTGACGTGGGTATACCCACCATCGCCGCGGCAGCCGACGATGTGAGAATGAAGGACCCCGCGCTACTCAATCTAGGGGTGGGGACCCATCTGAGCGCCAGGGTGGCGGCCATAAGGGCCCTCACCGAGGTGGCCCAGAGCCGCTGCACGCAGATCCACGGGGCACGGGAGGATACAACTAAGGCGGACCTGAACCGCACCCTCGGCTACGACCGCATGAAACGCCTCAACTCCATGTACTTCTCCTCATCGGAGAAGGTGTCCATGTCGGACTTCCCGGAGTACGACACCCAGGACCTCCTAGAGGACATCGAGACGGTGCTGGGGCACATCGATTCCCACGGTTTCGACCGGGTCATCGCCGTGGAGATCACCCGGCCGGAGCTGGGCATACCGGTTGTACGGGTGGTGATCCCGGGCATGGAGATATGCTCCATGGACATGGACCGCATAGGTCCGAGGCTGGGGGCATGAGCCGTCCCGTCATCTACCTGGGCCCCAGTCTCTCCAGGGAGGAGGCCGTAAGGGTACTGGACGCCGATTTCCAACCTCCTGTGAAACGAGGTGACCTTGGACAGCTGGAGGACGTGGATGTGGTGGGCATCATCGATGGCGCGTTCCTGCAGAACTGCTCTGTGGGTCACCGGGAGATCCTCTCATTGTTGAAGAGGGGGGTCACGGTGGTGGGAGGGGGCAGCATGGGCGCTCTCCGCGCCGCCGAGCTACGATCGTATGGGATGATCGGCGTAGGTCGCATATTCGAGATGTATGCTGGAGGAGAGATCCAGGGCGATGACGAGGTGGCATTGGTATTCGACCCCGATACCTTGGAACCACTTTCCGAACCCCTGATCAACATGCGTTTCTTTCTCCGATCGGCAAATCAGGCCGAGGTACTTGACGACGATGAGGCCCAGGAACTGCTAAGATCGATACAGGGCGTGTATTATCCTAGACGCAACATCTCTTTGTTCAAGAATATCTCGAGATCCGTTCTCAGCCCTGAAAGGCATGCCCTCCTTATCAGCTTTCTTGAGGATAATTACCAAGATATAAAGAGGGAGGATGCGATAACCCTCCTGAAATTCATTGTTAATTTAGTTAAAAAGTAGGTTTGTTTATTATTGAGGCA
>JAFGPG010000070.1 GCA_016926075.1 Methanomassiliicoccales archaeon
ATCACGGCCCTGCGCGATGAGAAGGAGAGGCTGTTGAGGGAGAAGGGCCAGGCCCAGGCGGACCGGGAGAAGGTCATGGTCAAGCTGGAGACCTCCAACGATTTCCTCATCGGACTGAACACCAAGAGGTCACTGGGGGAGGAGAAGCTCAAGGAGCTATGCCAGGAGATCGGACAGCACAGCGTGACGGTGAGCTATCCACTGCCCCCCCTGGACGACATCAGGTCGGACATCGTCCTCTGCGAGAACGCCCTGAGCGGCATGGGAGCGGTGAACCTGCGCTCCATCGAGGACTACGAGGAGAAGAAGGCCCGCCATCTGGAGCTTCGCGGGGAGACCAAGCGCTTGGAGGACCAGAGGGACCAGCTGATCGCGCTCACGGACCAGCTCAACGAGCGCAAGAAGGTCAATCTGGTCCAGGTCTTCGAAGCGGTCAACGCCAATTTCCGTCGGGTCTACGCCGAGCTCTCCGACGGGGGAGAGGCCGAACTGCTGTTGGAGAACCCTCAGGACCCCTTCCTGGGTGGTCTGGTCATCAAGGCCCGGCCACGCAACGGCAAGGTGCTGAGGCTGGAGGCGCTCAGCGGAGGGGAGAAGAGCCTCACCGCACTGGCCTTCATTTTCGCCCTGCAGGAATGGCAGCCCTCGCCCTTCTACCTGCTGGACGAGGTGGACATGTTCCTGGACGCGGTCAACGCGGAGATGGTTGCCAACAGGGTGAAGAAGGGCAGTGCCACCGCCCAGTTCGTGCAGATATCCCTGCGCAAGGTCACCCTCGGCAAGGCCGACCACATCATGGGAGTGACGAAACCGGCCGGTGGCATATCCAACGTCATATTCAAGCCGAACATCGGCGACCTCGACGAACTGGAGAGGGAGATAGGACCGCCCGAGGAGAAGGGCGGGAGGGAAGGACAATGACAGAGACGGCGAGCTTGGACAACGTGCTGGGGCATCTCATGTTCCACAAGGCATTGATCGACGAGGGGCAGGGAACGGAGAAGATCGACCGCTACCTGACACTCCTGCGTTCGGCGGAGGACGAGCACCAGCTGATCTCCCGGGAACCGCTGGACCGCTCCCTCCAGTTGGTCTTCGAGCTGGTGCTCAACAACGACCTGGACCCCTGGGACGTGGACCTCATGAAGTTCGCCAAGCTCTACGGCCAGCGGATGCGCGCCGAGGCGGTGGACTTCATCGTGGCCGGCAAGCTCATGCACATGGCCTGGAGCATACTGCACATGCAGTCCCGGGAGGTGCTCGACCTCAACCAGAGGAGGGAAGAGGTCCTCTACGCCGATTGGGACCTGGAGGCCATGGACCAGTTCGTGGAGCGACCCCTGCCGGAGATGGAGCTGCTGGTGCCAGAGGAGGTGGAGCTGAACGAGGTGGTGCGCCACCGGTGCACCCGTCCGGTAGGTCTCGTGGACCTGCTGGAGGCGTTCGACACCGCCCAGCAGGAGGTGGAGGCGGCCCTGCATCGGCAGAGGGTGAGGGAACGGCTGCTGAAGGCCCAGGAGAGATTCGACGGCAAGAGCCATAACGAGGACCAGGAGAGGGACGTCAGGATGACATGGGGCCGCATCTCCCGCTGCGGCCCCGGGCCCATCGCCCTGGAGGACCTCTTCGAGAGTGACAAGGAGGACTGCATCAGGGTCTTCGTCTCCCTGCTCTTCCTGGCCCTGGAGGGGAAGATCTCGCTGTGGCAGGATGAACTGCCGTACGGGCAGGTGTTCCTGGAGATCAAGCTGCCCTGGGACATCGGACAGTTGGTGGAAGGACCGGAGGCCGAGCACAGCGCTCCCCACGTGCAGATGGTGATGTAAGGTGGAAAGGGCGGTGGAGGCCGTACTGTTCGCCGCTTCGCGGCCCCTGCGGGCCAGCGACATATCGGACATGTGCGGGACGTCCCCTGACAGGGTGCGCCGGGAGCTGGGACGGTTGATGAGGGAGTACGATGAGCGCGGCTCGGCCATCCAGGTGGTCAAGGTCGGACAACGCTACTCCATGCAGCTGCGGACGGAGTACAATCACTACGCCCTGCCATTCGCCGAAAAGGAGATACCGGCCGAGGTGCTGAGGACCGCCTCCATCATCGCCTATAACCAACCGATACTGCAGAGCGACCTGGTCAAGATGCTGGGCTCGGGGGTCTACGAGAGGGTGAAGGTGCTTAGGCATATGGGCCTGGTCACCGGCAAGCACGTGGGTCAGACCCTGCTGCTCAGCACCACGCGGGAGTTCTCCGAGAGGTTCGGACTGGGAACGAAGAAGGAAGATATCAAGGAGTGGATGGAATCGCAGAGAAAGAGATGATAGGGAACGGCCTGGACGGATGGGCCATCAACCGCATACCCCTCAACCAGCCCCTCTACGGCTGGTCGTTGGGGAGGGGAGGAATGAACCTGGTCAACGTGCACGACCTGGTCCTGCAGGAGGACCACGTGGAATATTCGCGCAGTGAGGAGACCGGTGACTGTCGCTGGCCCCTCAAGCTGTAATCGTCGTACCTGGCCTCCAAAAAGGTTTATATCCTGGGGTACGATGACTACGAAAGTGGTCACATGGTAATGCCTCTAGCGCTCATGGAGAAAACCGTCAACAAGAAGGTGTCCCTCCTGCTCAAGGACAATCGGGTCCTGGAAGGCAAGCTCACGGGATACGACGAGTACATGAACATGGTGCTGGAGGATACCGAGGAGAGGAACGCCGACCAGGTCCGGCGCCTTGGCACGGTCATCCTGCGCGGTAACAATGTGGTCAGCATTTCCCCGTTCTGAGCACGGTTCATGAAGGCCCTGATCCTGGCCGGGGGAATGGGCACACGGCTTCGGCCACTGACCCTCCGTACGCCCAAGCCTTTGTTACCTTTGGTGGGCAAGCCCCTCGTCATGCATATCATCGACCGTCTCCCCCAGGAGGTGGAGACGGTGATACTGGCTGTCAGTTACATGAGGGAGGCCCTGGAGACCTACTTCCGCGAGAACGATTGCGGCCGCCAGGTCGTATTGGTCGAGGAGAAGGTCCCCTTGGGAACTGGAGGGGCCATACGTAACGTGCGCCAGCATCTGGACGGCACATTTCTTTGCTTCAACGGGGACATCGTCAGCTCCTTGGACCCTGTCGAGCTCCTCCAAGTCCATCGCCATTGCCAGGGCATCGGCACCCTGGCGCTGTGGAAGGAGGCCGACCCTTCCGCCTTCGGGGTGGTGGAGATGAAGGACGGGCGCATCTCAGGCTTCCAGGAGAAGCCACCTCCGGGCCAGGCAGTGTCCCACCTTGTCAACGCTGGGATATACGCCTTCGAACCCCGTCTACTGGACCACATCGGGGAGGGGACGGTCTCCCTGGAAAGGGATGTGTTCCCCAGAGTGCTGGACGAGGGGCTGTTCGGTCATCGCTTCTCCGGTCACTGGGTCGATTGCGGCACCCCGGAGAGCTATCTCAGGGCGCAGGCAACGCTCATCGACGGCGGGATGGACCTCTATCGACCTCTCCTGAACGATGGGGCAGACGTGATCGGTCCCAACCATTTGGACGGCGTCTCCCTGGTCTCCTGCCGTGTCGGCCCTCACGTCTGCGCCCTCCCCGGCTCGCGCATCATGAGAGGATCGGTCGTGGAGAGGTCCGTGCTCATGACCGGGGCCCTCGTGGGCGAGGACTGTCAGGTACGGGACAGCATCCTGGGCCCCGGCGCCGCGGTAGGGAACGGAACGATGGTGACCAGAGAGGTGCTGGTCGGCGTTACGCCCGTTCGATGAAGGCTCGGCCAGTAGGTATATATGTCCACATCCTTCTCTCCAACCGTTTTGGGGTGTAGGTCTGGCGAACGGTAGGACGGACTCGTTGATCGCCCTTGTCAGTCGCAAGAGGTTCCGTAATGGCTGGACCGCGTTCATCATCGTTTTCTTCCTCTTCTTCGTCATCCTGCCCACCGTCTACATACTCAGCTACGCCTTCACCAATTGGAACGCCATCGAGGTCTTCGTCCTCGACGACCCGGCCATGATGGAGACCATCGTGAACGCCATCAGCGCCTCGTTCCAGATCGCGGGCATAGTCACGATCATCGATATCCTGGTGGGCCTGCCCATGGCCTGGATGCTGGTGCGCAAGGAGTTCCGCGGCAAGAGGTTCCTGGACACCCTCATCGATATGCCGCTGGCCGTGCCCACCGCCGCCCTGGGCTTCTCCAGCGCCATCTTCTTCGCGGTGACACCGGGGGCCTTGGAGGCACCCTCCTTCGCCCTCAACCTGGTCAGCTCCCCCTATCTGCTCATCATCCTGCTGCACGTGGTCTTCTCCTACCCCTACATGGTGCGATCCCTCTCGGCCATACTGGTGCAGATCGACCAGACCTACGAGACCGCGGGTCGGACGCTTGGGGCCAGCGCCCTCACCGCCGCCCGCACCATCACCCTTCCGCTGTTCCGGGCCGGTCTGGTCACCGGCATCATACTCTGCTTTGCCCGCAGCCTGAGCGAGACCGGGGGGACCATGATCGCCCTGGCCACCATGGCCGACTCGCTGGGCTTCGCTACGGGGCCGACGTTGATCGGGGACTGGAAGCACGACCTGGGCTCCAACCCGGACCTGGCCGCACCCCTGGCCTTCGTCAGCATACTGCTCATCGTCCTGTCCCTGGTCCTCCTGGTGGTGATCAAACTGGTGGTCATGAAGGTCAGATTGCCCATAGGGCGCATCTGGCCACGCCCGGAGAGGCTCCTCTCCCGGGGTTGGCTACCCCGGAGCAAGGACGGGCTGGCCTTGTTCTTCCTGGTGGTTTTCGTCATCATCCCCTCCTTCTTCATATTCACCTATGTGGCTGCCGCCACCCCCACCGCCCAGGATTGGGGCCCCTTCCTGGAGAGCCTCTCGTTCTCCTTCCTGGTGGCCGCAGTGGTCACGATCATAGACATCGCCATGGGCGTGCCCCTGGCCCTGTTCATCGCCAAGCG
>JAFGPG010000071.1 GCA_016926075.1 Methanomassiliicoccales archaeon
CCCCCATGGCCGTCTTCGATGTTCCCGCTCACGAGAACGAGAAGCTCAAAAAGGTGCTGGAGAGGATCAACGCCGACGATGAGCTCAAAGCCCTGTGGAAGGCCTCCAACATCAACGCTATCGACCGCCTGGGGTTCAGCGACCACGGCTCCACGCATGTGCGCATCGTGGCCCGGAACGCCCTGAAAATGCTGCGCCTGTTGCTGGAGACCGGTCACATGCCGGGGGTGGTCGAGAACTACGGCCTCGAACCTCAGGACGCGGAGGTGGTGGTGGTCCTGGCCTCGGCGTTGCACGACATCGGGCTCTCCATACACAGGGAGGACCATGACCGTTTCTCCGTCGTCCTCTCCACACCCATACTGCGCAGGCTGATGAGGGACATGTACCAGGAGCCCGTACTCACGTTCATGGTGGCCGAGATCCAGCACGCCATGGTCTCCCATCATGAGGAGTACTCCCCCTATACCATAGAGGGCGGCGTGGTACGGGTGGCGGACGCCCTGGACATGGAGAAGGGTCGGGCGCGCATACCCTTTGCCAGCGGAAGTGTGAACATCCATTCGGTGAGCGCCCTGGCCATCGACAGGGTCAGGGTGCTTAAGGGAAAGGAGCGCCCCATACTCATCGAGATCGCCATGAACAACTCCGCCGGCATCTTCCAGATCGACGAGCTGTTAAGGGACAAGATCTGCCGCTCCGGACTGCAGGAGCTCATCACCGTGGAGGTGCGTGTGCCGGAGTCGGAGAGCAGGATCGTGAAGGGGCTGCGCCTCTAATCGTTCTCGATCCTGGGGGCCAACAGGTATGTGACACTGCCCTTTCCGGCGGCAATGTCGAAATCCAGCTTGACCGGCAGGTCGTTGCCCAGGTTGATGGTGACATTGGTCCCGCTGGGGACGGCCTTGATCATGTTGGAGAAGTAGTCCATGGGGAACAGGGAGCGTATGCTCTCCGAGCATTGCAGGTCCACCAGCAAGGCCTTGGGCAGCTTCAGGCTGACCGAGTCGGTGTCCCCCTCGGAGAGCATCTCGAAACCCTCGGTGTTGGCGGTGAGCGCCACATGATCGGAGATGCTCTCGGCGGCCTTGATGCCCCGTTGCAGCTCGTCCACAGTGACCGTGATGCGGGCTGGCAATGTCAGATTGGGGACCTTGGGATCGCTCATGCCCTCCGTGCTCACCAGGTTCATGCGGCGGGTGATGTTGCCGACCATGAGCACCAGCCGACCGCGCTCCTCGTCCTGGCGCATCTCGATGATGTCCCCGGCCTTGGAGAGACGGATGACCTCCTTGAGCTTGTCGAGGTCCAGTCCCAGGTCGGTCTCGTTGGCGGAGTACTGTTCGAAAGCGTCCTTGCCCAGGGACAGGTCGATCATCGCCACATGGGCCGGGTCCACCGCCTTCAGAACGATGCCGCCCTCTCCGATCTTGAACTTGGCCTCATCGATGAGCGTGGACACGACCTCGACCACTCCCTTCAAGGTCTCGGATCTTAACTTGGCCTGAAACATTGGGTCCCCCTCCACACAGTAACTTAATGCGTTAATTAAACCTTTTGCGCATTGAACACTGATTCAGTATTCACGCCAGGAATGACCGCAGGCGACGCAGCGGTAGATCTTGGTCTCTGGCTCATCCGCGGCGCGGGTCTGCCTCAGCACCCAGAAGGCCTCCTGATGCCCGCACTTCGGGCATTCGATCCTGGTACGGGGAAGGGTGGGGGCGTTGCCCTCTATGACCATCATCTCCTTGTCCTTACCGCTGGTGGTGAAACATACCGGCTCACCGTTCTTGGTCACCTCGTAGTTGCAGGACGGGTTCCTGCACTTGAACATCCCCTTGTCCGGCTTCATGATGCTTTTACATTTAGGACAGAACATCTACTCTCGCCAGAGTCCGACAAAATATAGGGCTATAAATAAGTATTCCAGAATCTCAAATGAACTTCCAGTCCCCTGGCTTGATGTTCCTGCCCTTCCCAGAGCCCTTGCTAGAGCGCTTGACCAACCCCGCCACGTGACGAGGGGCATCCTCCGGTTCCTCCTGCCCTTCCTCGTACCACTGCTCGCCCCTCTCCTCGTATTCCTGGAGGAGGCCCTCGTCGGTGGCGGAGGCCAGGTCCTTAAGGTCCGAGAAATGGATCACCCTCTGTCCGGGGCGCGCCCTGACCTGACGGGCGGATAATGGGACCTCTTCCCTGGAGACCTTCCGCTCCTCCAAAGGCATCTCCGCAGGCATACTCTCCCCTTTGCCCACCACCACGGTCACGGAGTTGCCCCCGTGTTTGGCCAGGTAGCCCATCTCTAGTCTGGACTGCTCAGCGAGTATCCCCCCTATGTATGCGAAGGCGGCGGTGATGATGTAGACGTCCATGCGCACGCCGGCGGCGATCTGTATGGTATCGATGAAGGCGGTCAGGTACATCTGCACAAAGATGATGTAGGGGGAAAGGAGGGGGATGATCTCCCCCAGTCTCTCCAGGAGGGCGGAGGGGCTCCAATCGATGCCTGCCACCACCGTGGGCAGCACGCCCTCCTCGACCAGCAGGGTGAAAAAGAATATGATGGTCAAGGGCACCAAGGCCGCTAGCACGCCCTTCCAAGGTGTCCCTGCACGACGTCCACCAACGAAACCGGCCACCATCTGGCCGAATACGGGAAGCCACCAGAGGAGCACGGTCAGGATGAAGGAGTACTTGACCGCGCTCCAGAATGAATAGGGCACCTTGAGGTCCCGGTATCTCTTGATCTCCTCGTCCTCGTAGACCTCGGAGAGACGATAGACCCCATGGTCAATGAGAGTGTTGGTGACCTCATCATCCGCACCGGCGCTACGCCTGAATACCATCCCATCCCTTCGGTCGGACATCTGTCCGACATTATCATTATGACCAAGATACTATAAATCACTTTTTCCAGAGAACTGGGGGGCCAGCATCATCTCGGAATGTACCCGCTCATCCCGTACATGGCCAAGGCGCTACGGGTACTCTCCGGGGTGACCCGGGAGGGCTGGGTGGCATACTTCATTATCTCCTCCAGTGGCAACTCCAAGAAATCCGCCAACATCCTTAAGCGGGGCATTGGGAAGGCCTGCTTGCCCTGCATGATCTGCACCACCCCCCAACCGGGGTGCACCCGTGAACGATATCCCAAACGTCGTCCGAGCTCGTTCACCGAACCGGCCTTCTCGATGCCCATCTTGATGATCTGGACACGAAAGCCGGAGCTGATCCAGATCTTATC
>JAFGPG010000015.1 GCA_016926075.1 Methanomassiliicoccales archaeon
AAACACTATGATGACCCCCACTTCCATGTCCATCGAGATCGGATGGTATACCCTATTCGATCGATGTGCAGGCCTAAAGGGCCTAAGATCGACCTCATGCCCATCGGTCCCTGGAGCAGAGGATAAAGAAAAATACAGGGCCTGGATTCGACGGTTCGATCAGGTGATCGGTAAGGCCGTTCACTGAAGATTCTTGCACTCCGGGAGCCCCTTCAGCTCATCGAAGGGGATGTTAAGGGTGACCATGTCCCCCACCTTGTTCACGTAGGAAATGGGAATGCAGATGGTGGTACCGGTCAGGGAGAGCTTGCGTATCCCCAGGTCCTTCTTCGATTGCATGTTCAATGTCACTCCTATCTGATCCACCTTCCATTCGTCCACCGAGAGATAGAAGTCATTGACCGTTCCGATGTCATAGGCGTCCGACGTCAATACCGACTTGAGCAGAACGTCCTTCATGCTGACCGTTGCCATCGATTGAAGATACGGATATAGTTCATAAATGGTTTTCGATGGGCGTTCACGATGCTGGAAAGGCGCACCTCGTCCCTACCCGTCCTCTCTCTCGCCATCAGGCCACCCGATCAAGAGAAGAGCGAGGAAAGAACAAGCTTTTCATATCTCCAGCTGATTCCACGGTGTGAACCGAGCTGAGCTGGAGGACCGTTTACGTCGTCTTTACCAGGCCAACCGAAGATCGATAATGAAGCTCTCCCGCACCAAGAACAAGGGCGGAAAGGCCGCCACCCAGGTCGACCTGGTACTGGACAGCGGAGAGGTGCTCCTTAGCGTGAACATCCGACCCTGCCGGGTGGTGTACACCGAGGACCACAGCTACCTGACCTTCCATGTGCCCCACGACCCCAAACTGAGCGAGCAGGAGGTCGATGCCCTCTTTGAGAGGGCCCTTGCCCTAATGGAACACTGAGATCGAATGATCACACTCCCGTCTTGGAAAAGGATTTATCAAGCCTCCTTCCTGGCCATCCTGTGAACAAGCTCAACCTGGCCATCATGGCGGTGCTCGGCGGCATCACCATATTCGTCATAAAGCTCATGGCCTACCTCATCTCCGGGTCGGTGGCCCTTTTCTCTGACGCCATGGAATCCATCGTGAACATCGTGGCCTCCCTACTGATGCTCCTTTCCATACGCATCTCCATGACCCCGGCGGACGAGGACCACCGATACGGTCATCAGAAGGCGGAGGACATCTCCTGCCTGATCGAGGGATTGCTCATAGTAATGGCCGCCCTGATGGTCATCCTGGCCAGCATTGATCGTCTCTTCGATCCCCGATCCTTCACGGACCTCACCCTGGCCCTGGCCATATCCCTGGTGGCCACCGGCTTGAACGGTGCTCTATCGTTTGCTCTTGCCAGAGGTGCCCGCCGCAGCGGTTCCATGGCCTTGGAGGGAGATGCCAAGCATCTGCTATCCGACGTCATCTCCTCCCTCAGCATCGTGGTCGGTCTGCTGCTGGCAGAGCTGACCGGATGGTACGTGCTGGACCCTCTGATGGCCTTGCTGGTGGCCGCCCTACTGGTCAGAATGGCCTATGGATTGCTGGAAAAGGCCACCAGAGACCTCATGGACCATCGTTGCCCGGAGACGGAGGTCATCATCGATAAGGTCCTTCGTGGACAGGAAGAATTGCTGCAGTACCACGACCTGAAGACCAGGAGGGTAGGGGGCCAGGTTTTCGCCGAGATGCACATCTGCCTGCGGGCGGACAGCTCGATGGCCGAGGCGCATGACCTTACCGAGCGCATCGAGAAGGCACTGTGCGACGAGATCCCCGGTCTGACGCTCAACATCCATATGGAGACAGAGAAGGAGATGGAAGGATGATCACCAGCTAAGCTTCGACAGACGGGCGCTGGCCTCCTTGAGCACCTCGTCCCGCTTGGCGAAGCAGAAGCGCACCAGCTCCCGCCCGTCCGACCGGTAGAAAGCGGAACCGGGAACGCTGGCCACCCCGCAATGCCTCAGGATTGCGAGCGCCTTCTCCTTGGAATCCCTCCCCGGTACGGCACTGACGTCCGCCAGTACGTAGTACGAGCCTTGCGGCACGAAAGGGAGGAGGCCCCCTTCCCGCAGACCCTTCACAAGCACCTCCCTTTTGGCCTGGTACTGCGCGCACAGATGGCGATAGAAGTCCTCGCCCAGCCCCTCTATCCCCTTGGCCACACCTACCTGTAGAGGGGCGGGGGCGCAGACGTAGACCAGATCGTTCATGTAACCGATCATGCGTGCCCAACGTCGGTCGCACACCGCGTAACCGATGCGCCAGCCGGTGATGCTGAAGGTCTTGGAGTACCCGGAAATGACCACCACCCTGTCCCGGGCCTCGTCGAAGGATAGAGGTGAGAGATGCCGCCGTTCATCATAGACGAAGTACTCGTAGATCTCGTCGCTGATGATGAACAGGTCGTGGTCCACTGCCAGATCGGCGAGGACCCTCAGCTCGTCCCGGTCGAATACCTTGCCTGATGGGTTGGATGGGGTATTGACCACGATGGCCTTGGTGCGGGGCGTCAGAACGGCCGCTATCCCCTCCACGTCCAAGGACCAGTCCGGAGGCTCCAAGCGGACGAAGACAGGGACAGCCCCCACCGCCAGGATGGTGTTCACGTGATACCCGTAGTACGGTTCCAGGACCAGCACCTCGTCCCCGGGGTCCAGTAGGGCCAGGCAGGTGCAGTAGAAGGCTCCCGTGGCCCCCGCCGAGCACACCACCTCGCCCTCCGGGTCCACCTCCAACCGGTTGAGGTCCCGGAACTTCTTGGCTATGGCCTGTCTGAGGACCGGAAGCCCGTCGTACCGGGTGTAGGCATTGATCCCTTCCAAGGCCGCCCTGTGGGCCCCCTCGATGACCTCCCTGGGCGTGTCGGTATCGCAGACGCCCTGGGCCAGGTTGATGCCTCCCACCCTATTGCACTCCAGGGTCATGTTCCTTATCTCGGACTGCACGATGATCTGGGACCGCTGGCTGAAATCGCGGGTCATGGTACCGTGTAGCGCTAGGTTCTCGGATGATAAAATCATATGCGATCGGCGATCCTCAACACGTGGAAGGGCGCAAGCCCCGACCGTTCCACAAAAAGCTAATGATGTCGAAGTGTGTTGGCCGGAACGAACGCCGATAGATGCGCGATGAGGTGAAGCAATGGAAGAGCAAGAGGTTGAGACCGCGAACGTGAAGGATGAGGATAGGAAGATTGCCGCTCTCAAGGTGCTGCAGGAGATGTACTCGGACATGTTGAACGAATATGAGAGGCTGGTGGACGAGCTAGCGAAGTTGAGCCGGGTCAACCGCAACACGCTCTACAACCCCGCGGTGTTGCACGAGATAGAGGGCAGCGCCCACCGCAAGAACTTCGAACAGCTCCTCTCATTGGTATGGATAGCCGAATCCCAATTGGGGGATATCATCGCCATGCAACGCACCGTGTGCATGATAAAGCGGTCCATGGCCGAGGGGTCCATCGCAAACAAGGAAGCAACCGCGGAGGAGAAGGAAAGGGACATCGACCACGAGAAACTCCCATACGGGACGATATGATCGAGGGCCGCCCCCAGAGCGTTCCCAAATCCATCCCATTTCTTACTTTCGACCCCTCACATTCGATCACCCCACCGGAAGTTTCTTGAGGTCCACGGACCTACGATTTCCGATCAACATGGCGGACATCGAGATCGTGGTCACCAAGGCGCAACCGGCCATCGCCATCCGGGAGAAGGTGAGATCGAACGAGATACCCCAGGCCATGGAGCGCATGTTCAATGAGCTGATGCCTATACTGAACAAAGAGGTGCAATGCTGTGGCCCCCCATTCACTCTGTACCATTCATGGTCCGAGGATGAGACGGACATGGAGGTCGGCTTCCCAGTGGTTGGACAGGGCATACAGAGGGGCAGGGTCAGGCCTATGGAGCTCCCTTCGGTCAAGGCCGCAGTGACCATGCACATCGGACCCTACGACAAGTTGGTGGAGACCTACAACAAGATGATGGAATGGATGATGACCAACGGGCATCAACCAGCGGAATACATGTGGGAGGAGTACCTCAACAGTCCTCAGGACACCCCCAGTGAGAAATTGATGACCAGGCTCATCTGGCCTTTGAGATGAGCATTCCACCATCCATCCTGTCATGGTCCATGCATTGGGAAGATGGGGGAGCCTAGAAGAAGACGAGTGGAACCGAGATCTCTTGCCAAGGAGAGGGCCGAACCTGACTATGGCCGGGTGGATGTCCACGAGATGGACCATAGGAGACTGGCCAAATCCCAGAGCCGTTCCTACGGATGAAAAAGGTTTAAGGACCGCTTTCCTCTATACCCTCTACCTGGAGGAAACTTCCGATCTGATGCCCCCAAAGGACTCTTACCGAGCAAGACCATCAGTCGGACAGAAAGGATTGTAGTTTCAAGCGATCGTTCCTTCCCCCTGCTCCGATCGGAGCTCAGGAAATGGAACATAAGGATGATGGGATGATGAACATGAAGACCACCAGAGACGTCGTTCGCGGGCTGAAGGATGTCGCCGCCGCCGAGACCAAGATCAGTTACGTGGATCCCATGGGCGTCCTATACTACCTGGGTTACAACATCGATGATCTCATGGGGAATGTGATCTACTCGGAGGTGGCATATCTGCTGCTCCATGGCATATTGCCCAATAAAAGGGAGCTCGATGCCTTCTGTGCCAAAATTATATCGCAGATGAGATTGCCACGGGAGGTCGAGGAGTGCATCAAGTGCTCGCCCAAGCACGCCCATCCCATGGACGTCCTTCGGACCGAGGTCTCCCGCCTTGGGGAGTTCGATGTCGAGGGGAAGGATTTCACCGATGAGGCCAACCGCAGGAGGGCTATCCGTCTCATAGCCCAGGTACCTACCATAGTGGCCGCCTTCCATCGTTCCCGTCAGGGACTGCCGATCCTCTATCCCAAAGAGGATTACAGCTTTGCGGAGAACTACCTATACATGTTCAAGGGGCACCGGCCCAGCCAAGATGAGTCAGACGTCCTGCAACGTCTGATGATACTTCACGCGGACCACGGGTTCAACGCCTCCACCTTCGCAGCACGGGTCACGGCCAGTACCAACTCCGACATGTATTCGGCCGTCACCACGGCCATAGGGACGTTGAGAGGGCCTCTGCACGGAGGGGCCAGCGAGAAGGTGATGGAGATGCTCGACGACATCGGCCTGGAGGAGGAGGTGGAGGAGTACATACAAGGGCTGTTGGACGATCACAAGAAGATCATGGGCTTCGGCCATCGGGTCTACAAGGTGGAGGACCCCCGGACCAAGCACCTGCGATGCATAGTTGAGAACCTCTGTCATAAGGATAGGACCATGAGCCTGTACAACAAATGCCTTCAGATCGAGGGGATCGTCCACGACAGGAAGAGCATCTACCCCAACCTCGACTTCTACGCCGCAGTGGCCATGGACGCCCTCGGGGTGCCGAAGGAGTTCTTCACACCCTTCTTCTGCTCCAGCAGGATATCTGGATGGGTGGCCCACATCATCGAACAGTACGAGGACGCGGTGCTGCTCCGACCATCATCGAACTACGTGGGTGAGTTCGGGAGGAAGTTCGTTCCCGTCGAACAGAGATGAGCTGGCAAAAACCTTTCTCAACAAGGGGGATGGACCGTCCCTTAACGGATTCCAAAAAGGTCCGGGGACCCCCCTCAGGCCATCCTCCTCCACATCACCATTGCCTTCCTTCTCAACGGTCCTAACCTCATGAATACGAGATCGGCCTCGGTCGAACGACGTTCATGTGACAATGACGTCGCGGTCCTTCCATCGACTCCAGATCCGTTACGAAGCGAGAAGGAAGAAGGGGACGGAGGTCATTTGTCCATGACCGTACCATTGACCACACGGCGGGTCTTGATCATCGACCCGCACACAGGACATAGAAAGTTGACCCGGGTCACTTCCACACCTTTCAACGAGTCCATCAGCACCCGGTCATAATAGTAGAGGCCGGCCTTCTCCTTGATCAATTCCTCTTCATTCCCTTCCCAACCGCAGTCACAGCACCTTAACATCCTTCTCACTGCCTACAATCTGTTCCCACGCCTCTACGCTTCCAAACCGGAACGGGTGCATGCCCATCAAGGCGCCTGGAAGGAACTGGGAGGGCATTCTTGGTATGTATCATTTCCCATATCCTATCTCAACCCCTTGCCAGGTCCCAACATTGAGTATGACGGAGTGAAGCCTAGGGCGGGAATGGACCTCCGACAGGAAGGCCGCTTATGAGGCGTCACATAGCATCTAACAACATCCATCTATTGGGAGAACGACCCCATTTCAACAGTTACGACCGACCATTGTCCATTTCCTTTTTTTCAATGGCCGTAGAGAAATAATAAGTGTTCTGGATATCCCGATAACTGTAAATAAAAAAGGGCTAAAAATATAAAAAAAGGGGGTTGCCCCTCCTCCTTGAAGAAAGCAGCCCTGTCACAGGAACAATGCCAGATATTGACATATATCATTTAGCTTCTGGGCCAGTTCCTCCTGTGCATCAGGATCGATTATCCAGTCGTCCTTCGGGTTACCTCCCATGAACCCGTCCACCTTCGAGAGCATGTTGTTCTGCATGTCCTGGATCGCCCCGTTGAAATCGCCTTCGTCCACCATGTCGTGAAGGGCGCTTATCATGTTGGACAGGGCGACCTTCTTCTTGTCGGCGTTCTTTCCGAAGGCATCGTCCGGCAGGCTCTGGATGTACTCGTTCATTATGTCCAGGGCGCCATGGGCATCGACCACCACCACCTCGAAGGTGTCAAAGCTGTGACCGGTGTCGTCATCGGTCACCGTCAATGTCACGATGTAGGTTCCGGGGGCCAGGTAAACATGGGAACCAACCACCGTTCCCGAGCCACCGATCTCCACCACCGTCCCGATGTCCGAAGTGCCGTCGCCCCAGTCCCATACCGCGGTGTGGGTGTCCAGGGTACCGACGTCGGTGAAGCTCCCATGGAAGTCAAGGGTGTGGATCACCGGCAGGATGAACTCCGAGTTCGGTTGGTCCATGCTGTCTATGGAAGTGACCGGATCGACGTTGCTCACGGTAACGGTGGCGGTGGTGAATGAGCTTCCGGTGTCATCGTCCGTAACGGTCAAGCTCACCGTGTAATCATCCCAGGGAGTTCCAGTAGGATCGTCGTCCAGGTATTGATGCGTCTCGCTGAAGGTGGTCGTTCCCTTGGCATACGTGTAGGTGTTGGTATGGCCGTCCCCCCAAACGATGACCAATGTGAAGGTGTCCTCCGTACCCGGGTCGGATATGGTACCGCTTACCGTGGCGATGCCGTTCTCAAGGATCGAGTCGCCGGTGGCGATCACGATGGGAACGACGTTCCGAACAGTCAGCACATCACTGGATGACCCGGATCCGCCGTCCTTGTCCAGAACGGTCACACCGATGGAGTAAACATCGGACGGGGTACCGGTCGGATTGTCATCGAGATACCGGTGCGAGACGGTCAGGGTCCGCATGCCCTTTGCAACGTTGTGGTCGGTCACCGTGCCGTCACCCCAATCGACGGTCACCACGAAGGTGTCCTCGGTCCCGGGGTCCGTGAATTCGATCGTCAATCCAAGGATGTCGTTCTCATCGATC
>JAFGPG010000016.1 GCA_016926075.1 Methanomassiliicoccales archaeon
CGGAGGAAACGTTTATGGACCGGCACAAGGTAACCGCCACGGTCACTGGACCGTCGATGAAGAGAAGAGGGTCAGCTGATCCCCCGGGAGATGATGAGCCCTATGAGTGCAGAGATACTGGTCCAGGACCTCACTCCATTTTCTTAACGGAGATGTGCAGCCCGGGCAATCGATCGCTTCCCCCGTAGCACTTGCCGGCGCTGATGCGGACCACCTGCGCGTCGTCCGGGATGAGCACGCTCGTTATCCCGTCCAAAGCGGCCCGCACCAGCTTGTCCAGGTCGGGGCGCTTGGTGTTCATCCGCCATTTCTTGGGCACGCTCTTGGGACGGTTGAAGACGAAGTCCAGGGTGACCTCGTACCCCAGGTGCCGATCGTCCGAGTAGAAGGGGGTCGAGCGCATCTCGTTGGCCCGCTGGGCCTCGGTGGCGATGCGGTTCCTCCAGGCGTCGGTATTGGCGTTGGTGTGCGTGGTCACCACCCGCTCCTGCTTCTTGATATAGAAGGCCCTGGTGGAGCCCTGGGGCACCGGGTCCCCGGCCACGAAGAACTCGATGGTCCCGTCATCGCCATAACCGACGTACTCCATGGGGGCCGGTTCATTCTCCCCGATCTCTGCATACTCGTCGCTCACGTGCATCCCAGGAGGGATATGAATCCCATCGCTAATATAATTTTAGGGCCTGGTGTCGACAGGCTCCCTCACGGCACCAGCCGGTTGCGGTCCCGGGGAAAGAGTATGGTCTCGCGGATGTTGCCCAGCCCCAGCATCTTCTGCACCATGCGCTCCACCCCCAATCCCCAGCCCCCGTGCGGCGGCATGCCGTACGCGAACGGGTTCAGGTAGAACCCGAAGTCCTTGGGGTCCAGCCCTTTCCTCTCCATCCTCTGTACCAGGCGGTCATAGCGATGCTCCCTCTGTCCTCCCGAGGAGATCTCCTGACCCCGATAGTCGAGGTCGAAGGAGTGGGAGTAGGTGGTGCCGTCCTTCTCCATGATGTAGAAGGGCTTGGCCTCCTCAGGATACTCGATGATCCAGTACATCTCGTGGCCCTCCTGGGCCATGAGGTCGCCCAGGAGCTTCTCCCCCTCGGTGCCCAGGTCCTCTCCCAGCTCCAGGCGGAGACCGGCGTCCCGCACCATTCCCACCGCCCTCTCGTATGTGAGCACAGGGTAGGGGGCCTTGGGCACGGCCACCTCGCTCCCCAGCACCTCCAGGGAACGCGCGCCGCGCTCCTTCACCTCGGAGATGACGTACTGCATGCAGCCCTCGATGACCTCCATCACGTCCCTCTGGGAATCGATGTGGGCCATCTCCCCGTCGAAGCTGATGAACTCCGAGACGTGCCTCACGGTGTCCGAGGGTTCCGCGCGGAAGGCCGGACTGATCTCGAAGACACGGTCCAGGCCGGTGGACATGAGCATCTGCTTGTAGAGCTGCGGGGACTGCGCAAGGTAGGCGACCTTCCCGAAGTAATCGATCCTGAACAGGGTGGCCCCTCCCTCCGCCCCGGAGGCCACCAGCTTGGGGGTGAAGACCTCCACGAACCCGTTGTCCACCAGGTACTCGTCGATGAGGCGCAGGGTCAGGGACTTGATCTCGAACACCGCCCTCGCTTCCGGCCTGCGCAGGTCCATGAAGCGGTGGTTGAAACGGGTCTCCACCTCCACATCGACCTTGTCCACCACCCCCATGGGCAGGGGGGTCATGGCGGCGCTCTGCACCAGGACGGAGGAGGGGATGATCTCGTACCCGCTCTTGACCTGGGCACTCGGCTTTACCGTACCCGTCACCCGGACCACCGATTCCCGGGACAGGGAGTTGATGGTCTGCATGACCTCCGGCGCGGTCCTCTTCTTGGGGGCGGTGACCTGCAGCACCCCGTAGCGGTCGCGAAGGATGAGGAAGGTAATCCCCCCCAGGTTGCGCACCTCCTGGGCCCATCCCTCCACGGTGACCTCCTTGTCGAACTCCTCAGCGCCTATGGACCTGGAATCGTAGAGCATGTGCACGCCTCAGAAATGAACGGTCGATAATGCCCCCTTTTTTATATAATAGTTGGCGGGCCAATGTACCCATCGTCGACCTCGCTGCAGGAACCGAAAGGTTAATGGTCGGTGGGGAAAAATGCCCCCCTCATGCCAGCCAAAGTCACTATCGATCAGGACGAGTGCACGGGATGTGGAATTTGCTACGAGGACGAGTGCCCGGACGTCTTCATGGAGGCGGACGACGGAAACTCCATCCTCAAGGAGATGTACCAGAAGGGGGACAAGTCCGTCGGTGAGATCCCGGACAATCTCGTGGAATGTGCCAAGAAGGCCGAGGACGCCTGCCCGGCATCGGCCATCAAGGTGGAGTGAGACCCACTCCCACCATCCTTTTCCTCCGCGGTCAGCACGGACCAGGCCGTCTCATCAAACATTATATATCGTGGCGATAATTGTCAAAACCAAGGTATGGGAATCATATGTCTCAGAAGGTCACCGTCTCTGTCATAAAGGCCGACGTAGGCTCGGTCGCCGGGCACGCCAAACCGCACCCCAAGATGATGCGCAAGTGTGAGGAGGTCCTCTCGGAGGGCGTGGGGTCCGGGACCATCAACGACTTCTTCGTCACCCGGGTAGGGGACGACATCAACCTGTTCATGACCCATCACAAGGGCGAGAACGACAAGGAGGTGCACGCCCTGGCCTGGAGCGCCTTCCAGGCCGCGGCCAAGCTGGCCAAGGAGATGAAGATGTACGCCGCCGGACAGGACATCCTCTCCGACGCCTTCAGCGGCAACATCCGGGGCATGGGTCCCGGGGCGGCGGAGATCGAGTTCACCGAGCGCGGCGCCGAGCCCCTGATCTTCTTCATGGCCGACAAGACCGAGCCCTCCGCCTATTCCAACCCCCTGTGCCGCATCTTCATGGACCCCTTCACCACCACCGGGCTGGTCATAGACCCCCGGGCGCATCAGGGCTACCGGTTCGAGATCGTGGACGTCATGGACTCCAAGAGGATCATCATGTCCGCCCCCGAGGAGATGTACGACATACTGAGCCTGGTGGGGGATACCTCCCGCTACGCCATCAAGCGTGTCCTGAGCAAGGACAAGGACCTGGGCACGGCATGCGTGGTCAGCACCGAGAAGCTCAACATCTGCGCTGGCAAGTACGTGGGCAAGGACGACCCGGTGGCCGTGGTGCGCTGCCAGAGCGGCTTCCCCGCGGTAGGGGAGGTCCTGCAGCCCTTCATGTTCCCCCAGCTGGTGGCCGGCTGGATGCGCGGCTCCCATTACGGCGCCTGGTATCCCTGCTCGGTGGAGGACTCCGATCCCACATACTTTGACGGGCCACCGCGCATCTGCGCCCTGGGCTTCCAGATCAGCAACGGCCGGCTGCAGGGCTGCGAGGACCCCGACGCCCCCCTGGGCCAGAAGATGCCCGTGGACTACTTCGCGGGAAGCGTATGGGACGAGGCGCGCCGGATGGCCGTGCGGGCCAGCATATACATGCGTCGGCACGGCCCCTTCATGCCCTCCATCCTCGGCCCCGAGGAGATGGAGTACACCACCCGTCCAGCCGTATTGGGCAAATTGAAGGACAGGATGGAGAAGATTGACTGAGCTCGAGCTGCCGGTCATCGTGGTCAACTTCAAGGTCTATGCCGAGGTGGAGGGAGAGGGGGCGCTGCGCCTGGCCCAGGAATGCCAGGCCGTGGCCGATGCCTCCGGCGCCAGCCTGGTGGCCTGCCCTCCCATGGTAGAGCTCTCAACCATCGCCCGTGCGGTGCGCATCCCGGTGTTCTCGCAGCACGTGGACGCCCTCTCCTCGGGGTCCATCACCGGTCACGTGTCCCCGCAGAGCGTGCGGGCGGCCGGGGCCCGGGGAACCCTGATCAACCATTCCGAGCATCGCATGGTGCTGGCGGACATCGCCTCGACGGTCCGAGCATGCCGTGAGCTGGGACTGGTCAGCATCGTGTGCTCGGAGTCCGCGGAATCCTCTGTGGCCGTTGCCGCATACGGACCGGACTTCGTGGCCGTGGAGCCCCCCGAGCTCATCGGCGGGGACGTCTCGGTGACCACCGCCGACCCGGCCATCGTGAGCAGGACCGTGGAGCTTGTGCGGGCAACGGACCCCCAGGTCAAGGTGCTGTGCGGGGCGGGGGTCAAGAACGGGAAGGACGTGAGGACCGCGCTGGGGCTGGGCGCCTCCGGGGTCCTGCTCGCCTCAGGCGTGGTCAAGGCCAAGGACGTGCGGGCGGTGCTCGAGGACCTGGTCTCCGGCCTGAAAGACTGATTGCATAACCTCCCTCCTTATCCCTTCTCCATCATCTATCGCAGGTGCGCCCCCGTGACCTCCTTCCTTGCCTCGTTCTCTCCCTTCTTCTCCTCTCCCCTTCCCTGTCACCCCTCCCAGCGGAAGCGGCCGTCACCGGTCCGCAGATACTGATCACCAGGGTCTGTCCCGCCTATCCCGGCGAGTTCGTAACCATGTGCAATCTAGGCCCGTCCATCGATCTGCAGGGCTGGCGGCTGAGCGATGGGGAGGGCAGCGTGACGTTCGAGGAGAACACGATCCTGGGCACCGGTCGCGCGCTCACCTGGTGCGATTCCCCGGAGCGCTTCAACGCCCTCTATCCCGGGGAGCCCTGCTTCCTGCGCAACTCCACCGGGGTGTCGTCCAAGGGCTCCATGAGGCTGGCGGACCAGGGGGACGAGGTCCTCCTCCACGACGCCAGCGGCGGCCTGGCGGACGCCCTCTACTACGGCTCCGCCGAACCCGAGGCCCCCTGGAACGGCCCTCCCGTCCCCTGTAGGAAAGGGGAGATGATGGAACGGGTTAGGCCGGAGGTAGGCCAGGGATCCTGGGGAAAGGGGACTCCGGGGACGCACTCCATCCTCATCGACGCGGAGGTGGAGGCCTTCCCCATCCTCTACCCGGAGATGGGACTGAGCCGCTTGGTGCGCGAGATCGACCTCTGCCAGAGCAGCCTGAGCCTTTCCACCTACCTACTGGAGAACTGGACCGTGGCCAGGCACCTGGCCATGGCCGCCGCCCGCGGGGTTCAGGTCCGCCTGCTACTGGAAGGCCAACCGGTAGGCGGCATCAGTGAGAAGGGGGCGGCCCTGGCCTATTACCTACGGGAGAAGGGGGTGCAGGTGATGGTCATGCGCTCCTGCGATTCCTTCCGGCGCTATGACTACCTGCACGCCAAGTACATGGTCCTTGACGAGAGGAGGCTGCTGGTCAGCTCGGAGAACATGGCCGACTCCAGCTTCGGGACCAACCGCGGGTGGGCCGTGCTCATGATCTCGGAGGAGATGGCCGCCGGGGCCCTTTCCCTCTTCCAGCGGGACTGGGCCGGACAAGGGGTGGACGTCTTTCCATTGGAGCTCAGCGTGGCCTATAAGGAAGGAGCACCGGGAAGGCTGCCCAACGCCCTTCCGGACCCCCCTCTTCTCCAGGTCCGGGCCTCCGCCTCCCTGGCCTCCTCCCCCGGGGGTATAGAGGACCTCATCGTCGAGGCGTTGGACGGGGCGTGCCACAGGGTGCTGGTGCAGCAGATGAGCATCGAGGAGGACTGGCTGGATGGTAACCGTATCATGGACGCCCTCCTGGGGGCGGCGGAGAGGGGGGTGCGTGTGCGGGTGCTGCTGGACGCCGGAACGGGCACCGAGGCCTCCAACCGCAGGGTGGCCGACGCCCTCAGCTCCCTGGCCGCCAGCAACGGTCTCGACCTGGAGGCCCGGCTGGCGCAGGGGCCGTTCGATCGCCTGCACAACAAGGGGCTCATCGTGGACGGGACGGTGCTGGTGGGCAGCGCCAACTGGGTGGACGGCTCCATGCGCCACAACCGGGAGCTGGCCGTGCTGCTGAGGTCCCCTGACCTGGCCGAGACCTTCGCCCAGTGGTTCATGGACGACTGGAACGGTGATCACCTCCCCCCGGTCATCGTCCTGCCCTGGCATTATCTCCAGGTAGGGGAAGGGGACCCCGTGGTCCTGGACGCCACGGGCTCTCACGACGACACGGGCATCGCGGACTTCAGATGGTACCTCGACGGGCAGGGAGACACTTTCCTTCAAGGCCCCGTTCAAACCATAACCCTGCCCGCTGGCACCCACCAACTGACCCTGCAGATCACCGACCTCCAAGGGCATCGGTCCAACGCCACCCTGGTGGTCGAGGTGAGGGAAAGGACCGGTCCTGCTCCCTGGATCATCTACGCTCCGTTACCGGTGCTGGTGATCCTTTTATTAGTGAAGAGGAGGGGTGCAAGGGTTAAGTAATGTCCAGGGCATTGGCGCATGTTGCAGCTGCGTCATTATCACAATGCAGACCTGGCCGACGTGTGCCAGTTGGCCTCCGATTCCCTGAGGGAACGTTACGATCCCAGCCTCTTCTACCAGCTGGTTCCCTACTGGCCGGAAGGGCTCATCGTCGTGGAGGACATGGGCCGGATCATCGGCTTCGTCTTCGGGGTCATGAGCGGCCCGCAGGAGGCCCGCATCCTCATGCTGGCCATAGACCGTATCTACCGAGGAAGGGGTCTGGGCACCCTGCTCGCCCGGGAGTTCTTCCGGGAGTGCGGTAAGAGGGGGGTGAGACGGGTGACCCTGGAGGTCAGGGTCAGCAACGTGGGGGCCATGCGCTTCTATCAGCGGCTGGGCTTCCTGAACATCCGTCGCGCCTCCCACTACTACTCGGACGGGGAGGACGGCCTTTTCATGATGCGCTACCTCTAGTGGAACATGGAATCCTTGGTCTCGTTCCAGAAGTAATAGGGGGAGCGCTCCTTCTGCGCCGGGGAGATGTCCGTCCCCAATCCCTTGGTGTAGGAACCGTAGCGCTCCTTGATCTGCTCCTCGGCACTGCGGCTGCGCTGCACGGCCTTGGCGATGTGCTTGGCGGTGATGAGGTCCGCACCCTCCACCACCGCCAGGTCGCCGGCCGCCCTTATGAGGCCGCCCAGCTCCCTCAGCCGCAGGGTGAGGGCATTGCTGATGCCGTCCACCTTGCTTGCTCGCGCACGCGCCTCCTTGACGATGGCCTCGATGGCCGAACGGTCGGCATGCGGTATGCGCCCGTCGGAGACGATCTCCTGGGCGATGAACTGCACCAGCCTCCCCCGGTTCTCCGGGGTGTCGGGCATGGCCGTGTTCACCAGCACCTCGTAGCCGTTACCGCATATGCGGGAGCGCAGGGGGGAGAGCACCTGCTCCAGGTCCTGGATGTTGCACGCCCCGACGAAAATGAAGTTGCAGGGCACGTTGTCCACCTTGACGCTGGCCCCCGCGCTCTGCGGGTTCCGGCCGGAGATGGGGAAGCGGCGCTCCTGCATGGCGGTCAGTATGAAGCGCTGCAGATGCCCCAGGTGGGGCAGCTCGTCTACGAAGAGCACACCCTCATGCGCCTCGTGTATGGCTCCCGGCACAACACGGTCATAGGGCTGCGTCCCCAGCTGGGCGTGTCCCCCGTATGGGTCGTGGCGCACATCCCCCAGGAGCTCGGTCTCCGATGAGCCGGTGGCCAGCACGAAGGGGTTGCGGTCCAGGGGTACCAGCACCTTGCGCGGGGACTGCCTTTCCCATTCCCTGCGCTTCTCCAGGGCCTCCTGGTCCAGAACCCTTATCATCTCCCCGCAGCGTTCGAAGACCACCACCTCCTCCTTGCCGAAGCGGGTGCGGGTGGTGGTCACCCTCTCCTTCCCCACGGGACCGGCAAGGCCGGCCACGTTCATCTGTTCGAAGAGCCCGCTCATCAGGTCCCCGAAGGGATTGTTGTTGGCCACCTCGCTGGACTTCAGCTTCTGGCACTTGATGCACTGCCTCTCCTTCGGGGATGAATAGGCCCCGCAGTTGCGGCAACGGTAGCCCAGGCGCTCGGCCACGTTGACCGGGGCGTTCTTGGGATCGATGAGCTCGCCCTCGGCGAACTCCTTGGACTGGGACTCGCGGCCCACCTCCTCCGCGCCCTTGATCTCCACAAACGGTCTCTCTGGATTCTCGGGGTTATGCACCACCCTGATCTCCTGGGTGGGACGGAGGAGGTGCAGCGACAGGGCCTGAGCGATCATGGACTTCCCGGTGCCCGGGGGCCCGACCAGCAACAGGTGCCGGCGCTGCTGGGCGGCGATGCGGGCCAGGGTCACCGCCTCCTCCTGACCGATCACCCTCTGCAGGGGATCGGAGGGGATGGTCGCCCCGGCCGTGCTCTCCACGCCGCACCAGTCCGCCCTGTCCTCGCCGCTCATATCAGTTCAGGTCGTCCTTGGACCAGATATCGATCCCCGCCGGTTGCTTGGTGATGTTGCCCATCTTCGTGCCGACGATGGTACCGATCTTCAGGTCGGAGGCCAGGTCCAGTATCCTCTGTGTGATGATGCCGTCGAAGACCACGGCGGACACCGGCTCCTTCTCCTCCTTCAAGGTGTTGACCAGCTCCTTGACCACCACTTCCTTCAGGATCCCACCCTTGGCGTCGATGATGCGGGCCTTGGAGGTGGAGGACATCTCGTTGATCATGCCCTTGTACTTCTCCTGCGCGGCGGAGAGCTGCTTGCGGGAGGCAGGCTTGCGCTCCTCCAGCTCCTTCTCCTCCATGGGAGGCCTTTCGCGCTCGCCCCGGGGCTCCCGCTCCTGGCGGCCCTCATCCCGTTCCCGGCGCTCCCTCCTCTCATGGCGCTCGCCCCGGGGCTCCCGCTCCTGGCGGGGCTCCCTTTCCTTGGGCTCGCGCTGTTCCTCCTTCTCCTCGCGCTCACGATCGTCCTTCTCGGCCTTCTCGAAGCGCTCCAGACGCTCCACCTTGTCCGCGCGCTGCTCGGACCTCTTCTCCTTGTCCTTGCCGTTGCCTTCCAGCTCCAGACCGTACATCTCCATGAACTGGTCACCGGGGATCTTGTTCCGCAGGCATTTCATGATCTGCTTCTGCGTGAGCTCCTCCACCTCGTGGGCGCGAGGAGCTCTGGCAACGAAGTCCACCTCGGCCACCTGGAACAGCTCGCGCAGGATAAGCTCCCCGCCCCGGTCACCGTCCACGAAGGCGGTGATGACCCTTTCCTTGCTGAGGTCCATGATGGTCTTGGGGACGTTGGTGCCCTCCACGGCGATGGCGTTCTTGATGCCCGACTTGAGCAGGTTGAGCACATCGGAGCGCCCCTCCACCACGATGATGGCGTCGGACTCGGCCACGTTGGGGCCGGCCGGCAGGCGGTCCTTGCCGTAGTAGGTGATCTCCTCCACCTGCACCGAGCGGCGTACGCTCTCGGTGAGGTCGATCCCGCTGGTCTTGGACTGCTTGATCAGATCGGTCAGCAGCTCCCTGGCCCTCTCGATGATCTTCTCCCTCTTGACCACGCGAACGTCCTCGATGGACTCCACGTTGATCTTGGCCTTGCACGGTCCCACCCTGTCGATGGTCTCCAGTGCCGAGGCCAGGATGACGGTCTCCACTTGATCTAAGCTTGATGGTATCAGTATCTGTCCTTCGGACTTCCCCTGTCGGGAGTGGACGTCCACCTCGATCCTGCCGATCCTGCCGCTCTTCTGCAGGTCCCTCAGGTCCAGTTCATCGCCCAGCAATCCCTCGGTCTGTCCGAATATCGCTCCCACCACGTCCGGCTTCTCCACGATGCCATCGGCGCTCAGCTTGGCCTTTACCAGATACTTGGTGGTGCTTGGGTCTATGTTCATTGTCTCACCTCTTGGAACTGGAGAAGAGGCCTGGCTCTCGTATACCAAATGCGACTACGCTCTCCGAGACCGTTCACATGGAGGTCCCGCAAGTAGCTTCCATCCATACTTCGGCCGTTGATGGCCACGTGAGGAAAGGGTGATAGTGATCATGATATAGGAAAGCCCAGGTACTTCCCCAGGCTCTATTATGGACAACAGAGGAGATTTATCAAACGTTAATAAACCTTTGGTCCCTACATCCGTCCCTCGGAAGCACCTGTGGTGCCCTGCCCCCCCACCCCCGGGAACTTGATTATCTCGATGGTGGTGGAGCCCACGGAGGCCCCCTCCCGCTCCATCTCCTCCAATATGAGACGGCTCAGCCTGCTCCTCAGCTCCCTCCTCTGCCTGGTGAGGCATATGAAACGGACATGCAGTTCCAGATAGTTGCTGGTCAGGGCCAGGTAGATGCGGGGCTGCACCTCCCGCTCGGTGAGATAGTACTTGCCCATCATGGAGGACAGCTCCGACCTGGCCTGTGTGGTGACCTCCTCGGTCTCCCTCTCCACAAGTCCCTGCACCGTTCCCACCAGCCGCCGCCAGTCGCTCTCGTAGGACACGGGCACCACCAGCTCGTCCCACAGGAAGTTGTTGTCCTTGGTGTAGTTGTGAACGTTCCCGGAGAGGATGTAGCCGTTGGGCACCATCACCAGGCGTCCGGTGGCCTGGTCCCCGTCCACCCATTCCTGTAGCTCCAGCAGGGTGGTGTACATGAGGCTGAGGTCGATCACGTCCCCCACAACCTCCTTGATGCGCACCCTATCGCCGACGCGGTAGGGGGACTGGACGAATATGATGAAGCCCCCGGTGATATTGCGGAAGAGGTCCTGAAGGGCTATGGCCACCCCGGCGGCCAGGATACCGTAGGACACCACCAGGGCCTGAGGGTCGGTGACCCATATGGTGACGATGGCCCCCAGGGAGAAGATCAGGTTGAGCACCGAGAGGACCTTCCGCAGCTGATACCTGGTCTTGGCCTCCGCCACCCGGGTGGAGAATATAATGGTCAGGAAGATGGTGAACACCAGATAGAACCCCGCCAGCACTGCCATTGTCAAGGCGCCCCTCTGCAGGTACTGATCGGGATAGCTATGGTCGATGATCAACAGTAAAAGGGCTCCAGCTACCAACAGTGACAGGTTGACGGCCCTCTTCCACACGTCATTGAGAACAGGTCAGGAAGATATATAGATGAGGTTCAACCGCCGGAGGCCACCTTGATGACCCGCAGCCTGTCCCCCTGCACCACCGGCTCATCCAGGGGCACAGGGGTCTTCCCCCGCACCACGATATGCGCGTCGGGGAACAGGCCCAGGCTGTCGAGCACGGATCCCACCGTTGCCTCCTCCGGGAACTGCAGCATCCTTTCCTGTCGGTCGACCTCCACGGTCAGCTCGATGACGGTCATCGAGCGGTTCAGGCCTTCCAGGGAATTAATCCTTTCCGCTGGGGCGCTGGGTCTCACCGTTCGCTGAGCCATCAAAATTGAAATAGGAGTACAGAAATGCCCAAGCGGGCCAAGGTAGCCTAGCCCGGAAAGGCGGTAGCCTCGAATCGGCCCCTGGGCCGTAGGGACAGCTACTGACTTCACAGTCTCGGGAGTTCAAATCTCCTCCTTGGCGCCATCCTTTTCCTCAGCATATTCCCGTGAAGTACCCGGGACCCATCAGGCGGTCCTGCAGGTCATTGGCGAACTCCTCCGACACCTCGTAGTAGCTCTTACCGAAATTCTCGACCATGAACCTCTCGTACTGGGCGTGCAACCTGGCGTCAGTCTCCAGGAACAGTGCGTTCTCCACCACCGGGAAGACCTGGTTCTCCTCCTCGCTGATATGCACGGTCATGTGGTCCACCAGGGCCCGGGCCTCCTGTTCCATCCTCTCCACGTCCCCGGCCTCGATGGCCTTCAAGGCCGCCCGCAGCAGACGCCGGGCGGTGACATGCTCCTCCTTCAATCGCTCCAGTAGGTCGGCCACCTTGGGGCACTCCTCGGCCGCCGCAGGGAAGAGGAACATCTCCTCCTTGGCATGGTGGAAACGGTCCATGAACTGGTCCAGGAAGACCATGGCCTCCTTCAGCTCGCTCACGTGCTTGGGCACCTGGTGGGTCCTCACCACGCAACCCACGACGTCCAGCACCTGCCGTATGATCCCATGGTCGTATTGCAGCAGGGTGATCGAGATCCTCATAATGGGAACTAGGTGCCCACTACCTATTATTGATTTTCACCCGGACCATTTATCTAAGCTCGCGTCGATAGGGCCGGGAGTGGAAACATGGAGGACCTTCTGGAGCACGCGGTGCAGCGAGCAGGTTCCCTCGGCGCCTCATACGCCGAGGCGAGGTACCAGGCGGACCGTAACGAATCGATGATACTGAAGAACGGCACGGCCGAGGCCACCTCCCGGAGGACGATAAGGGGTATATCGGTAAGGGTGCTGGTGAAGGGGGCCCTGAGCTTCGGGGCGACCAACGTGCTCGGGAAACGTTCCCTGACCGATCTGGTGGGTAAGGTGGTGAAAGGGGCCGCGGCCGCCGCCGAGCACGTCAGGGACCCCATCCGCATGGCCCCCGCGGAGATGATGGTGGCCGAGCATCGGATCAGACCACGGGTGTCCTTCGACAACGTCACCCTGGAATCCCGGTTGGAACTGCTGCAGGAGGCCGACTCCACGGCCGTGGGGACGGCCGAGGCCGCGGGGATCAGCATGCCCGGACGCTACATGAGCCTGGACGCCCTGACCACCGAGCGCCTGGTCATCAACTCCGACGGTGCGCGCGTACGCAGCCTGGTCCCCCGCGTGTCCGTGAACATCTTCCTCACCGTGGCGCATCCCGAGAGGGGTGCCATGCAGCGCATCGTCTCCCGCGGCGAGGTCGGTGGATGGGAGGCGGCGGAGAGATGGGACCTGCCCAATACCCTGGCCCAGGAGACCAAGGTCCTGGCCAGGATCCTGCACCAGGCCCAGGCCTTCCGCGGGGGGAAGATGGACGTGGTGCTGGGCCCGGAGGTGGTGGGACTGGTCAGCCACGAGTCCAGCGGACATCCCGGCGAGGGGGACCGCATCCTGGGCCGGGAGGCGGCCCAGGCCGGCGAGACCTACCTGTCCCGGGACTCCCTGGGCCTCAGGGTGGGAAGTGAGCTGGTGAACGTGGTGGACGACCCCACCCTGCCAAGGTCCTTCGGCCACTACCTACATGACGAGGAAGGGGTCAAGGCCAGGCGCCGGTACCTTATTAAGGGAGGGGTCATCAACGAGTTCCTGCACAACCGGGAGACCGCCGCGGAGTTCGGCGTGGAGAGCAACGCCTCCTCCCGCTCCGTGGCCTTCGACCGGGAGCCCATCGTGCGCATGGCCAACACCTTCGTGGAGGCGGGCGATCATTCCCTGGAGGAGATGTTGGAAGGGGTACGCTCCGGCCTGTACATCAAGAACTTCATGGAATGGAACATCGACGACCGCCGCTACAACCAGAAGTACGTGGGACTGGAGGCCTATATCATCCAGGACGGGGAGCTAGGCCCCATGGTGCGCAACCCGGTGCTGGAGATCACCACCCCCGGGCTGTGGGGGGCGGTGGACGCGGTGGGGGATGAACTGGAGCTCCATTCCGCCTACTGCGGCAAGGGGGACCCCATGCAAGGGATACCGGTGAGCGTGGGGGGCCCGCACCTGCGATTGCGCGGAGTACGCATGGAGGGGTCACCATGAGGCCCTGGGAGATCGGCGAGGAGGCCATCTCCGTGGCCAGGCGCCTGGGGGCCGACGACGTGGCGGTGACGGTGACGGAAAGGCAGGAGAACATGGTGCGCTTCGCCAACGACCAGATCACGGTGGTCAACACCCTGCGGGAGCTCTCCGCCAACGTGTACCTGTGCCTGGGAAGGAGGAAGGCGACCATCAACGTGCTGGACCTGAGCAGGAAGGGGATAGAGAAGGCCTGCCGGGAGGCGGTGGGAATGGCCTCCACCATGCCCGAGGCCTCCCTTTACGCGCCCCTGCCCACCGGTCCCTTCGTCTACGACGAGGTCCTGACCCGCCGCAGGGAGGTCCCTGGGGGACCGGAGCGGACGGTGCACTGGGTGCAGGAGGCCATCGAGGAGGCCAAGCGCTGCGGGGCGACACGGACCGCCGGCTCCCTCACCGCCAAGAACGTGGTCATCCACCTGGCCACCAGCGGCGATGCCCGAGGTGTGGCCTACAGACCTTCCCTGGAGCTCTCCATACGGGCCTTCGGCGAAGGGCTGGCCTCCGGCCATTCCCTCTCCGTGTCCCCCGACGAGGAGGGCTTCGATCCCCGTAACGCAGGAAGGGAGGCCGGCGAGCTGGCCAAGGCCGCCCGGGACCCGGTGAAGGGCTCTCCGGGCACCATGGACGCCCTGCTGGGCCCCATGGTCTTCGCCGATGTCGTCGGCCAGGTGGGGCGCTTCGCCTCCGCCTTCTACGTGGACGCCGGGCTGTCCTTCCTCGCCGGCAAGATAGGGGAACAGGTGGCCGCGGGGTCCCTGGACCTCTTCGACGATCCCACCGATCCCTCCGCCCTGGGACATTCACCCTTTGACGCCGAGGGAACGCCCAGCAAACGCAAGGCGCTGCTGGAGGGAGGCGTGTTCAGGACCTATCTGCACAACAGCTCCACCGCCGCCAAGTTCGAGGTGGAGAGCACTGGTAACGCGGGGCTCATCACCCCCATGCCCTACTCGCTGCAGGTAGGGGCGGGCAGGGGCTCCCTGGAGGACCTTCTCTCCCAGATGGAGCAGGGGATCTATGTCACCAACGACTGGTACCTGAGATACCAGAACTACTCGTCGGGGGACCTCTCCTTCATCCCACGGGACGCCATGTTCCTGGTGCGGGAGGGGAAGGTCGTCTCCTCCCTGAAGGAGCTACGCATCAGCGACAACGTGCTGGGCATATTGAAAAGGATCAAGGCGCTGGGGGGTCAGCGCAGGTGGGTGAGATGGTGGGAGGTGGAGACCCCCACCCTGACCCCGGCAGCGCTCATCGGGGGAGTGCGCTTCACCGCCTCCTCTCAGTGAGAGTAGCCGTCCAGGTCCAGGGAGACCCGGGCATAGCCCAGGGGGCGCAGCAGCTCCAGCACCTGGGCACGCAGCTCGAAGAGGCGCGGAATGTCCTGCGGGGCCACCTCGATGCGCACCCAGTTCCCGTGGTCCCGCACCCGCAGGCGTTCGAAGTGGAAGGGGGAGAGGAGCCTCTCGGCCCACTCCACCCTGGCCAGTATCTTGGGGGTGATGCGCACGTCGTAGGGAACCCTGGTGGCCAGGCAGGTGTTGCTGGGCGTGTCCCAGTTGGGGATCCCCTTCTCCTGGAGCAGTTCCCTGACCTCCCCCTTGCCCAGGCGCGCCTCCTGAAGAGGGGAGCGGACCCTGAGGTCCACGAGGGCCGTGCGTCCCGGCCGCATTCTTTTCAGATCGTCCAAATTGCTACCTTCAAGAATGTGCTCGATGCCCCTCCTCTCGCACTCCTTCCTGATCCTCTGGAACATGACGGTCTTGCAGATGTAGCATCGGTCCTCCCAGTTGCGCAGGAAACGCTCATCGTTGAGCAGGTCCAGTCGGACCATGAGCACCTCCACCCCCAGTCCTTGCGCCAGGGCCAGGGCGCTCTTCTGCTCCTCGGCGAAGAAGATGTCCCCCACGGCCATGAAGGCGGTGACCTCCGCCCCGGAGTCCAGGGCGGCCTTCAACAACAATGTGCTGTCCGCCCCCCCGGAAAAGGCCACCGCCACCTTGCCCAGCGCGGCGATGCTCTCCACCAGGCGCTGGTACTTCTCGTCGGCCTCGCTCATGGCATCCGAAAGCGCGTGCCACCTTATTTATTTCCCTAGGGACAATTGTGTTCATATGACCAAAAATATGCCCCGTCGGGGAAGGATGCGACCGGGACGCCCCATGAAACCGCGCACCATCCAGTACGAGAGGGAGTTCAGCCACTTCTCGCCCGAGGGTGATCGGGGGGGCAAGCCCGTCATCATGGAGGAGGACGAGGCGGAGGCGGTGCGCCTGGTGGACTACCTGGGGATGAACCAGCAGGAGGCCGCGGACAGCATGGGGATCTCCCGGGGCACGGTATGGAGGTGCGTGGACGGCGGCCGTCGGAAGTTGGCCACCATGGTGGTGGAGGGCCGCCCCCTGGTCATAGGCAGGGCCGCCCCTCCTTCCGAGGGTGACGATTAGGAAAACCTAAATTACTTATAATATTGTGCTTATGCACATTATATGCGCCGTGAAGAGCGGCGATAGGAGAGCATGAACATGCCAAATCAGGATGGAACGGGACCGACAGGCTCGGGACCCCGGGGCAGGCGCTTGGGCCCCTGTAGCGCGGGGACCAGGTCAACGGACAAGGACCAGGATACGAGACAGGGAAGGGGAGGTGGACGGCGGGCCCGTCCCTACTCCAGACGAGCAGGTTCCAAGGGAACGGCAGGGGAAAGGGAGGTCTGATCCCCCATGAAGATCGCCGTGACCTCCACCGGACCGGGTACGGACTCGATGATGGACGACCGTCTGGGACGCTGCCCTTACTATATCATCATGGACACCGATACCGGAAATGTGGAGTCCATGGTCAACCAGGCGGCCAGATCCTCTAGCGGCGCGGGGACCAGGGCCGTGCAGTCCCTGGTGGACAAGGGCGTGACCGTGGTCATCACCGGGCGCATCGGACCCCACGCCTCGGCCATGGTCACCGAGTCCGATATGGAGGTGGTGACCGGTGCCAGTGGCCGGGTCGGTGATGTGCTGGAGGAGTTCAGGAAAAGAAGGGGCCTCTGAGCCCCGATCATCTTCTCATCCTTTCAATCCAGCTTCAGCAACACCCCGCTGCCCTTCCTGGCCACCGCCCTCTTGCTCACTTCCCTCCAGATGCGGTTGAAGGCTATGGCGGCCGGGGAGCGGGGGAAGAGGGAAGGCAATGGCCGCATGGCCTTGATGGCCTTGAGCACCGCGGGGTCGTAGGGCACCATGCCCACCACCAGTACCCCCTTGCGATGGCAGCTCTCCTCGATCTGCTTGGCCGATTCGGGGTGCAGGTCCCACTTGTTGATGGCCACGCATAGGGGTATGGAGAAGTGCTGCGCCAGGTCGATGAGGCGCATCAGGTCGTGCTCGCCGGAGAGGCTGGGCTCGGTGACGGCGAGGATGAGGTCCGCCCCGGTCACGCTGGCTATGGCCGGGCATCCGGTGCCCGGAGGGCCGTCGATGAGCACGACATCGAAGTCCTCCGATTCCGCCAGGTCGTCGGCCAATCGCCGCACCTCGCTGACCAGCTTCCCGCTGTTGGACTCCCCCGGGAACAGCTCCGCGTAGACCATGGGGCCCTTCTCGGTGTCCAGGACGTAGATATCCCCGGACTTGAGATATTGTAGCGTCACGGCGTCCTCCGGGCACACCACCTTGCAGGCGCCGCATCCCTCGCAATGGATCTCGTTGACCTTGAAATCGGAGATGGCCCCGAAGATGCAGGCGTCCTCGCATTTGCCGCACTGTATGCAGGCATCAGGGTCGATGTGCGCCTTGAGCGCGCCCACGTAATCGTCCTTGGTGCGCAGACTGCCGTTCATGGTCAGGGCCAGGTTGGCCGCGTCCACGTCGCAGTCCGCCAGCACCAGCCCCTTTGAGTACCAGGCCATGGAGGCCACCGCCGTGGTCTTGCCCGTGCCTCCCTTCCCGCTCAGTACCGCTATGCGGGTCATTTGCGCATCCCCCTGATCTCGATGAACAGGTCCAGCAATCCTTCCCGCATGTCCGGGAAGACCTCCAGCAGGGTCCTGCCGCGGGCGTAGCACTCCGCCACGCGACGCTTGAAGGGTATCCTCATCAGAACGGGCACCTCCAGCTCCCGGCAGAGGGAATCGATGATATCGTCATCCCCCTCCGAACGGTTGACCACCACACCGCAGGGCACCTCGAGGCGGCGGCACACGGTGATCATGCTGCGTAGGTCGTGCTCCCCGTAGGGAGTGGGCTCGGTGACCAGCAGGGCGAAGTCCGTACCGTCGATGCACTCCACCGCCGGACAGCTGGTCCCCGGCGGGCTGTCGATGATGACCAGATCGTCCTTCTCCTCCTTGATCCTCTTGATGATGGGCACGGACAGCGCCTCCCCGGTGTTCAGCTCGCCGCAGGCGAAGCGCATGACGCCGGCGGTGCCCAGGTGCACCACGCCCACCGGCCTTCCGGCCATGGTGATGGCGTCCTCCGGGCACACCATCCTGCACACCCCGCAACCGTGGCACAGGTTGCCCATGAGCTTGACCTTCTTTCCCAGGCGGATCATGGCCCCGAACTGGCAGTTCTCCACGCATCTGCCGCAGGCGTTGCAACGCACGGGGTCGATGACGGGATAGGGGACCAGCACCTCCTCCCGGGAGGTGAATTCCGGATGCAGGAACAGATAGGCGTTGGCCCCCTCCACGTCGCAGTCCAGGAACGTAAGGGGACGGTCCAGGGCCAGTGCCAAGGCGCAGGCCACCGAGGTCTTGCCCGTCCCCCCCTTGCCGCTTGCCACCGCTAGGATCATGTACGCCTCAATGGCCGTGCTCTTGGCAGGCGTTCTGATGATCGGCCCTGGTAAGCTTACCGGCGCTGAAGGCGTCCAGGGTCTCCTGTACGGTGCCCTCGGCACCCACAAACACTTGGATCCCCAGGGATGCGAACATGTTCACCGCCTTGACCCCCAGCCCGGCGCAGAGCATGACGTCCACGCCCGCCTTGGCCATCAGCTCTGGGGGCAGCCCCACGCCTCCCAGGTGCTCGCTGGTGTTGTCCAGGAAACTCAATTCTCCGCTGTCCGTGTCCACGATGGCATAGGCCGGCACCCTGCCGAAGTGAGCACCTACGGTCGAGGACATACCGAACCTGTTCATGACTGGCACTGACACCTTCATCAATATCACGCTCTTATTAACGGCGTTCATCGAGTGCCTTTACATAAATGTATCCCCTGACATCATCGCATAACCGTAAAATATCCCCCCGGTGCTCCTTGATAGGATGAACGTCCGGGATGTCTTGGAGGCCTATCGTCAAGGTCACATCGACCTGCAGAGGGCGGAACAGTTGCTGCGCATGGATTACCTGGAAAGGGTGGGGAAACACACGCTCTTCGACCACGCCCGCGAGTCGCGCCGCGGCATACCGGAGATCATCTGGGGGGAGAACAAGACGCCGGCCATGGTCTCGGAGATCGTGAGCACCGTCCTCAAGGACCGCGACGCGGTGCTGGTCTCCAGGGCCACTCCCGAGCACTACAGGGCCCTGCAGGAGGTGGTGGACAGAGAGCACCTACGTTACCTGGAGGGGTCCCGGCTGCTGGTGATCGACAGGAGGGCGCGGCCTCCCAGAAGGGGAAGGATCGGGGTGCTCACCGCTGGCAGCTCGGACATCGCGGTGGCCGAGGAGGCCAAGGCCGTGGCCGAGGTCATGGGCTGCGAGGTGCTGACCGAGTACGATGTGGGCGTGGCGGCCTTCCACCGGTTCATGGAACCTCTCTCCAGGATGTTGGGCCAAGGGGTCGACGCCCTGGTGGTGGTGGCAGGTATGGAGGGGGCGCTGCCCACGGTGATCTCCGGACTGACGGACATCCCGGTCATCGGGGTCCCCACCTCCGTGGGATACGGCTACGGGGGGAAAGGGGAGGCCGCGCTCATGGGCATGCTGCAGACCTGCTCGCCTGGACTGGTAGTGGTGAACATAGACAACGGGATCGCCGCAGGGGCCACCGCCGCGCTCATCAGCCTGCGCTGCGGTCGTTACAGGTGATAAACATGGCCACCGTTCGCCTCCTGCGCCCTTCGGACGTCCCCGCCGCGCAAGCGCTGATGGCGAACACGTGGTCCCATCTGCTCAAAAGACAGACCGGGATGGAGATCAGCTATCCAGTACGTCCGGCCAGTTGGTACCTGGGACGCATGGTCCACGAGCCGGGCGGATGCCTATGCGTGGAGGAGGGGGGGCGTATAGTGGGCACCGCCTTCGGCCTGAGCTGCGGTTCTGTGGGCTGGATAGGTCCCATGGAGGTGAGCCCTCCCCTTCAGGGCATAGGGCTGGGAGGGACGCTCCTGGAATCCCTGGAGGTATACCTTTCCAGGAAGGGATGCCGTGCGGTGGGCCTGGAGACCATGAGGGACGTGGCCCGGAACATGGACTTCTATGCCAAGGCCGGCTACGAGGAGGAGGAGAACATGCTCTACCTGGAGAAACCCTGGCTGGAGGGGCAGGACAGCGGCCGCCCGGAAAAGGAGAAGGTGGATGTCAAGGAGATAAGGCGATTGGGAGGGACCATAACCAAGGGTTTCGACCCTTCCAAGGAGTTCCTGATGAGCGAGGAGACGGGGACAGGGAAGACCCTTTACGCCGAGGGCGCCGCGGCCCTTCTGCTCAATGACCCCATCCCTGGTTCCGGGAAGGCCTACCTGCGCACCGTCCTCTCGGAAGGGTATCACCGCCTGAGCGAGGTCCTCGGGCTGGTGCAGAGGGCGGAGAGGGAGGCCCTGTGGTCCGGGGCGCGCACCATGTTCACCATCCTACCCGCGGGAAGCGAGGTGCTGCCGTACCTGCTTCGGGGCGGGTACCAGACCAGGGGAGTGGACGTGCGCCTCATGAAGGGGAGCTTCCCCCGGAAGCACGAGTGCCACATCATCTCCTGGTCCGGTTAGGGGCCCTTGGGCAACAGGATGGCCATTATAAGGTAGGCCAGAACGAACGCTCCGAAGGAGACCAGGGCTCCAACGACCCATAGCACCCGGATGAGGAAGGGATCGATGTCGAAGTAATCGGCCATGCCCCCGCAGACCCCGAAGAGGATCCTGTTCCGGTCGGAACGTACCAGGCGCCTCGGACCGGGGACAGGTTGGGAAGGCGCGGGAGCGCCGGTGGGCCGGGGGAGATCGGGAACAGGATAGGATGGAACCATGCGCGGCGGTTCCGGGCGGTTGGCACGCATGACCACCCCGATATATCCGATGAGCAGCACCAGCAGGAAGATGATGTAGAGGATGGAGAAGAGCAGGTCGCCCATGGTCTCCAGCTCGTCAACGTCGTGGGAGGAGCCCAGGGTCCCCAGCATGTTGGCCACCAACCATATCACGAAGGTGATGATGATGGCCGCTACCAGGGGGGAGATGTAGGGATAATACCGATAGTAGCGACGCGAGGAATATCCGGAGTAGGCGGTCAGGAGCAGGATGAGGAAGATGAGCAGCAGATTGCTATCCAGGAATTCCCCGAACCGCTCGGCGAAGGTCGAAGAGCCCGAAAGGGCCTGCAGTACCTCCACGATAAGGAGCACCAGGATGAACCCGATGAGCGCTTTCAGCAGCGGTCCAGCCCCCCGGAAGGAGCGGTCGAAAGGGGTCTGCGGGTAGTACACCGGAGCAGGGGCGGTGAGGGTCGACAGCGGTCCGCCGCAGTTCTGGCATTGGGTCGCCCCTTCCACATTGGCCGCTCCACAGTTCGGACATTGGACCATCCATCTCACGCTCCGGCCTCCATCTATGCCTCCGCGGCCTTATGTCCTTTTTGCATCGTTCGTCCAGTGCCGAGGTCAAATCTATATCCTTAATGAAGGCCATATGACGTCGATCAGATGGCCCTGCGCATAGTCGAGGTAGTCCTTGACCCTGGGAACGAGGACAACGTCAAGGACGCCATCAAGGACCTGGACGTGCTGGACGTGTGGTGGAGCAAGCCCAGCAACGACACGCTCAGCGTCAGGATACTGGTGAGGGCGGACCTCTCCGAGGAGCTGGTGGACACTCTCTATGACAAGTTCTCCTTCCTAGCCAACTTCCGCCTGGTCATCATACCGGTGGAGGCCACCCTCCCCCGGGTGGAAGAGAAGCCCAAGGAGGAGCCGCCGGAGGAACCGCCACCGGAGGCACGACCGTCCGAGGGAACTGCATCGGAGGTGATCTCCCCCCAGGCACCTCCACCGGAGGAACCACCGCAGGAGGCACCGCCGGAGGAGAACAAGAACAGCAAGAAGGGCCGTTGGATCAAGCGCATCAGCCGTGAGGAGCTGCACGACGACGTGGCGGACTCCAGCGAGCTCACCGCTGTGTACACCATCACGGTGGCATTATCGGTACTGGTGGCGGCCATCGGCCTGTTGAAGGACAACGTGGCGGTGGTCATCGGGGCCATGGTCATCGCGCCTCTGCTGGGTCCCAACATGGCCATGTCATTGGCCACCACCCTGGGCGACGATAAGCTCATCAAGAGGTCCGCGGTCACCCTGGCCTTCGGCATATTCCTGGCCCTAGGCCTGTCACTGGTCATCGGCAACATCTTCGAGGTGGACCCTACCATTCGGGAGATCGCATTGCGTACCGACATCGGGCTATACGATATCGTCCTGGCCCTGTCCTCCGGAGCCGCCGGTGCCCTGTTCTTCACCATCGGCACATCCACCGCCCTGGTGGGGGTCATGGTGGCCGTGGCCCTGCTCCCGCCCCTGGTCACCCTAGGTCTGCTCATCGGCTCCGGACAGTTGGAGCTGGCATTCCAGACCCTTCTCCTGTTCATGACCAACTTCATCTGCGTCAACCTGGCCGCGGTGGGGATATTCGTCATGCAGGGCATCAAGCCCACGCACTGGTGGCTGTCGATATTGGCCAAGAAATCCTCCTCCTATTCATTGCTCATATGGATCAGCCTCCTGGTGTTCATGGTGTTCCTCATCCTCTTCTATTCCTGAGGGCGCAAAGGTTGAACTAGCCTCGCTCGATTAGGGAACGGCGATAGGATGGACGAGGTTGAGCAGAGGGAGAGGGTACGCAAGGTCCTGGAGCGGGTGAAGGAGGAGTACGGCTTCGTACCCCTGGTCTCGGAGGTGATGTCGGACCGCCCGGACGTCTATCTTCCCTACTCCGAGATGTCGAGCAGGCTCTTCTTCAGGCCCAAGCACCTGGACCGGCAGACCGTGGAGCTGGCCGCCATCGCGGCCAGTACCGCCTTGGGCAGCAAGAACTGCCTGGACGTGCACATCCTGCAGGCGATCAAGCTGGGGTTGAGCGAGGAGGCCATCATGGAGGCCATGATGGTCGGCTCCTTCATGAGCATGAACGGGAGCAACGCCATCGCCTTCCGTTGCCTCTTGGCGGCACAGGAGAACTGCGATGAAGGTGGCCCAAGGTAGCCTGGGCAGGGTACTGGTGCTCCGTCTGGAGGATGGGGACGTGCTGCACGAGTGCGTGGAGTACGCGGCCAAGGAGCACGGTATCGACAGGGCGGCCGTACTGGCCCTGGGAGGGGCGGACCGCGGCAGCCGTCTGGTGGTGGGGCCGCGGGACGGGCGAGAAAAGGAGATCGAACCGACCCTGACGGAACTGGACGGGGAATCAGAGCTCGCCGGGGTGGGCACCCTCTTCCCGGATGAGCACGGGGAACCGTGCCTTCACATGCACGCCTCCTGCGGCAGGGGGGAGCGCAGCGTCACCGGATGCGTGCGGGCGGGTGTCGCCACCTGGTTGGTGCAGGAGGTCGTTATCATCGAGCTGCTCGATCTGGACTCACGGAGGATCACCGACCCTCGCAGTGGTTTTCAACTGCTAGAGCCCTGATCAAAAGGCGTCCACGCAGCGCACCCCCCTCTCTGCGCACCGCCGACGTATGTACGCCTCCAGCGCCCGGTAGTCGCAGTGAAGATGGGCTTTCTCCAAGTGGTCCGCGCTCCCCTCCCCACCGGGACGGGTGCGCATGTCCTGGAACATGCCCGCTCGGGGACGGAAGCGGTCCAACATGATCCATTCGATCCCAGTGCCGGCCAGGGCGTCCACGAGCTCCTCGGCGTCCCTCTGGTCCAGCAACGGCAGGAGTGGACCCACCAGGCCGTAGGCGTTGATCCCTCCCTCGACCAATTGCTCAAGGGCCCTCAGCCTCCTTTCCGGCAGAGGTGCGCCAGGCTCGTACTCCCTGCTGAGGTCCCTGCGCACCGAGGTGACCGTCAGTCCGACCTCCCCCTTCAGTTCACGATAGAGCTCCAGGTCGCGTAAGACCAGGTCCGATTTGGTGAGCACGCTCACCGGCTGGTCATGAGGGATGATCTGCATCAGGCAGCGGCGGGTGATGAGCAGATGCCTCTCCGCCTCCTGGTAGGGGTCGGTAACCGTGCCCAGCCCGATAACCCCCTTCTTCCCCCTCAGCTCCTTGGCCAGCACCTGGGGCAGGTCCGTTCGCGCCCTCACCTCGGTCCACCGGGCGCGAGGCCTCTTGGTCACGTAGGGGGCGTAGCAATATAGGCAATCGTGCTGGCAGCCCTGGTAGGGGTTGAGGGCGAAGTCCAGGCCAGGGAGGCGGGAGGGTGGGAGGGCCACCCTGGTGCCTATCTCGGCAATGCGCGGGACCGCAGGGAGCTGTGCACCCTGCTCCATCTCCAGGAACAGGTCCAGGTTAGACATAGTCGTCCAGCCTCCTCTGGTGCCTCATGTCCTTGAGAACCTCACTGTGGTTGATCCAGGTGGAGGTCGGTATGTCCATACGCGTCTGCACGTGGGCAAGGGCCTGGTCCAAGGTGTTGAACCGGCGGGGGCTCTGGGTGAGGGCCATGCGCACGTTCTCCCTGACGTTCCACACGCCCACCGGCAGAAGGTATCCGGGATGGGCCTCCCGGAATATGACCGCTCCGGCCTGCCTGCGCTCCCTCTGTAGCAGCTCGTTGACCGCCAACCGGGCAGCGTAGTAGCATCCCCCTATCTCCGCGTAGTCCTTCCTTCCGTTGAAGAACTCGTGCGAGGAGATGATCTCCACCTGCTTGCCCAGGGGGTTCCATACCGTGTTGGGGTACCAGGCCTCGATGAGCTCGTAGCGCCAGGAGGTGGGGGTGAGCAGTACGCTCCATCGATTGTCCAGTTGGTCCCAGTCATAGACCCGGAACTCGTTGATGAGAGGGAAGCCCTTGGTGCTTCGCAGCAGGTCCTTACCCAGTATGTCGTCCACCGCGGTGATGCTCCATCTGGTGGGCACCAGACGGCGGTTGCGCTCCACCCCGAAGGCGCCCACGCTGAAGGCCTTCTGGATGCGGGAGATGAGCACCTCGTCCTTGTAAAGACCCTTGACCGCCTCCGCCGCCCGGAGGTCGATGTCGTAATAGGCCTTCTCCACCTTATGGTCGTACTTGGGGGTGGTGATGTGCAACCTCTCCAGCCTGGCCGACGGTCCGAAGGGCTGTATGTTGTCGTCAAGAACGATGCGACCGGAGGGCTTCTTGGAGAAGTTGGCCTCCACGTCCACGGAGTTTATGGCCAGGGCCAGCTCCCGGGTGTAGTCCACGATCCGTCCCGCGCTCTGGAAGTTCTTGACATCCACCAGATGCTTGCCCCGTACCAGACGGAAGCGGAAATCAACGATCTCCTCTATGGACCTTCCCATCCATCGCTCCGGGGTGTCCATGAGGGTGGTGTCCCCCAGATCGGGAGGGACCAGGGGGCCGATGTCCACCTTCGGGTAGCCATAGCGGCCTACGAAGACCCCGGGAGGAGAGCTGCCGTGCAGGTCCTGTGTATCGATGAGCCTCTTGGTACGGGCGTGGGAGTAGAACTTGATCATCAGGGGGCAGCGGTCCTTGCCGCACAGGTTCTTGCTTCCCTTGCAGATATGGCATGGGCTGGGACCGCTGATCCCCGAGAAGGGGTACGTCCGAATAGACGATGGTTCGAAGGCCCTCATTCCCTTCAGTTCCTACCGAGAACGGCCTATATGACCGTTTTCCAGGGGACCTCGAAAGTAAGGACCTTCCATTTTCCCCAGGACCGCCCTTCGCCCCGTACAAGAAGGAGAGGGAGGTGATGGGCGCTGCAGCGGAAAGGTCCCTTCGGTCCTTGACCCGGACCGCCTCTGACCCCTCCACCACCGCTTCCTCACCCCTGATCAATGATGACGGATGACCGCATGTGCCATTGGTACCTTAGCTAGCGCCAATGGTTTTATATGGTCACACCCTTCCCGGAAATGTCAGCAACCGTTCTGTGAACCGTTGAACACGACAGTTTTATATAGAAGCGATAAAATACCGACCGTAAGGAGGCTCATTATGGCTTACGGAATGGGACAAGGTAATCAGCCTATCATAGTTCTTCGCGAAGGTACTGAGAGATCAAGAGACAAAGAGGCGCAGGCCAACAACATAGCCGCCGCCCGAGCGGTGGCCGACTCGGTCAAATCGACCCTGGGGCCTAAGGGCATGGATAAGATGCTGGTCGACTCCATGGGCGACGTGGTCATCACCAACGACGGCGTCACCATACTGAAGGAGATCGACGTGCAACACCCTGCCGCCAAGATGGTCGTGGAGATCGCCAAGACCCAGGACACCGAGTGCGGTGACGGGACCACCTCCTCGGTCATCATCGCCGGGGAACTGTTGAAGAAGGCCGAGGCCTTGACCGAGCAGAACATTCACCCCACCATCATCGCCAACGGTTACAAGATGGCCGCCAGCGAGGCCATCAAGATATTGGACGCCATAGCGGTCGACGTCACCTCTGACGACACAGAGATGCTTAAGAGGGTGGCAATGACCGCAATGACCGGCAAGAGCGTCGGCGGACAGAGCGAGTTCCTGGCCGATATCGCTGTAAAGGCGGTCAAGGCCGTGGCCGAGAAGTCTGGAAAGGGCTACAAGGTGGATGTGGACAACATCAAGATAGAGAAGAGGACCGGAGGGTCCATCTCCGAGACGGAGATCATCCAGGGCATCGTGATCGACAAGGAGAGGGTGCATCCCCGCATGGCCCTGGAGGTCAAGAAGGCCAAGATAGCCCTGCTCACCGTCCCCATGGAAGTGAAAAAGACCGAGGTGGACGCCAAGATACAGATCCGCGACCCGACCCAGATGCAGCGCTTCCTGGAAGAGGAAGAGCTGACCCTGAAGAAGATGGTGGACCAGGTTGCCGCCGCCGGCGCCAACGTGGTCTTCTGCCAGAAGGGCGTCGACGACCTCGTACAGCACTACCTGGCCAAGGCCAACATATTCGCGGCCCGCCGTTTGAAGGAATCCGACATGGAGAAACTGTCCAAGGCCACCGGAGGGAGATTGGTCGGAAAGATAGACAACCTCTCCAAGGAGGACCTGGGCTCGGCGGACGTCGTCGAACAGAAGAAGGTCGGCGAGAACGACATGATATTCATCACCGGGTGCAAGAACCCCAAGGCCATCAGCATCATCGTTCGCGGCGGTACCGAGCATGTGGTGGACGAGGTGGAGAGGTCCCTGCACGACGCCCTGCGCGTGGTCGGTGTGGCCCTGGAGGACGGCAAGATCGTCCCCGGTGCCGGCGCTCCCGAGATCGAGCTCTCCCTGCGCCTGGCAAATTTCGCGTCCACCGTCGGCGGACGTGAGCAGCTGGCCATCGAGGCCTTCGCCGCGGCCATGGAGATCATCCCCTGGGCATTGGCCGAGAACGCCGGTCTGGACGCCATAGACATGGTCATTCAGCTGAAGTCCGCGCACGAGAAGAAGGGCGCTGCGGCCAAGAACATGGGCCTGGACCTGAACACCGGTAAGGCCTCGGACATGCTCAAGGCCAACGTCATCGAGCCCCTGAGGGTCAAGACACAGGCCGTGAAGTCCGCGGCCGAGGTGGCCAACATGATCCTGAGGATCGACGACGTCATCGCTTCCAAGAAGGCCCCACCGATGCCGCCAGGAGCCGGGGGACCGGACATGGGCGGCATGAGCGGCATGGGCGGTATGCCCCCCGGCATGATGATGTAAAGTTCCCAAGGACAGGGATCACCTCAAACCCCTTCCATTATCTTTCATCATCTTTCATTTTGATAATAATATGCGCCATAATTTTAACTATGGAACAGACAATTTGATTCCAAACCCTTTACAAGAAGGGATGAAAATGAAGAGGTTGTCTAGTACATTGATATGCACCTTCACCTTGGTCGCCCTGCTCTGCTCGGTGGCCGTCCCGGCTTTGGCGATAAAGGCGGACCTCGCCGAGGCGCCGGAGTGGGAGGAAGGGTCAAAATGGGCCTACGGCATGGAATATGACGTGGGGGCGGAGCTGGGAACGCAGCTCCAGGAACTGAGAGACATGCTGGAGGATGAGGTCGAGGGCACGGTTAACGACCTGAGCGTCGATGGCGAGATGGGCCTATGGATCGTCTTCGAGGTCACCGAGGCCAGTGACGAGGTCTACGTCCTCAGCATGAGAACGGCGGCCATGATGTCCCTCGAGGCGGGCATCTCGGTCACCGCGGAGATGCCCAAGGCCGGAACATATGACTTCACCGAGATCTTCGAAATGGAGACCGAGGAGATCACCATGTCCGTGGATGCCAGCTTCGAGGCCGCCCTGGTCATCGATGTCGATATCACCTTCGAAAGGGACACCATGGCCCTGGAGTCGATCGACATGAGCGTTGCGGCCTCGGCCTCAATGGACCTCAACGCGGACAACATACCAACTTTCCTCCTGGGGGACATGTTCGACGATGATTATGATGACGACATGAACACCTCCTACGAGGTCTCCTACGAGGACTTCGACATCAGCGGGGAGATGGAGCTCGATCTGGCCTTGGAGATGGTCTTCGACCCGGCCCTGAACCTCTGGGACTTCCCGATCAATGTAGGCGAAGAGTGGTACGTGGATTCCGAGGGGACCCTTAGCGGGACCATATCCGGCTTCATTGACGTACAGGGACTGCCAGAGGAATGGGAGGACGAGCTGTTCGATGATAGCGGATTCACCGGCTTCCCCATCGTGTTCGAGGAGCTGAGCGCCGATGACGACTTCCCCTTCGAGAACGGTGTGCTGGAGGAGACCACCGAGGACATAGAGTTCGGTCTGAAATGCCTGAACGTCTCCACGGTCAACACGGAGAAGAGGGGGGACATCACGGTCTATAAGATCAACATAATGGAGACCCCGATTATGCTGTTCTACTCCCCCGATGTGAGCTTCCTCTCCCAGTTCTCCATGGACACCACCGACCTGGATGACATGATACCCATACCCGGTATGACAGGTCAGGAGATAGCAATGGAAGAGGTGGAGCCCGAGGTCGCCGAGGAGAAGATCAACGAGATCTCCGATTATCAGGGCGGTATCAGTGATGGCGGTTCGAGCGATATCGCAGGGTTCTTCACCGAATCTCCCTACCTCGGTGTGATACTGATCGTGGTCATCGTCATCGTGGTAGTGGCCGCGGTCCTGCTGGTACGCAAGAAGTGAGACCGGCTCAAACCCTTTACTTTTCCTTTTCCAAATCAGAGCTCTCTTCTCTCGATAGGAACGTTTATCCCCTCCCGGGCGGAATCAGGTCATTGGTCCCGAAGGGGGATATCATGCAGGTTCTCATCGCCTATGACTCCGTCTCATCCGCAAAGCTCACAGCCAAGGTGGCCGAGGCCATCGCACAAACCCTTAGGGAAGAGGGGCTGGAGGTCATCTCGGCCCCGGTAGGGGACGCCAGGCAGCTCCATGTGGAGGAGTTCGACTGCCTTCTTATTGGCTCTCCCACCATGGCCTGGGCCCCTACTAAACCCACCAAGGAGTTCCTGGACGGGCTGAAGGGCAGAAATTTCGCCGGGAAATTTGCCGCCAGCTTCGACACGCAGATCCGGTCCATCATCAGCGGCAACGCCAACAGGGCCTTGGAGAGCAAGTTGAAAGGACTTGGTTACACCATAGCCCATCCCCACCTCCAAGTATATGTAAGGAGCGAGAACAAGGTCTACGGCATGGTCGAGGGGGAGATGGAGAAGGTCACGGCATGGGCCAGGGCGCTGGCCAAGGACCTCATAAAGGCATCCGTTCCTTGAGACGCCATGGACGACGTCAACAACCATTAATCCCGGAACGCCTTTCGAGGGTGTATGACCGTCCGTTCCATCAACCCCCGCACCGGGGAGGTCATCAAGGAGTTCGTCGCCAGCAGCCCGGACGAGGTGAGGGCCAGCGTGGCCAAGGGCAGGGATGCTCAGCGCAGATGGATGACCGACTGGTCCAAGGAGGAGAGGATCGAGGCGGTGTTCGAGCTCCGTGCGGCGCTGCAGGCCATGAAGGACGAGCTCATGGCCACCGAGATGCTGGAGGGAGGATTCCCCCAGAAGGACGTCGTGGGCACCTACAACGGGGTCATCAAGGGATTCGACCACTATGCGGCGGAGATCAGGGCGGTGGACGATTACGACTTTCCCCTGGACCCCGCGGGATGGCCGGAGACCAAGGCCACCATCAACCTCGTCCCCCACGGAGTGGTGGGACACATCGGCATATGGAACTATCCCTTCTGGCAGACCATGATCACCATGATACCGGCACTGATGGCCGGTAATGCCGTGGTGTTCAAGCCCTCCGAGCTCACCACCATGACAGGTCTGAGGATCAAGGAGGCCTTCGCCAACACCAGCATGCCCGCGGACCTCTTCCAGGTGCTCGTCGGAGGCCCGGATGTAGGGAAGGCCATGGTCACCGCCCCCTACGACGCCCTGGTCTTCACCGGGGGGAGAGGGACCGGCCTGGACATCATGAGGAACGTGGGTGTCAAGCCCCTCGTCCTGGAGCTCTCAGGTAACGACCCGGGCATCGTCTGCGGGGACGTCGACATCGTGGCGGCCGCCCGTGGGGTGGCCAGCGGGGCCTTCTCCCACGGGGGGCAGGTGTGCATACGGATCAAGCGCCTCTACGTGGTCAGGGACGTGGCCGACAGGTTCATATCCGAACTGCTGGGGATCGTCTCCCGCATCGACGTCGAGCAGCAGTTGGGGCCGCTCATCAGGGAGGAGGCCAGGGCAAGGGTGCATGAGAAGGTCCGCCGGGCCGTGCATGAGGGGTGCGAGCTGCTCATGGGAGGAGACAAGGTCCCCAGTAAGGGATACTTCTTTCAACCCACCGTCCTCAAGGTCACCGACGATTCACTGGAGATAATTAAGGAGGAGACCTTCGGCCCGGTACTTCCCATACGGGTGGTCGAGAACGAGGAGGAGGCCGTCCGACTGGCCAACGACAGCGATTACGGTCTGGGGGCCACCATCTGGACCTGCGACCCGGTCAAGGGTGAGGCGCTCGCCCGCCGTCTGGAGGCGGGCAACGTCTGGATCAATGATCACGGGAGGACCATCAACTGCGGGGAACTGTTCCAGGGATGGAAGTGCAGCGGGATACCGAGCACCAACCGTCGCATCACTCTGTTCATGAGGAAGCGCACCATCATCGACCATGTGTCCTGCCGGCCTCGGCCCCACTGGTATTCCTGAACATTTCCATCAATATGCCCGGTTCTTTATATATCCGTTCACAAATCATTATAAAGTATGTCCATGCCCACATCCATGGTGCAGGATGACGGTTCCATGGTCTCCGTCAGGGGTTTGTATAAGAGGTTCAAGGACCTACCGGTGCTTCTCAATCTCAGCTTCGACATCCCCCGGGGCAAGATATTCGGCTACATCGGACCCAACGGCGCGGGGAAGACCACCACCATCAAGATCATGACCGGTCTCATCCACGATTTCCAGGGGGACGTGATCATCGAGGGTCGTTCCATTCGGCAAAGGGACGCCAGCCTGAGCTCCCTGATAGGTTATTTGCCTCAGCAGACCGCACTGCAGGAATGGCGCACCGTGGACCAGACCCTACGGACCTTCGGACGGTTGTCCGGACTGGAGGCGACGGAGGTGAGCTCACGGATCGATGAGGTCACGCAGATGCTGGGCATCACCGAATATCGCGGGAGGAAGGTGAGCAAGCTCTCTGGCGGTACCCTGCAGAAGGTCGGCATGGCCCAGGCCATGCTCCATAGGCCCAAGCTCATGGTCCTGGACGAGCCGGTGGCCGGTCTGGACCCGGAGAGCCGTGTGCTGTTCAAGCAGCTCTTCCGCCGGCTCTCCCGCGAGGGCACCACCGTCTTCTTCTCCTCGCACATACTGAGCGATATCGAGGACATCGCGGACACCATAGGCATACTTGGACGCGGAAGAATGAGGTACATCGGTTCCATGGAGGAGCTGAGAGGCCGGGTGGGCAGGAACACCGAGGTGCTCCTGGAGACGGTGGAGCCAATGCCAGACAATATCATGTTCCAAGGCATACCGCACATCGACCATGTGGAACGTATCACCGACAACAGGTTCCAAATGACCCTGCAGGATCAAAAGTACGTCGACCTGGTCGTCGATCGGACCATAAAGGCCGTTCTTGCCAATGGTAGGCACGTCCGAGGTATCTATCCGACGAAGCAGTCCCTTGAATCGCTCTATCTCAGCTATATTGGGTCGGAGGATGAGGCATGAGCCTTCGCCTGCTTTTCTTGGACGAGCTGAACGGTTTCTACCGTTCCAAGGTCATGGTGGCCCTGTGGATAGGCCTGCCGGTCATGGCCCTGCTCCTGTACCTCATAGTGCCGGACATCGAGGGCATGCCCATCACCACCTTCACCGCGCTGCTGGTGTCCAGCATAGGCGGCCTGCTGACATCGGTGCTCATTGTCGTGAACATCTTGAACGAGAAGGAGAAGAAGGTCTATGACCTGTTCATGGTCCGGCCAATAAACCGGGGGAACCTTCTTCTGGCCAAGTTCAGCGCTGTATACCTATGTGTGATGATCGCCTCCCTGGTGGCCATTTTCCTGGCGGCGTTCCTGGACGCCGCGACCAAGGGCCATGACATCGGGAGCATGCTCGGCTCCCTGGACGAATCCCTCATCTTGACGGCATCGTTGATGGCCATCAACTGCTCGGCGGGGGTTCTCATTGGCGTCTTCGCGGGCAGCGTGCTGGTGGGAGTGCTCCTGGTCATATTCGGCTCCAACCAACTGTCGTCCCTCGTGGTCCTTCCCATGATCACCGACGTGGGGGAGATGTGGATGACGGGGCTGGCCTCCATCGCGATATCGGTGGTCCTGTTGGCAGGGGCGGTCCTCGTGTTCAACCGCAAGGAGTTCTGATCAAAGGGCCTCGGCGGACATGTAGGCGTTTATCAGGACGTCCATGCGCACCTGCTTGTCCCAACCGGACCGTCGGAAGATGTCCATGAAACCCAGGGCTACCACCTTCGGTCGCCCGGGGACTCGGGCAAGGAAAGTGTTAACATCCTGAACGGGGCAACCGAACTTGGGCATGGCCAACCCGCCGAGCAGGACGATGGCGTTGGCGTTCCGTGGGTCGAACCCCTCATTTCCGATCTGGAAGCCAGCGCCCTCCACCCAGGCCATCTTCCTGCAGCGTTCCCAGACCGCTTTCGGGCCGAAGGCAAAGAGCATCTTGCGGTCACGTACAGCATAGGCCAGCAGCTGGGCGAAGGGTGAACATACCGCCTCGGAGCCGAGGAAGAGTATCGTGCTCCCATCCTGCACATCGGTCAAGGATTCCCTGAAGAGCCTGGTCAGGCCGGAGATCCCTTCCATTTTGGTCATGGGTGAAACAAATCGGTTTTGAATATTATAATTTGGTCATGAACGCCTGTCTTCCTGTCAACCCCCGTCCTTGTAATCATATTTTACCGATTTTTTGCTGGCATATGATATTATCATCTATATATTATAATATATATACATAATAAATTGATATGTGTATAAACTAATATATGTGGTAACGTAAAATGCTTAAAATATAATTTATTTCTTAAATCAATATTCAAGCATCGCGTATTTTTCAATATTTTTATTATTAATTTATAAGAGTAGCGAAATCAGCTAAAAAAGATAAGTTTACAGATATACTTGATAATCTTGTGTCGGACAAATGTCTGCTTATTTATATGAAATAAACTAATTATCTAATGGTTCCGCGGTCATATGTCAGACAAGGAAGGAATGAGAGCGGCAATTTACGCGAGGGTCTCAACGGAGGACCAGGCCAGGGAGGGTTTCAGCATAGGGGCCCAGCTCAAAAGGTTGCGCTCCTATTGCCTGGCCAGAGGATGGACGGTGACCGGTGAGTACGTGGACGAAGGGTTCAGCGGAAGGAGCGCTGAACGTCCGGAGTACAAACGCATGATGCACGAGAAGGACCTATGGGACGTCCTGGTGGTCCTGAAGATGGACCGGATACATAGGAACGGTCACAACTTCACCCTCATGATGGACTTCCTCCGCTCCTGGAACAAGGAGTTCAACTCCATGCAGGAGAACTTCGATACAACGACGGCCATCGGCCGTTTCGTCATGGACACCATTCAGCGCATAGCCCAGCTGGAGAGCGAGCAGATCGGGGAAAGGGTCAAGATGGGCATGACCCAGAAGGCGATTGAAGGTAAGGGCAACCTCGGTCATCCAGCCCCCTACGGTTATCGATACCAGGAGGGTGAGCTGCTGTTGGACGAGGGGGAGTCTTTGGTCGTGGAACGCATCTTTCGCATGGCATCTAGCCTGTCCTCTCTTTCCCAGATATGCGAGCAATTGAACACCTCCAACATTCTGGCCAAGAACGGGGGACTGTGGCAGAGGGCCACAGTACATGGGATGCTCATGAACCGCATCTATATCGGGAAATATGCATGGAACGGGATCGAGCGTGATGCTCCAGACCTCAGGATAGTGAGCGACGCGCTCTTCGAGGATGTCCAGGAGGTCATGACACTGCGTATCAGGTCCAGACGCAAGCCCAAGCGCATCTCACCCAAGAGCCTCTTCAAGAGGGAGGCCCATGCCTAGGGTGGCCATCTATACCAGGGTCTCCACCGAGGAACAGGCCAAGGAGGGATACTCCCTTGCCGCCCAGAAGGAAAGACTGGAGGCCTATTGCGAGGCCCAGGGCTGGGAGGTCGTCGCCCATTACGTGGACGAGGGTCATTCCGGCCGCAATACGAGAAGGCCGGCGTACCAGCGTATGATGGAGGAGCGTCAGAACTGGGATATGGTCCTGGTCATGAAGATGGACCGCATACACCGCAACTCCAAGAACTTCATGATCATGATGGAGAACCTAGAGAAGTGGGGGAAGAAGTTCAGCAGCATGAGCGAATCCCTGGACACCTCCAACGCCGTGGGTCGTTTCGTGGTCGACATCATCCAGCGCATCGCCCAGCTGGAGAGCGAGCAGATCGGCGAACGCACATATATGGGCATGAGACAGAAGGCGGAATCCGGGAATGGACTTTTAGGTTTCAGGGTCCCCTACGGATATCGTCTCAAGGACGGAACGCTGATGAAGGACGAGGAAGAGGCCCAAGTGGTCCGTTACATCTTTGAAATGTACAGGTCCGGCCATACGATGGACATGATCGCCTGGAACTTGAACCGCGAGGACGTGACCACCAGGGCCAACGGACACTGGACGGTATGGTCCATCAGTCGGATCTTACATAACCCGATCTACGCGGGACACCTTAGATGGGACGGCCTGATGGTTCCGTCGAACCACGAACCCATCATCCCTGTGCAAGCGTTCAACGAGGTACAGAGGCTCATCTCCCTCCGGGTAAGGAATCCCCAGCACCGGGCTCCGATCACATTACCCGAAAAGGGGGTGGTGGTGACCACAGAGTTACCAAGCATCCCGATCGATCAGTGACCTTCTATACCAAGTACGCCTTTTTACATCTGGCCAGTATCTAACAAGATCGATTCATAGGATATTCAACTAAAAATTGATAACTTATAGTCATTCTAATAAGTCAGGCAATATAAAAGTGAATATGGCTATTAATACTTTGTGAATTATTATCGAATCTAAATCGACAAATAACGAATATCAATTTTACACTGTTAATAAAGTGTTATTCAAGATAGCCAACCAACAAAGTATTTATTATACTCACATGAGAATGATAATTTAGGATTGTAATAACAATCCATGAGACAGCACAGAAGGGAGAAGGGACAAAAATGGGAGAGATTAGGCAGAGCATTAGCCATGTCCGCAATTTTCTGCGGTCGCCACGGCTAATGATCAATCTCATCCTTTCTTTTTGTCCGTAAAAAAGGAGTGATAAAAATGGCAGAAGAAAGCAATGTCCACATCAAGCTAGCAGGAGCTGAGGTACTGGGATTATTCCTCGTTAGCTTGATAACCATCGTGGTCGGGATGTATGGTTTGGAAGCGACCGATGATCTAAGCGTGATCTTGGCCGTGGCATGGTACGTGGGTGTAGGGTTGTTCCTAACAACCATCATCGCGTTCCTGAACGAGAATGTACTGGTAGCGGCGGCCTTAGGCCTGTTCGCCATATTCTTGATGGGATTCTGCGACATGGCCTGTGCAGGAGATGCTACAAGCTCTGAGGTCTACTGCATCTTCGTTGGGCTAGGCGTGCTCTTGGTAGGAGTGGTGTCCTTCGCCCAGCCGGTCAAGCTGTTGCCGATATTCCTCATCGTCGCTGCCCTGGCCTTCATATTCCTGGGGCTTTGGTTCGATATGGGAGAGGATGTCAGGATCATCGTGGGCATACTGTGGACCATCGTAAGCCTGATGGCGCTGTACATGGCAACCGCGATAGCCTTCCTGATGGTGAAGGGCAAAGAGGTCCTGCCTCTCATGATCAAGTCCTGATCGGGATGAGCGGCTGCGATCGCAAACCTTTTCCCTATTTTCTATTTCTAGTAAATATGTTCAAGGAACATCGTTGAAACGGTTACTTCTTCGGTCGACCTTCCGTCCTCTTTTTTCACGCCCATCGTTTTTTAAAAAGGAGCAATTTTCATACGAAGGTGGGGGGTGGAAAGCGTGTTCCGTCTCCATTTCAAGTTGATGTTAGGGAGTCCGTCGCTTACAAATTTGAACGGAATTGTACAATAAACTATCGTTCTAAATAAAAATATATTTACTTATGAAACCTATAATAACATTAGAAAATACAATCGCAATATAAACCATCAAACTAGTGAAATAGATATAATACATATAATTATCATAAACAATAGTTCTATGGTGAAGATCATGAGCGAAGGAAAGACCACGATACAAATCACCGAAGCGACGAGGGACCGCCTATACAAATTGAAATTCCGCCGCACCTACGATCAATTCCTCAACGAATTATGCGACATGTTCGAGGAGAGCGATCAAGTAGACACCACATCAGTTCAGAAAATCGAATTATAGATTAGTACTTGTAAATTATAATCAGTAAAGCAACGTACATAATTAAATTAGTGTATATTATTATGATGCACTTCACGTTTGAAATCGATAGTCGCGCATTTGACTGCGCGGCCGGCTCAAGGATGGTCACAACGGTCAGTTCATAATTTTTTCTCATTCACCCTTTCGGCGGCATCCTCGTCATCAAAAAGGAACAGCTCATCTATGGTGATCTCCAAAACCTTGGCCACCTTGTGCGCCAATCGCAAGGAAGGATTGTACTTCCCCTTCTCCATGAACACGATGGTCTCCCTTCTCACTCCCACGCGATCGGCGAGCAGTTCCTGGGTCATGTCCTTGCGCGCCCGGAACTCTTTGATCCGTGTATGCATCGCCTATCGCTCCCCAATTCCGCTCCTATGCAAATACAAGTTGCTAACGAAGACCGATATCATCATGACCATAAGGGTCAGGCCCAATATTCGATAACCACCGATCTCGATACCGA
>JAFGPG010000072.1 GCA_016926075.1 Methanomassiliicoccales archaeon
AGGGGAGCATCCAAATAAACGCAGAAGGCCGGTATGGCGTTGCGGCGCATCATCTGCCCCGCCAATCGCCCCTCCAGTATGAGGTCCTTCTCCTGACTTGCAAGATCCACCATGCGCTGGTCGATGAGCCTGTCGTACCTGGGGTCCTGCTCGGCCAGACGGCCGAACTCCTCCAGGGAGAGGCCCAGTTCCCCGGCCATCTCCCGGAAGAGGTGGCCGGAGATGACGGTGCGGAGGTCCAGGCGTTCGCCCAGCATGTGGCTCACGGTGGTCTTCCCGCTACCTATGGTTCCGCTGATGGTGATGATCATGTCTCGGCTGCATTGAGCTCGTTCAGGCGCTTCCGGAAGGAGAAGAAGCGCAGTCCCCGGGATAGCAGCTGCCCGAAGGGGATGCTGATCAAGGAGTAGAGCAATATCCAGGAGGGGAAGACGTAGGAGGTGTTGAGGTCGGTCTGCAGGGACCAGGGCACGGTGATGAGCGTGCTGTCCAGATCGCCCACGAACACCGCGATCCAGGCGAATATGGGGATGATGATGATCATGGTCACCGGCATCAGCTTCAGCTGGGTGGTGGTCTGGGCCATGGAGGCCTTCATGATCTTGGGCTGCTGCTCCGTCATCTTCTTCAGCTTGTAGGTGTTGTTCTCCATCCGCGCCTGCCGCATCTCCTTGTTGAAGGCGCCGATGGCCTTCTGGCTCTCGGCCTGCTTGACGTAATCGGTGAAGAAGTGGCGCACGGTGATGCTCAGCCCGGTCATGAAGGCCCCGGTGATGAACAGGGAGACCACCGGGAACTCACCACCGAAGCCCCATAGGGGCCCCAAAGCCATGCCCACCAGCCCGCCCAGGGCGGAGCGCAGGGTGGGGTCGAACATGACGAATATGGCCAGAACGAACACGAATATGGTCAGCATCCGGGTGGTCGTCGCCTTGGCGTCCTGTGGGGGTGTCTCAGTCATTTCCTATCACTCTCCTCCGAAGAATCCCCTGAGCACGGGGTGCATCTCCATCATCTGCTCGCGGCCCAGGGCCTCGTAGAACTGTATCATGATGCCCACCGCCAGCAGCACACCGGTACCGCTGGCGTTGCCCACGGTACCGATGAGGTCGGCCCCGGCGGCCAGGGCCCCCACCACCGCCCCGCTGATGACGGTCACGATGGGGATGTACCTCTCCAGCACCCTCTTGAGCACCCGGGGGTCGCGACGGAAGCCCGGGATCTGCAGTCCGCTGGACTCGATCTGCCTGGCCACGGCCTCCGGGCCCATGTTGGTGGTCATGATCCAGAACTTGGCGAAGAGGATGGAGCCGCCCACCATGACGCCCACGTAGATCAGCACGTGGAGAAGGATCTGAAGTGAACCGTGCCCGTAGGCGTACTGCCCGTAGGCCGCGGGGTTCAGCATGGGAAGCAGCCAATCACCCACCCCGCGTGGCGTTGACAGATACCACGCCAGGCCGGATGTGGGGAAGGTCTCTCCCGGTGGATAGACGCCCAACCAGTCCTGGCCGCCCAGCAACGGTATGCTGCTGAGCGCTCCGTTGGTGTAGAACATCATGGTGAACATGCTGACGTTGGCCAGCAATGCGGCCATCAGGATGACCGGGATGTTCGAGGCGTAGATGAGCTTGATGGGATATCGCCCACGGGCGCCCCGGGCGGTGCCGTGGGCCAATGGCAGCTCGATGCGCGACGACTCAGTGTAGGCCACGAACAAAAAGATGATGAGCGTCCCGATGAGCGCTATCATGGGATTGGGATTCTGTATCAATATCTGTTCATAGCCTCCGCCCACCAGGTCCGAGGCGGAATAGTTGGTCAATATGAATATGGTCTTGGGAATGGTGCCTGAGGGCGGATTGCTGGTGCTCAACGGCGAGTTAGGGTCGTAGGCCCCCTCGGTGTTCAGTGTGCCTGTGAACAGAGCTTCCGCTACACCGGCGGCGATGAACAGGGAGATGCCGCTGCCGATGCCCCATTTGGACACCACCTCGTCCATGAGGAAGACCAGGTAGGAACCGACGCACAGTTGCATGACGATGATCAGCCGGGCCACGTTCAACCCGCTGATCAGCCCCACGTCCCCGAAGGTGCCGCCGAGACTGGTGACGAAGGCGTCCGAGGGCATCAGGTAGCCGAACACCTGCGGTACGGACTCCACCACGATCATGACGATGACCAGGAACTTCTGGCTGCTCTGATAGACCGCCTTGTCCTCACGGTTGGTGAGGTCCAGCTTGATGATCTTGGCCCCCACGAACAGCTGCATGATGATGGAGGCGGTGACGATGGGACCGATGCCCAGGTGCATGAGGGAGCCCTGCGCACCGGCCAGGATGGCCCGGTACTGGGCGAAGAGGTCCACCGTCTCCTCGCTGTCCAGGCCGTACAGGAAGATGTTGGTCATGACGAAGTAGAAGACCAGTATGATTACGACCCACAGCATCTTGGTCCGGAAGTGGACGTGCCCCTCGGGTTTGGAGACCGCCGGTAGGCGATCGGTTATGGGCTTCAGCCTGTACAGTTTGCTCTTCTGGTCGTCGGCCATGAGCATCACGCGGTATTTACTCTGGCACCACGATATGTCCGCCTGCCTCTTCAACCTTGGCCTTGGCCAGGGCGGTGGTCTCCGCCACGCTGACCACGATGGGTATGCCCACTCGGCCGCTTCCCAGCAGCTTGTCCACGCCCAGGGCGGTAAGGTCCACGGTCATCTGGCCGTCCTTCTCCACCGCCACGCCCTGGACCTTCATGACATCCAGCACCTGCTCCAGGTCCCCCACGTTGATGGTGATCTTGGCGGACACCATCTTCTGCGGGCGTTTGAACCCGTGCCGGCCGAAGTGCTCGGGCATGTACTTCAACATGTACTGGGTCTTGTGCTTGTGCAGTCCAGCGTTGCCTTTGCCGCCCCGCATGCCCGCCCCGCGGCCGGCCTTCTTGCCTCGGCCATGGGTACGGGAGCCCCTGAACTTCTCGGTTCTGCTTACCATCTCATTTCACCCTCACATCATCCTGGAGATAAGCTCGTTGATCTCCTTTCCCCGGTAGCCCAGGGCGCCCCCGGCCCCGTAGGCGCGCTTGACGCCCTCGTAGCCCTTCTTGGGGGGGCTCAGACGGAAAAGGGGCTTGACGTCCTTCATGTCCACGTACTTGGCCTCGCCCTTGGAGATGCCCTTGGCGAAGGCCATGATGGACCCGAAGGCGGTGCTCTCCTTGACCACATCGTCGTCTATGGGCCGGTCACCGACCAGCCGACCACGGAACTTGATCATGCGGGCCAGCGTCTCCTCGGAGACCTCCCCCCAGGTGATGTGGTCCTTGGCCTTCTGCAGCATGCCCTTGATCTCCTCCGTCTCCGGGAGGACCACGCAGTGGTTGGCCCGGGTCAGATGGAGCATGTGCATGGTGTCCTCGACCTCAACCCTCACCCCGGAGTGCCCGCGAACGCGTACGACCGCGAATGCCATGCTCACTCCTCCTGGGGCGTCGTGTCCTCGGCCACCTGCATCATGACCGGTCCGCTGACGATGTTCTGTCTCTTCTCCTGCTCCTCGGAGACGCGCATCTCGATGGTCTTCCTCAGCGCATCGAAGGTGGCGTAGGCATAGTTCACCGTGGTCTTGGTGTGACCCTTGGCGAAGCCCCAGGAGTCCTTGACCCCTGCCAGGGTCAGCAGGCTCTTGGCCACGTCGCCCACCGCCAGGGATATCCCGCGGGGGGCGGGCCTGAGCACCACCTCCACCGAGCCGGACTTGCCCACAACGGTGAAGGGCAGGGAATGCGGCATCCCGCAACCGCACTCCCAGGAGCCGCAGCCGCGCTTGATCTCGATGATGTTCAGCTTGGCGTTGTCGATGGCCTTGCGTATGGAAGGTCCCACCTCCTTGCCCTTGGCCCGGCCTATGCCGATGAAACCGTCCCCGTTGCCCACCACGCAGGTGATGCGGAACTTGACCCTTCTTCCGGAGTCGGTCATCCTCTGCACTATGTTCACATCGATGACCTCGTCCTTGAGGTCGGGCAGCAGTATGTCCACGATCTCCGCCTCGCGCAGGGGGAGCTTGGTGGCCAGTGCCTGGCTCATGGTGGTTATCTCACCGTTGAGCACCATCTTGCCCAATCGCGTCCTCGGTACCCAATCCATATCACTTCACCTCCATGCGGCTCTTGACGTCCTGTACCATCTTCTCCACGTCCTCGCCGATATGCTTGCCGGCCAGGCGGTCCTCGCTGGGTATCACCTGTTCGCCGTGCGGAATGTCCATCCCGGCGTCCAGCAACCCCTTGAGGGCCGCGAACACCGTGGCCCCCCTGGCGGGGACCCTGAGGCCGATGTCCAGGACAGCCTCGGTCAGCCCCTTGGCCACGGCCTTCCTGCCGGCCAGGTACCCGGTGAGGTACGCGGCTGGCACGTTGCCGGTGGCCTTGTTCCACCCCATCTCCAGCAGCTCGCGGGAGTGGGCGGTGACCAATACCTGGTCGCCCTGGGGGTCGAAGTCCACGATCTGCACGGTTACGTGACGCAGGGAGGTGCGCACCACGGCGCGCGGGACCCTGGCCCTCAGCAGACGGGCCCTCTGTTTGTAATCGGTCCTGCCATCCCGCCGGCGGCGGAAGGCCACTTTGTATCTCGGTCCCTTGGCCATCAGTTCTCCTCCTTCAGGTAGCCCTCGGTCTTCAGGTGCATGAGCAGATTGTTCCTGCTCCTGAACATGCCCCCCTTGGCCTTCATGTAGAACTCCCGGTAGACGCTCCGGGTGATCCTGCCATCGTCACGCAGCTCGCGCAGCGTGGCGCGCAGGGGCCTGATCGTCTGGATCCAGGCCTCCTTCTTCGGCTTTCTGGCTCTAGAGGTGCCCTTCCTGCTCCCATGTCCACGCCGGCGCCCCTTGGCCTTCTGGGCCATCCGGTGACGGGCCCGTCCCCGGGATATGCCCTGGACGGGCAAGGCGCGGATGGAACCGGACAGGATGGCGGTCCTGATGTCCGCTCTTGTGATCGCGTCGGCGACGTCCTCGGTACGGTTCGGGTCTATCCATACCCGGTTCTGCCCGCACTTCATGATCTCGGCCGCCATACGCTTCTGGTTCTTCAGGTCCATCCTTCTCACCTCCTGTTGAGCACGCGGATGCCAAGCTCATCCGCCCTCTCGGTTATCGCCGACCTCTTCTTCCCGCCCACGGCACCGCCGATGCGTATGGCCTGCACCTTGGGGTCCACCTGCTCCAGCTGCTCAGGGTTGTGCACCATGACCTCCTGGAACCCGGAGGGATGATAGTCACGCACCGCCCTCGGTCCCCGATAGCCGATGGAGACCACCGGCGGACGGTAGGACAGGTGCCGGCGCATCTTGGAATGGATGCCCTTGGGCTTCCTCCACTTCTCGCCCAGCCTCTGGTAGCGGAACCATTCCTGCCTCTTGAAGGCGGGGCGGGCCTCGTCCTTCCTTTGCCTGAGCTCCAGCGCGGACCTGACCTCCTCGGTCAGCTGGGGCCTCACCTTGGGCGCCACCTGGGCCTCGCCGGCCTCCACGATCTGCGTCCCGGGCTCGCTGAGCAGCTCCAGCCAGTGATCGGCGATCTTGTTGCCCACCCCGTCCAAGGCGTCGACGATCTCCTTCTTGCGCTCCTCGTCCTGCAGCGCCTCCAGCAGCTCGTCCGTCCCCTCGATGCCCATCTCCGCCAGCTGGGCGGTGTAGGCCTCCCGGTAATAGGGCAGGTCCTGGATGCTCCTTATCTCCTTGTGCTCCGACATCACTGAGGCCTCCTTGCCTTCTCCACGATGTAAATGCCATCCTGGAAGACCCGGGGGTCAAACCCGCGGATCCTGGTGGCCCGCTCGATGTTCGCCGCGGTCTGCGAGACCTTCTCCAGGTCCGCACCGGTGACCAGCACCTCGTTCCCTTTGACGGTCACCTTCGCCCCTGCCAATATCTTGGCGGAGCGGGGGGCCTTCTCTCCCAGGAAGTTCTCTATGACCAGCCTATCGCCCTTGACCGAGATCTTCATGGGGAAGTGGGAGTAGACCATCTTCATGGCGTACTCGAAACCGTGCCCCGCTCCCTCGATCATGTTCCTCAGATGGGCGGCGTAGGTGCCCACCAGGGCCTTCTCCCTGACACGGGGGTACTGGCACTCGATATGGAACAGGTCCTCCTTGAGGGAGACCTTGACCTGGGGATGATCGAAGTCGCGGATGACCTGGCCCTTGGGCCCCTTCACGGTCACCTCGGTGCCCTTCATGGTGGCCTGGACCTCCTTGGGCACCTGCACCTTGTCGTCCAAATATCCTGCAACAGTCATGATATCCCTCAATATACGAACGCGAGCAGCTTTCCGCCCACGCCCTTCTCCTTGGCCTGCATGTGGGTGATCACGCCGTCCGTGGTGGTCAGGATCAGCACTCCGAAGTCCTGGGCCGGCAGATAGCGGGCCTCGAACTGCTCCATGTTGACCTTCTTCACCGCGTAGCGGGGCTTGATCACGCCGCAGTTGTTGATGTTCCCCTGCAACATGACCTTGAACACGCCGGCCTTGCCGTCCTCAATGAACTCGAACTGGTTGATGTAGCCGTTGTCCTGCATCACCTTGAGCACCCGGCCTATGAGCTTGGAGGAGGGCCTGATGAGGCACTCGTTCTTGCCCACGGCCGCGGCGTTCTTGATGGTGGACATCGCATCATTCAATGGATCGCTCTGCATCTCTTTCACCTCACGAGTACTTCTTGAACCCTATCTGCGGCGCGATCTCCCTGAAGCATTGCCTGCAGAGGTGCATTCCGTAACGTCTGATGATGCCCCTCTTGCGACCACACCTGGTGCAGCCCACGCTCCGTCCGAACTTCTTCTTGGGCCTCATTCGATCACCTCGATCTTGAATCTCTCCTTCATGAACCCCATGGCCTCTTCCCTGGTCATGCGATGCGTGTGGGGCACACGGCGGCGCAGCACGCGACGCCTGGAAATGCGTTTTCCCGGTCTTTGGATGGACACGTTGACGTCCATGCCGAATATGCCTATCTCCGGATCGTACTTCATCCCGGAGAAGTCCGTGTAGTCCGATATGCCGAAGGACAGGTTGCCCTCCCGATCGAAGGAGTAGGAGGGCATCCGGTTCTCACGGATGACGAAGGCCCTCTCCAGGAAGTCGTCGGCCCTCTCGCCCCTCAGGGTCACGATGCATCCGATGGGCATCCCCTCGCGTATGCCGAAGTCGCGGTTGGTGACCTTGGAGAAGGTCTGCTTGGGCCTCTGCCCGGTGACCATCTCTATGACCTTCTGCGCCTTGATCAGGCGCTCACCGGCCTCCCCGACACCGATGTTCACGACCACCTTCTCGATGAACGGGCGGCGCATGACGTTCTCGCTCATACCACGCTCACCTCGGGCAGGGCGACCTCGGGGGTCTTGTTACCGATCATGAACACGTTGTCCTTCACGGTCAGCTTGCCGTTCTTGAAGCGTACCAGGTTGGGGGAGGAGGAACGTTCCTCGACCTTCTCCTCGACCACGTTGATCTGGCCAGCGTTGCGTCCGCTGACGATCATGGCCACGTTTCCCTGGGTCATCTTGTATGTCTCCACGACCTTCTGGGTGGGCAGCTCTATCTTGAGCACGTCCCCGGTCGCGTAGCCGTCCTGGTCCACCAGTATGTTGCGTCCGTCGTGCAGGTTCAGCTGTAGCCTGCCACCGCTCACGTAAGTCTTGTTCTCGATGCGGCACAGCTTCCATTTGGCATGGTCCTCCGCCACCTGGACCAGTACGAACTTGCCTCGATCGTCCAGCAACATGCGGTAATGCTTGCCCATGGCCGTCAGGCTGATCACGTCCATGATCCCCACCGGGAACTTCTCCTCGGTGACGACCTTACCGTCCACCAGCACCTGCTTGGCGGACAGGACCTTCTTGGCCTCGGCGGCGGTGTCGGCCACCTTCAGCATGTCCCTCAGCACCACGCTGAGGGGCATGCAGCGGGTCAGCCCATGGGGGCCGGGACGGGGGCTGGTCACCCATACGTTCTTCTTCCTGGGCACCGGCCAGCTCTTCGGCGCATTGAGCCTCTTCAGGTCCTGGGTCATGATGAGCCCTCCTCCTCGAACTGCAGCTTCCGCTTGCGATAGTTGTCCTTCATGTCCAGCTTGGTGATGACCACGTTGGAGGCGTGGACCGGGCGCTCGGTCATGGTCCCGTCGGCCTTGGCGATGGTGACGCCTTCCACGATGAGACGGCCGTTCAGGGTGTTCACCCTGGTGACCTTGCCCTCGAGGCCGAGTATGTCCTCGTCCCCACGGACCACCCTGACCGTGTCACCCTTGACCACCCGGGCGGTCTTTCGGCCCAGCTTGCCTATCAGCTCCTCACTGAGGTGGGAGCCGACGCTCTTGTTGCGCACGTGGTGCGGCGCGTTGTACAGCGCCTTCCTCTGTTTACTTGCGTACTTGCTCGTCATTCTCGCACCTCACACGATCGTCGATGCGGTGGCGGCCACTCGGGGCCACCGCTCGGCGGCCTCTCTGGCCACCGGTCCTTTGATGTCGCTGCCCTTGGTCTCCCCCTCTTCGGTGGTGATGACCGCGGCGTTGTCCTCGAAATGCACCATGGTCCCGTCCGCTCGACGGAAGGGCCTCCTCTGGCGCACTACGACGGCGTAGACGATCTGCCGTCTCATCTCCGGAGTGCCCTTCTTCACCGAGGCCATGACGATATCGCCCACCGCGGCGGAGGGGCATCGTCTATGTACCCCATGGTATTTGGGCACGGTGATGATGCTGATGGTCTTGGCACCGGTGTTGTCCACCACATCCAGGACGGAACCGACGATGATACCTCTGGTCTGTTTCCCGGCCAATCCCTTCATGTCCTCACCTTTTCTCCACCACGACGAAGGACACCGTCTTGCTCAAGGGGCGACATTCCATGATGCGCACCTCGTCCCCGGCCGCGATCTCCAGGCATGGGGGGTTGTGGACGGTGTAACGCCTCGTCCTCTTCTCGAACCTCTCGTACTTCTTGTCGTACTTCAGGTAGTTCCTCTCCACAACGGCGCTACCGTTCATCTTGACGGAGACGACGACGCCGTCTATGATCTGCCCCCGCACCGAGAGCTTCCCGTGGAACGGGCAGTGCTTGTCCTCGCAGGTGGCCGAGGGGGCCTTGACATCAATGCCAATGTCTCTGAACTCGCTCATTAGATCACCTAATCCTCTTGATCCTATCCTCTGGTCGATGCTGGATCTCGGACCCTAGGACCCTGACCCGCTCGCCCTGGTATGTGAACACGAACTCATGACCGGACTTGGGTATCCACCTCTCCCTGCCCTGGCAGGAGATGGCCAACATGTTCTTGGTCTCGTCCACCACCTTCCCGCGCAAAGATCGCTCGGGACAGCTGGATTCCACCACCTCGATGTCCAGTCCTATGAATTCCTGTCTCATGAAATCCCTCTTGTCCATGGCTCCTACCGAACCTCGGTCTTGAAGCCCATTTCCTCCAAGGTCTGCGCCACCTTCTTCTTGTGGTCCCCCTGGAGCTCGATCTTGCCTTCCTTGGCGGTGCCGCCGGCGGCACATTTGTTCTTCAGTTTACGGGCCAGGTCGTCGATGTCGATGTCGGTGGCGTCGATGCCATCAACGACGGTGACGATCTTTCCGTAGCGCCGGCTGTCGGTGTAGATCCTTACGGACTGCTGTTCTCTGGCGATCTCCTCGCACATGCACAGCTCTTTAGGGAGCCCACATACCGAGCAAATTTCGACCATTATTGTTCTTCCTCCTTCTGGACGGTTAGGATCCTGGCGATGTTACCCCTTAGAGCCCTGATCTTCCCCGGGTTGTTGGGGGCCCCGCCCATGGCGGCCGCGCCCCTCTCGTGCATCAGCTCGTCCTGCAGCTCGCGGAGCTTGCCAGCACGCTCTTCCGCACTCATGTTCCTGATGTCCTCAGTTCTCATCAAGGCCATTTATTCAGCCACCTCCTCCTCGTCTACCGCGGGGACATCCTCCGCGGGGCGTTCGGCGATGACCGAGGCCTCCTCCTGCTTGCTCAGCAGGTCCGCCAGGTCAGGGTTGGCCTGAATGGCGGCATCCATGCTCATGACGTCGATCTCCGCGGGCAGGCGGGCGCCTGACTCCATGATCTCGACCTGCACCCCTATCACACCAGGCTTGAGCTTGGCCACGGCGAAACCGGTGCCCACGAAGAGCTCCCGGCTCTCGCCGCAGTACTTGATGTACCCGTCCTTGAACTTCTCGGTGCGGTGCCTCTCCCCGGTCAGCTTACCGGAGATGATGATGAGGCATCCGCGCGCCCCGGACTCCATGATGCGCCGCACCGTGGAATGCCCCGCGCGCCTGAAATGCCATCCGCGCTCCAGGGCGAAGGCCAGCTTCTCGGCCATGATCTGGGCGTTGAGATTGGGGTTCTCCACCTCCTGGACCTCTATCTGCGGGTTGTCGTACTTGAAGATGTCCTCGATGTCCTTGGTCAGCGACTTGATGGCCGCTCCCCGGCGCCCGATGACGATTCCCGGCCTCTCGGTCACCAGGGTGACCCTGGTGCCCATGGGGGTCCTCTGCACGTCCACCCCGCCGAAACCAGCGCGGTCCACGGTCTTCATGAGATACTCCTTCAGGAGAACCCTTCTGATGTTCTCCGCTACGAACTTCCTTTCGCTGGCCATCTACTGAGCCTCCTCCAGTATGACCTCTATGTTCACGGTCTGCTGGTCCCAGGCGGTGCTTCTGCCGTGCGCCCTGGGCATGTAACCGGGGGTGGTCCTCCCCAAATGGGCGGAGATGGTCCTGACGCGCATGTTCTCGGCGTCCAGTCCCTTGTACTCCGCGTTGCTCTTGGCGCTCTGCAGCACCTTGATGATGGCCGAGGCGGCCTTCTTGGGGAACCTCCCAGGACCCACGCCCTTCTTGTGCGCCACGCCCATGTTGTAGCGTCGGATGGGCACGGGGCGGCGAAGCTCCACGACCTCCTCGAGCATGCGTATGGCGTCCTCGACCTTCCTGCCGCGAACCATGCGGCAGATCTCACGCGAGAACTTGGGCGAAATGGGAAGCTCCTTGGCAATGGCCTTGGAGGTGGTGTCCGGATCGGCCTGAGCTGTGTATCCTACCATGTTTTCTCACCTCACTTCAGCGGCATGAACTTGGAGGACCTGGTCGCACCGACGCCTGGCCCGGAGTGTTTCACCGTTCCCCGGGTGATGGCGAACTCGCCTAGGAAATGCCCGATCATCTCGGGCTTGACCTCCAATTCCTTGAACTCCTTTCCATTGTACACCGCCACCCGGCGACCGACGAAGGCCGGCACCACGGGTATGTCCCGGCGGTGCGTGCGAACCACATCATGCTCGCCCGACCAGATCTTGTCGAAGGTGGTCTTCTGTTCCTCGTTGAGACCGCGGCGGAAGGACCTCCTGACCCTGGATGGCAACAGGTCCACCATCTCATCGAAGGGCATCTCCTGGAGCTGTTCCAGGGTGAAGCCGCGGTAGGTGAACTCCTTCTTCCTACGGGCGGTCATCATGCCCTTCTTCTTCCTCTGCTTCCTCCTCGAGGATTTGGTACCGGTTAGCTTCTCTTCAGCCATTTAGGATCACTTCCTCTTCTTCTTGGGGGAAAGCCTTCCGACCTTCCTTCCCGGCGGAGCGTTCCTCGAGACGGTGCTCGGCTTGCCCACGTGCGGGTGTCCCCCACCACCGTGCGGGTGGTCTATGGCGTTCATGGCCACTCCCTTGACCTTGAAATAGGCCTTGCTCTTGCTGCGATAGGCGTGGAACTTCTTCCCCGCCTTGGCGAAGGGCTTCTCCTTGGCACCGCCCCCCGCGATGATCCCGATGCCGGCGCGGCAGTGGGGATCGAAGTTCTTGAAGGCGCCGGAGGGCATCTGCACCACCACGGTGTCCCCTTTGGTCACCACGGTGGCATAGGTCCCCGCGGTCCTGACGAACTTGCCGCCGTCCCCGGGCCTGGCCTCCAGGTTGTGGACCAGGGTCCCCTCCGGTATGTTGGAGAGGGACATCACGCTGCCCGGTCTGAGGCTACGAGAGCCGTCCACATTGATGTCCTGTCCCACCGTCAGCCCTTCCACGGCTATGATCTTCTCCTTGTTCCCGTCCCCGAACCGTACCTCGGCCACCGGGCTGTTGCGACCCGGGGCGTGCACGATGTCCACGACGGTACCCTTCCCCAGCTTGACCTGGGGATGCTTGATCTCTCCCACGTGCCTGTGGCTTGGGGAGCGATAGGTGGAGCCTCCGCGGCCCCTTCTCTGCTGTCTCAGTTGTCTTCCCATGTTCCCCCTCCTCAGAACACTCCTATCCTCATGCCGATGTCCTCGGCCGAGTATCCTTCAGCGAGCTTGATCACGGCGTGCTTGCCCTCCTTGGATATCTTGGTCCAGACCTTGTCCACCTTGACCTCGAAGTAGTCCTCGAAGGCGGCCTTGATCTCCGCCTTCTTGGCGGAGCGGTCCACGATGAACTCGATCTTGTTGCCGTCCTTGAAGTCCTGGGTGGGAGTGCCGGTCATGTAGTTCATGGTCTTTTCCGTCACGTACGGGTAGAGCAATATCCTCTTGGCCATGTTCACCACTCCCCCACTCTCTTGAATGCGGACTCGCTGAACACGGTCAGCCTTCCAGGCAGCCCACCGGGTGCCAGCAGTCCGGGGTTCAACCTCTCCGCATAGGCCACCTCCACTCCTGGAAGGTTGCGCGCCCCTCTTACCAGGGCGGCCTGGTGATCGGAGACCACGATGAGCAGGCTGCGAGGCATGCGGTAGCGTCTGCCACGCATCTTGCCTCGCCCGGCGCGCACCCGGATGCCATCCTTGCTGCGCACGACGTCCTCTCCGAGGCCCAAGGTCCTCAGGACCTCCAGCACCTCGGAGGTGCTGTTGACCCCCTCCAACCGGTCCTCGATGACCACGGGCAGGGTGAGCGAATCATCGAACCGATGCCCGCGGGCCCGGACCTTCTCCACGTCGGCGGTGGCGGCCAAGGCGGACAGCCGTGCCAGCAGGCGTTCCTTGCGGTTGACCTTCAGGTCCCATTCCCTCTCCACCATTGGCGGGTGGGCCCGGCGCCCCCCCACGTTGTTGGGGGACTCGGCGGCCTTGGCGCCCTGGGACAGCCTCTGCACCCTGGCCACGCCGCGGCCCTTGCCCCAGGTG
>JAFGPG010000017.1 GCA_016926075.1 Methanomassiliicoccales archaeon
CGAACTGGTAGCCCTCCCGCTGGCCTATGATACGCCCTGTGGGATGGGCCAGCACGTCCACGTGCTCGTTGGAGATGGCGTTCACCAAGCGGTCGGTCATCTCCTGAGGCGACATCTTGAAGTGGCTATGCACCGCGGCCACCACGATGTCCAGGTCGCCCAGGACCTCGGGCGGATAGTCCAGTCCCCCCATCCGGTCGATCTCCACCTCTGATCCTGCTAGCAGGTGCAACCCCACCCCGCTCTCCTCCACCTCCCGTATCAGGTCCACGTTCTCCAGCAGCCTCTCCACGCTCAGACCGCTCCCTACGGTCAAGGAATGGCTGTGATCGGTGATGGCCAGGTACTCGTATCCTCGGGCGGCGGCCGCCCTGGCCAAGGACTCGACACTGTCCACACCATCACTGGCCTCGCTGTGCACGTGCAGGTCCCCACGGATGTCGGAAAGGGTCACCACCGGAGGCACCTTCCCCTTCCTGGCCAGGTCGATCTCCCCTCGGTCCTCTCGCATCTCCGGAGGCATCCATTGCAGTCCCAGCACCTCGTACACCGATTCCTCGGTCTCCCCTGCCACCTTGGCCCCGTCCTCCAGACGGAAGACGCCGTACTCATTGACCTTGAAGCCCAGGTCGTTGGCCAGGGAGCGCAGGGTCACGTTGTGCTCCTTCGATCCGGTGAAGTACTGCAGGGCCGCGCCATAGCTTGAGGGCGAGACCACCCGCATGTCCACCTGCACCCCGTCCGTCATCCTTATGGAGGTCTTGGTCTCCCCCCGCAGCAGCACCTCCGCCGCCTGGGGATATCTGACGAAGGCGTCCATGGCCCTCTCGGCCTCCGTACTGCCCACCAGGATGTCGATGTCCCCGATGGTCTCCTTCATGCGCCTCAGGGATCCTCCCAGGCTCACCAGCTCGAAGCCGTGGGCCCGCATATGCTCCTCGAACCCCTTCCCCCTTGGATAGGCGTAGCCTAGCAGCATGCGCCCCTGACGTGACTCCAGGTATTTGATCCCCTTCAGGATGTTCTCCTCGCTCTTCTCCCCAAAGCCCTTGAGCCGGCGTATGAGATGCCGCTCCGCGGCCGAACGCAGGTCCGCCAGGTTCGTCACCTTCAGTTCCTTATAGAGTCGCCCAGCGGTCCTGGGGCCCACCTCCGGCACCTGCATGACCTGCAGAAGGCCGGCAGGGAACTCGTTGCGCAGGTCGTTGAGGTACTGCAGCTCACCGGTGCGTATGATCTCCACGATCTTGTCGTGTATGGCCTTCCCCACGCCTGGTATGTTGGACAGATGCCCCCTGATGTAGAGGTCCTTCAGGTCCTCCGTGAGCGAGGAGATCTCCTTGGCCACCCGGCGGTAGGCCCTGACCTGAAAGAAGGTGCCCTCCTTCAGTTCCAGGAGGTCGGCCACCTCCTCGAATATGGCCGCCACCTTGGCGTTTGTTTCCACTGCCCTCCTCAATCCTCCTTGCGACAGACCCAGCGGCACTCCTTGTCACCGGAGGTCATCTTATGTGTCTGGCACCATTCGTACTCGGGATTGATGACCTCGCAGAAACCGTCCACGAAGAAACCGAAAAGGGAGCACAGCTCAGGGGGCTGGTTGGCGAACGGGCACTCCTTGGCCACCTTGATGACCGAGACATCGCTCTTTTCCAGGATACTGCCCCGAACGCCCAAGGCACCTTCCCAGAGGTCGATCAACGAGGAGATGGCGATGCCGTCCCTCTCCAGGATCTCATATTCTTCCAGAGCCTGCACCGCCGCCTTCTTCCCGCCCTGCCTCATGACGGGACCCACGACCTCCAGGATCTTCTTGGAGCCGTAGGTATTGACCATCTCCTTCACCGCGGAGGAGAAGAAATCCTGTAAGATGAGCTTCATCTTATCGGATTTACTGGTCATGACCACGGCCTTGATCACTGTGCACCACCAGATGGTGATGGCCTCCTTGGCCATGGCCTCCATCTCATCCCTGGTCAACGCCACTTCCTTTTCCTGCATCGAACTTACTCTCCTGGAGGCGGTCATCGCACCCCCTTAGGCATTATTTCATTGCGTACTTACAATCCTTTCCCCGTCATGCGATACCATTCAAATACCCCCAGCCACACATGATCGGCTCCATCGAAGGCCGTACCGTATTCTTCGGAGGATATCAAGAGAAGGGCGGTCCTGAGAAAAAGTTAAGAAATTATTTATACGAAGGTCTCGAGTTGGAATCTCGAGACCTGGTCCGATGATCGAGGATAGGACGATCTATATCGGTAACAAACCGACCATGACATATGTGCTGGTCACGGCGGCACGTTTCAAGGAAGGGGACCCCATGGTGATAATTAAGGGCCGAGGGAAGTTCATCAGCAAAGCGGTCGACGTGTCCCTCATCGTCAAGGACCGTTTCGTCCCGGACGTCCAGATCCAGAGCGTTGGCATCGTGACCGAGGTCATGAGCACGGGCCATAATGGACCATCGAACGTCTCATCCATCCAGATATCCTTGTTCAAATCAGGGCAGGATGGCCACGTCTAGCAATTTTGATTTGATGTCCATTGTGAGACGTCACTTATTCCGTTCGATGATTGTACTGTCAGGTTCGAGGCCTGTACCAAAACAATATTGGGCGAGTTGATCCAAATATTAGTAACCTAGGTCCAAAGGGGGCATTGGCGTTGAGCGATGCGGGCACGATATACATCGGCGAAAAGCCGATAATGAACTACGTACTGGCCGTGGTTAGGAAGATCAACGGGGAGAACAACGGGGTGACAATTCGGGCCCGAGGCAGGGCCATCAGCAAAGCGGTCGATGTGGCCCTGATAACCAAAGAGCGCTTCGTACCGAGCGATATCCAGGAGATCAGGATAGAGACGGAAAAATTACAGGACAAGGACGGAAAACCGCTCAATGTGTCCTCCATCAGCATTCTACTGAGCCGGATCTAGGACATCTCGTTGACGAAGATGTGCAGGTCGCCCTCCGCCAAGCTCTTGGGCTCATAGGGAAGCAGCAACAGGGAGCGGGCCTGGTACACATCGTCCTTCAGCTTCTGGGCTATCTTCAGGAAGGAGCGGAAATCGGTATTGGTGACGATGAA
>JAFGPG010000073.1 GCA_016926075.1 Methanomassiliicoccales archaeon
ACCTGCCAGCTTCAGCAAACTTTCGGAGGTTGACCTGGCGAAGGTCCAGTCCTTGGAGAAGCAACTGGGCGTCAAACTGGTGGCCCTTGATTGAAAGGAACGGGCATTGGGTCCCGCTCTTATTTTTTTCACCATTTTAGTTCCTGACCGGTGACCTCTCCCGCGGTTCTGTCCTTTGTCCAATATTGGACAACCTCCCCTGGGGGCTGCAGATTGCCGAACAACACGGTTATGTCCTGCCTAGGGATAATCATCATCTCCGCATCAGCGAAAGAGGGAGAGAATGAACCAACAGCCCCTGGAAGTGATGAAGAGCAGTTTCGTGGGAGTGCCCTACTCCCTGTGCGTGGCCCATGAGATAACCTCGGAAGGATACGGTTTCAGCGTATCCTGCGAGACCGGGACGGTCACCGACGTCTTCCAGCCCTCGGCAGAGGAGTGAGCGTCATGTCCCCGACGTGCGTCCGATGCCGCAGAAGACGGTAAGTTTATTTTTAGGTTGAACCAATGGTCTGCCCATGAACAGCGCCATCGTGGCCATAACCAATGACATAGGTGCTGAGGCCCAGGTCATGGAGGCCCTATGCCAGATGCCTTCGGTAAGGGAATGCTACATGGTCTACGGGGTCTATGACATGGTGGCCAAGGTGGAGGCCTCCAGCGAGGAGGAGATGAGCCGCACCATCCTGGCCATGAGGGAGCTGCCGGGAGTGCGCTCCACCCTGACCCTCGTGGTGTGCCGCGAGCATAAAAGGTAAGGATTAGTTCGCGGTTATCGAGCAGAGGTTTATTTTTGGACAAGTTCACCCAGGACCTTCAGGTGCTCATGGTCAAATTGCTGGCCGGTTGCGACCCTTCGCAGGAGGAGGCGTTGCGTGGATTGGAGCAGCGTCTGGTGGACCTCAAGGAGAAGAACCTCCTGAAGATCAACCATTCCGTGCTGGAGATGATCGTGGCCAAGTACCTGGTGATGGACGGTTACGATGTGGACCTGGAACATATGATCGATGCCGGCCTGAGCTGCGATGTGTACGCCCGGAAGGGGGAGGGGGTGCTCATCGTGGAGGTGGAGACAGGGTACGTGCCCCCGGCCCATGCCCTGGACCCTATGGACTATATCCGGGCCCGTATCGCCTCCAAGATCGCCCGTTACAGCAACCACTGCCACAAGTTCTCCCTGGCCGCGCCCCCGCACTACGTCATGCCGGTGATGTCCTTCTTCACCAGGCCGCCAAGGGACCGCCCCCCGGAGGAGGTGGAGGTGGTCAAACGCTACTGCGACCTTTACTACAAGAGCCCTCCCGTGAGCATGGACGAGATCATGAACTCGCGCATACACAGCGTCTCCATCATCGATGTGGAGAACGCCGTCCTGAGCGACATGTCACCCGATGAGTACATCAACCTGAGCGCGGATTGGTACCTCTGAGGTGACATGATGGGGTTGGAGACGGCTATTTTCTTCTTGGCCTCCGTGGCCGTTATCTCCCTGTCCGGCGTGCTCATGCCCGGTCCGGTGTTCGCGGTCACCATCGCCTGCGGCTTCCAGGACCGCTGGTCCGGCTGGAAGATAGCCCTGGGGCATGCGGTGGTGGAAGTGCCCACCATCGTGGCCATCTTCTTCGGGCTCAGCGTGTTCCTCAAGGACGATATGGTGTTCGGCATCATAGGGGTCCTGGGAGGGACCATACTGCTGTACATGGGCTACGATATGGTGCGCTCCAGGAAGGACGTGGTCACCAGCTGCACAAAGTACCGGGACCCCTTCTGGGCCGGCGTCATGACCACCGTAGCCAATCCGGCCTGGCTATTGTGGTGGGCCACGGTGGGGGCGGCATTGACCGCCACAGCGGTCACCTTCGGCTGGTGGATGCTGCCCCTCTTCGTGGTGGTGCACATAACATGCGATCTTCTATGGGAGGGGTTCGTGGGCATGACCATCTTCGATACCAAGGGCCGGTGGAGCGAGGTGTGGCATCAGAGGGTGATAACCGGCTCCGGGGCGCTCATGGTGGTCTTCGCTATTCTGTTCGTCTACAACGGCCTGAGCTCGCTGCTGTGACCTCATGTTTTTAAATCTTACTCGTCCTACCGAATGCGAAGATGTCCAGGCCCTACAAGGACTACAAGATCTACTGTTGCTTCACCCTCAACAGGTTGGTTGCGGAGCTAGGCATCAATCTCTACCAGCCGGAACTGGAATCGAAGCTGGACCATCTTCGGATCGACGAGGTTCAGGGCATTTCCAAGGAGGAGGTGAAACACGAGATCCGTTCCAACCATTTCATGACCAACAAGGTCATCGAGAAGCTGGTGGAGGACGGGCTGGTGACCGTCGACAAGCGGGAAGGGCGGTACCAGGTGCGCATCACCCGCCAGGGGGTGCTCTACATCCGCAGGTACAACGAGTTCTTCCTGAGCATGTACGCCGAGCAGATCCGGGACCATTACCGCTACCGGGGGCTTCCTCAATGGGCCCGGGAAGCGGAGCGATGAGCGTCCGCCATGTAGGGGATGAACTCGTAGCTGCCGTCCTGGTTCTCGATGATCAGTTCCAGCGAGGAGGCGTAGCGCCTTGCGCGGTGGCCCATGGTCACGGTGGACATCATCAGCCTCTCGTAGGCATCCTCGGTCAGCTCCTGGTCCTCCTTCCTCTTCCAGAGCATGACGAC
>JAFGPG010000018.1 GCA_016926075.1 Methanomassiliicoccales archaeon
CCCACTGCCAGAAGGGGGACGAGGTCCTCATGGAATCCGAGGCGCACATCTACTATTACGAGCTGGGCGGCCTCTCCGCCCTGGTCGGTGCGGTGCCCCGTCTCATCGAAGGGAAGAGGGGCAAGTTCACCGCGGAGCAGCTGGAGGCGCACATTCGCCATCCGGACCTGCACTATCCCATCTCCCGTCTCCTGTGCATCGAGAACACCCACAACCGCGGCGGCGGCTCGGTCTGGACCCCCGCTGAGGTGGCCGCGGTGGCCAAGGTCGCCCATGGGCACGGTCTGAAGGTGCACTGCGACGGCGCCCGCATCTTCAACGCCGCGGTGGCCCTGGATGTGGACGTCGAGGAGTACATGCGGCACCTGGACAGCCTGACCTTCTGCCTGTCCAAGGGACTGGCATGCCCAGTGGGCTCAGTGGTGGTGGGGAACACGGAGTTCATCGAGAGAGCCCGTCGCAACCGCAAGATGGTGGGCGGGGGCATGCGCCAGGCGGGCATAATCGCCGCCCCGGGCATAGTGGGGTTGCAGAGGATGGTAGGCCGCCTCAAGGAGGACCATCGGAACGCCCGCAGGCTGGCCGAGGGCCTGGACGCCCTGCCGGGGGTGAAGGTGGACCTGGCCACGGTGGAGACCAACCTCGTCATGGCCGACATCGGCGGCACCGGGATGGATGCGGTGACATTCGTCCGTCGGGCGGGGGAGGTCGGGGTCCAGATATTCGAGTTCGGAACCCGCAAGGTGCGCTTCGTGACCCACAACGACATCGGACCGGAGGATGTGGAGGAGGCCGTGGCCCGCCTGCGACGCATGCTGTCCGTATGACCGGCATGGAAACCTATTTCATCCGCCGGCCTTTACCCTCTCAGGCCGGCGGTGCGCTCAGGACACCGAGGCAAGGGAAAATATCTTACGACAAACATCGACCATGAGGGGATTAGATTGAGCAGGCGACTTTTCACGGTAGGTCCGGTGGAGGTCTTCCCGGACACTCTCGATTCCATGAACAGAGGCATGATGGTCCATCGGGGCAAGGAGTATCAGGACCTGCAGCACGGGGTGGTGGAGAAGCTCCACAAGGTGTTGGACATGGACATGGACATCTTCCTGGCCCCAGCCTCGGCCTCCGGATTCCTGGAGGGGTGCGTGCGCAGCGCCGTACAGAGCAAGTTGGCCGGCCTCTCCAACGGTTCGTTCGGTGACCGCTGGCAACTGATCGGGACGGAGAACGGCAAACAGGTCCAGAAGATCAATGTGGAATGGGGAAAGGCCTTGCGCAAGGACCACGTGGCCGGGAAGCTGGAGGAGGGCGTGGAAGCGGTCACGATGATATCCAACGAGTCCTCCACCGGCGTGCTGAACCCCATCGCGGAGATCGTGGAGGGGGTAAGGGAGCAGAGCGACGCCCTCATCATGGTGGACGGGGTGACCTCCGTGGGCTCGGTGGACCTCAGGCTGCGCCAGCTAGACCCAGACGCCCTGGTCTTCGGCTCACAGAAGGCCCTGGCCCTCCCCCCCGGCCTGGCCGTGGTGTGCGTTTCGCCCCGCCTGATGGAGAAGGCGGCCAAGGTGCAGAACCGGGGCTATTACTTGGATTTGATGCAATATAAGAAGATGGCCGACAAGGACCTGCCCCTGACCACCCCCCCGGTGTCCTTGATATACGGTCTGGACTACCAGCTGGACAAGATACTGAGGGAGGGGGTGCGGAACCGCTTCGCCCGACACCAGCGCATGGCTGACATGGTCAGGGGATGGGCCGAGAAGCGTCTGGGGCTGTACGCCGAGGAGGGCTTCCGGTCCAACACCATCACCGTGATCAAGCTGCTCGGCATGGACTTCAAGGACTTCGACAGGCGGCTGAGGCAAAAGGGATTTGAGATATCGCCGGGATATGGTAAGGTGAAGGAGGAGACGTTCCGGATCGGTCACATGGGCGACCTGACCGAGAAGGACGTCAAGGACCTCCTGGATGTCATGGACGAGGTAAGGGAGGAGATGAAATGAAGCTCTTAGTCACGGACGAGCTCTCCAAGGAGGGCCTGGAGATGCTGACCAAGGACTCCGGGGTCCAGGTAGACGTTCGTCCGAAGATCCCTCATGAGGAACTGTTGAAGGTCATCGGGGAGTACGATGGGCTCATCGTACGCAGCGGCACCAAGGTGACCGCCGATATCATCGAGGCCGGGAAGAGGTTGCGCGTGGTGGGCAGGGCCGGGGTGGGCGTGGACAACGTGGACGTGGACGCCGCCACCCGCCGGGGGGTGCTGGTCATGAACACCCCCGCCGCCAACATCATCTCAGCGGCGGAGCACACCATGGCCATGATGCTGACCCTGGCCCGCAACATACCCCGCGCGGACACATCGATCAAGGCGGGCAAGTGGGAGCGAAGCAAGTTCACCGGGGTGGAGCTCATGGGCAAGACCCTGGGCATAGTGGGCATAGGACGCGTGGGAGGGGAAGTGGCCAAGAGGGCCAAGTCCTTCCAGATGAAGCTACTGGGCTACGACCCGTACATCTCCCAGGAGGTGGCGGTCAAGCTGGGCGTCAGGATCCTGCCACTGGAGAAGGTGCTGGAGGAGGCGGACTTCATCACCATACACACTCCCTTGACCCCCACCACCCATCACCTGATCGGCAAGGCCCAATTGGAGATGCTCAAGCCCTCGACCATGATCGTCAACTGCGCCCGCGGAGGGATCATCGACGAGGATGCCCTGTACGAGGCCCTGAAGGAGAGGAGGATCGCCGGCGCGGCCTTGGACGTCTTCGAGGAGGAACCGCCCAAGGGGTCCAAGCTGCTGACCCTGGACAATCTGGTGGCCACGCCTCATTTGGGCGCCTCCACCAAGGAGGCGCAGGAGAAGGTGTCCATCGAGATGGCTGAGCATGTCAAGATGTTCCTGATAGAGAACAAGATCACCAACGCGGTGAACGTGCCCATCAGCCGGGTGGACCCCAACGTGGCCCCCTTCATAGGGCTGGCCGAGAGATTGGGGGCCTTCTGCGTCCAGCTCTCCGAGGGACCGGTCAAGAAGATCGAGGTGGAGTGCCACGGGGAGATAGCCAACCTGGACACGCGCATGGTGACCGTTTCGGCCATCGTGGGGGTGCTCTCCATCATGGTGGGGGAGAACACCAATGTCATCAACGCCAACAGCATCGCCCGGGAGAAGGGCATCCAGGTGGTGGAGGCCAAGGTGGACGAGAGCAGCCACTACACCAACATGCTGGTGGTGCGCATCTCCTCAGAAGGTCACAAGGTGGAGGCGCGGGGCACGGTGTTCCCCTCGGACCAGTTCCGCATCATCGGTGTGGACGAGTTCGAACTGGACATGCCTCTGGAGGGCGACTTCCTGCTCACCAAGCACCATGACATGCCCGGCATGATCGGCAAGATCGGGACCCTGCTGGGCAAAAGGGACATCAACATCGCCCGCATGGGCGTGGGCCGTGAGGACAAAGGGGGGAACGCCCTCATGCTCATATCGGTGGACCAGGAGGTGGGAAAGGGCGTGGTGGCAGAGCTGCGCGCCCTGCCCAACTTCCATGACGCCCGCTCCATCGTGCTCAGTCACATGCGTACACGTGAGTACATGAACATCTGAGGGCGCCCGCCCTCGGAGGACGACTCATCCGCCCTTCAATCTGGCCTCGACGCTCCTCACCTTTCGCTCCATGCTCGACGGCCGGTCCCGTCGATCGTCGATCTTGATGCTGGTCACCACGCGCTCGCACATCTGGAGCATCCGTGCGTGACAGCGCATGACCACTGGCAGGACCTGTGCCTCGTCCCCCTCCAGCACGGTGCCCATGGGCGTCAGTTGGTAAGGGACCCCGCTCTCCCTCACTATCTTCAGACATTCCGCCACGAATGCGCTCAGGCTCGTTCCCGCACCGATGGGCACCACCGAGAACTCCACGATCATGAACCCCACTCCTTGAGACATACATTCCCCCCTACCATGTTGATTCTTTCCCCACGAAAATCTGCGATTTTCTACGGATCATGTAGGACAAAGGACCCGACGCTCAGATGAGAACAGGGCAAATCAAATAAATTTATATAGTGCGTAACCAGTGTGAAATAAAACGTGTTTCATAACTGGAACTGCACTGAGGGATATCTTAATGAGAATCAACGGTAACCAAAAATCTTCTACTTTTCCATTGGAGTTCAAAGGAGCC
>JAFGPG010000074.1 GCA_016926075.1 Methanomassiliicoccales archaeon
ACCCAAGGCGCAGGAAGGCGTACTGCCTTCTGCCCGTCTTGTCTCTGTTAGTGTTATCCAAGGTTTGATGGCTGGAGGAGAGCATGATCTTCAGATAACTGGCGCTGAATGAAGGTTTCATCGCCATTCAGTTCACCGATCGATGAATCAAAAATTTTATGGTCTGTGTCAGGTTTAGAGCCGGGAGGCCAAGGAACGGGTCAACCTCATGTGCGGCACCACTGCGTTCTTCTACAACGATGAACTGCTCAAGTACCAGTTCGGTCCGGAGCATCCCTATCAGCCCATCAGGTTCCAGATGATCCGGGACACCTTGAGGGAGCTGGGGGTCTTCGATGAACGCCTTTCCTACGTGGAATCCCCTTTGGCCAACGATGAGGACCTGCTCGAGGTCCACGATCCTCACCACATCGATTACGTCAAGGAGATGAGCCGCCTGGGCACTGGATACCTGGACTCGGGGGACACTCCGGCCTCACCGGGCCTCTACGAGGGGGCTTTGGCCACGGTAGGCGCCACCCTGGCCGGGGTGGAGTCCGTGGCCAGGGGGGAGTACGATCATGCCATGACCCCCGGAGGGGGGCTGCACCACGCCCGAAGGGACAGGTCGGCCGGTTTCAGTGTGTTCAACGACCTGGCGGTGGCCGTTCGACGGTTGCAGCGGAGATACGGTTACGAACGCATCGCCATCCTGGACATCGATGGCCATCACGGGGATGGCACCCAGTCCATATTCAACCGGGAGAAGGTGCTGACCGTCTCCTTCCACCGCTACAGCCCGGGATTCTATCCGGGAACGGGGGCGGTGACCGATGTCGGAGAGGGTGAGGGGAAGGGCTACGCCATCAATGTCCCGCTCCCCCGTTGCACCTGTGATGAGGTGTATGTGCCCACCTACGAGAAGGTGGTGAGCGCGGCATTGGACGCCTATCGTCCGGAGATCGTCCTGCACCAGTTCGGTACGGACGCGCACTACAGCGACCATCTGGTGGGCATGGGGCTCACCACCGCGGCCTACGAGAAGGTGGCGGATATCACCCATCGGTCGGTGCACCAGCATTGCGACGGGAGGTATATTGTCACCGGGGGAGGCGGGTACTCCGTGGACGCCACGCGCAGGATATGGACCATAGCGGTGTGCATCGTCTCCGGTTCCTTCCCCCAGAACCCGGAGGGCCTGCACATGTTGAGGGACTCCGGCCTGAACCGCAGGTGGAAGGTGCAGCAGGAGGAGCTCCAGTGGCGCATCGACTATATCTTCGACGAGGTGCTGCCCCTTATTCGTTGATAGTAGGCTCCATCCTCTGCAACCAATCCCTGCAGGCCAGGCCGCGATCGGTCAGTCCCACCTGCTTCTGACCTCCCCGTTCCACAAGGGTGATCAGGCCCATGTCCTTCATCCTGACCAGGAGGTTCCCCCGGTGCTCATGTCCCTTGCCCTCTCTCAAGGCCATGGGCCACTGGTCCTCCCTCAAGGCCGATACCACCGCCTTGGGCAGCATCTCCCTCACCCCCATCCCTTGAAGGAGCCTGAGACGTCTGGCCTCGACCTGAAAACAGCATACCTCGACGCCGGTGACCGCCGCCGCGAGCACCGCCGCGTCGCTGAGAAGCTTTTGCCCGCCGGTGATGTCCACCCTGACCCGCCATCCCTTCCCATGGTGCTCCTGAATGCACCTCTCCATGACCATCGCCGAGCCGAGCAGGTCCTGCGAGCGGACCTGTAGCACGGTGTGCCTGATCTTGAGACGATCGAGCAGGGACCTCAGGTCCGTGCATCCCTTCTCTGCCGTCTTCCCCTCATGGACCACGATGACCAACTGGTCATGGGGCAGCGAGCGCAGACCGGGGACCACCTCGTCCATAAGCCCGCCGTAAGTGCAGAGCAGTAGGGAGGGACGTCTAGACATCGATGTCCCCCAGGATCAGCTCGATGGCCTCGTCCACCATCACCACCTTCCTGCGACGGTCCCGGCGGTCCTCCTCCAGCCTGATGATCCCCTTCCCCTCCAGGATCTGGATGTGATGGTTGATGGTGGCCTTGTGCCTGCCCATGCCTTGGGCGATCTCCACCTGGGTCATGGGATGGGAACGGTTGCTCCAGAGGAACATGAGCATCTCCCTTTGGGCCGGGGTCAACAGCTGGGAGTAGTCCACCTTCAATAGGGGTAGGGGTATCTCCCGGTAGGTCTCGTCATGCACGTAGACGGAGTTCAGTCCTTCCATGGCGCAGACCAACAACGCCGCCGCGCTCATCATCTTGGTCCCGCCGGCAATGTTGAAGACCGCCACCTCGACCCCTTCCCTCCTCAGTTCTCGGACCTGGGCACGCATGGCCTTGGCGGCCTGCAGAAGGTCGAAGGCGTCCGGAATGGGCACCCGCTTGAGCTCGATCCCCATGACCGAGCAGACCTTGTGCACCTCGGCCAGGGCGTCCAAGGCGCGAGGATGGTCGTTGCAGAATACCACCGCCCTCTCCACCGACGGTGTGGACTCTAAGGTCGGTAGCAGGGAATTGGCCCTGAACCCCAACGTACCCAATATCGCGACCATCTCAGACCGTCTCAGGATGGATATGAGCGTTTAATTCATTTATCTAATACGGTATTAATTTTCATAATACTGTTTTCGTTCGAGGTGGAGAATCGGGTTATATAGGAAGGATACCTTCTGAATAGCACTGGGATCTGTCATGGGGGTGTCGACCAGCGTTCACCGGGTGACCATTCTCTTACTGGCAGCCCTCATGGTGCTCCCTGTGTCGGCGGGAGGTGAGCCCTCGGGGGAGGAGGGGGACCTCATCACTTCCTACGAATATCACTTCTCATCCCCCATCGTGGCCCTGGGCACCGAGGAGAGGGTGTTCACCCTGACCGGGATGCCTATGGACGCCGTGGCCGGAGCCCCCTCCCTACCGGTGAAGCATCTGCTGTTGGCGTTGCGTCCTGGCTATGAACTGAAGGAGGTGAAGGTGGGCTGTCCGTCCCCATCGCTCGTAGAGATAGTGGAAGAGTATCCACGTAACCCCGCCGAGTCGCCGGCCGGGAACGGCCTTGGGGTCGAACAGATCGTCGACCGAAGAGCCTGGGACCTCGCCGGCACGTATGTATTAGAGGGGGTGGAGGTCGTGTGCATCAACCTCCGTCCGTTGGTCTGGGACAGGTATACCGGCGTTCTGGGCCTGGTCTCCGATTACGAGGTGACCGTGATCGGTCAAGAGAAGGGGATAGAATGGTTGGGCGACCTTGGCAGGGTGAAAGACCTGGTCGACAATCCCGAGGAGGTCCCCGATATGCCGCGCGCCGTTCCCACATCGTATCTGCCCCCCGGGAGCTATGAGCACCTGATCGTCACCGATGAATCGCTCCTGGAGCCGTTCCTTTCCCTGGCGGGGTGGAAGGGGGAGAGGAAGGTCCTTGGTTCGAGCGCCCAGAACATCACCAGCACGGTGGTGACCCTGCAGTACATCCTTTCCCGGAGCGAGCTCTGGGGTGTTCCGGCCTCGCATGCGGGGACGGGGAACGACACCCAGAGCATCGTACGCAACTTCATAAGGGCCGCCCATCAGGAATGGGGGGTGGACTACGTGCTCCTGGGAGGGGATGAGGAGCTCATCCCTTCCCGGAAGGTATGGGTCTCCTGCTACGGGTATGATGACCAGCTGCCCGCTGATATCTATTTCACCGGCCTGGACGGGGACTGGGACACCGATATGGACGGGGTCTACGGGGAGTCGTACGAAAGCGGTTCCCTGGGGGAGGAGGCGGACCTGCTGTGCGAGGTCTACGTGGGCCGGGCGAGCGTCTCCAACCGCCAAGAGGCCTGGAACTTCGTCAACAAGACCATCGCGTATGAGGGCGGCAGTGCCGAAGGGTATGGAACGGACCTCCTCTTCGTGGGCAACATGCTCGATGACGAGCCTACCTGGGGGGGTGATTACAAGGACGAGGTCTACGATGAGGTATTGGCCGATGAGGGGCTCGATCTGACCACTCTCTATGAAAGGGAAGGCACCTTCTCAGCGGCCACCTTCATCTCAGCCCTGAACTCCGGCCCGCATCTGGTGAACCACATGGGCCATGGCAGTTACTCCTCCTTCGCCGGTATGTACATCTCTGATGCTGAGGAGCTTGCGAACGGCGATCCGTTCGTGCTCTATACCCAGGCCTGCATGGTGGCCGGTTTCGATCAGGACGACTGCATCGCCGAGGAGTTCATGAAGGGGGAGAACGGTGCGGTGGCCTTCATCGGCAATTCCCGCTACGGCTGGTACTCACCGGGTAGCACGGCCGGGTCGTCGCAGAACTTCGACATCTCGTTCTTCAGCCAGGTGTTCGACGACGACGTCGTCCAGCTGGGCCGGGCCCTTTCCCTGTCCAAGGAGGAATGGACCGGATCTGCGTGTTCCGACTCCTCCATGCGCTGGGCGTACATGGAGCTGAACCTGCTGGGCGATCCGGAGACCAGCATCCTGATGGGCGGGGGCATCAACCATCCACCGGTCTGCGGGTTCACCTACCATCCCGATCTGCCAGGCGTCGGTGAGGAGGTGCACTTCCAGGACCTCTCATCCGACATGGACGGCGAGATCGTTTCCTGGCTTTGGGGGTTCGGGGACGGAGGGACCTCGGACATGGCCTCCCCCGTCCACGCCTACGGGCAGAAGGGCGACTATCTGGTCACCCTTACCGTTCGGGACGATGATGGTGACAGTTCCTCCATGGACGCCATGGTACCCGTTGGGAACGAGCTCCCCCACCCCGACTTCTCCTGGTCCCCCTTCTCCATATACACTATGGACCCGGTGACCTTTACAGATACCAGCAGGGACGTCGACGGTTCGATCGCCGATTCGAACTGGAGCTTCGGCGATGGGAGCGCCGGGACTGGTGATATCGTCGTTCACAGATACTCCCGACCGGGGACATATATGGTCACCCTCACGGTCTTGGACGATGATGGCGCCTCAAACACGACATCCATGAGCTTGGAGGTGCTCAACTCCCCTCCCGTCGCTTCCTTCGAATGCCAGGGAACGGTCCTGAGCCTGATCGAGATGAGTTTCAACGATACTTCCCACGACCGGGAAGGCTCACTGTTCTCATGGCGTTGGGATTTCGGGGACGGTAACGAGTCCACAGCATCATCGCCCTCCCATGCCTACGCGTTCCCTGGTGATTACCAGGTCGTGCTCACGGTCATGGACCGTAATGGGGCGCGCGGTTCGACCTCCAAGACCGTCGTTGTGCTCAACCGCCCGCCGGAGGCCTCCTTCACTGTCCAGGAGGGTCCCCACTGGTCCCTGGACAACATCTCGTTCCGGGCCAACGGTAGCGATCTGGATGGAAAGGTCAGCTCTTTCATCTGGGATTTCGGGGACGGTGCCACGGGGGCGGGGGAGGAGGTCGCACACGTCTATTCCTTCCCGGGCGACTATACGATCACCCTCACCTGTATCGATGAACTGGGAGAGAGCACCGTGGTCAATGCGACCCTGACCGTGCTCAATCTGCTACCCACCTCGAGCATGGTGGTGACGCAGGGAATGGGACATCCCTTCGAGATCGCCCTGACCGCCGAGGCCCTGGACCGGGACGGGAACATCACCATCTACACCTGGTCCTTCGGTGATGGAGGGACCGGGGAAGGGATGAACGCCGTGCATCGCTATGAAACCCAAGGGGATTACTGGGTCAACCTCACGGTCATTGACGATCGAGGCGGAGTGAACCTCACCTCCCTCCTGGTCAGCGTGAGGGCGGGGGATATCGCCCTGGAGGCGGTCAACTGCACCAATGGGGATGATGGGTGGGTTTTGGAGGCCTCGCTGTCGAACGGCGGCCCATTGGAGGCCGAGGTGCTCCTGGAGATCATCGCCGGGGAGCTGGGATACCAGAGGACGCTGGCGGTCCCTGCCGGAGGATCGATCCCCTGCATGGTGCCCTTGGAGGGGTTCGAGGAAGGGAACGTCTCGGTGAGGGCCATCGCGGAGGAGGGCTGGGACTCGGAGCTGGGGAACAACCTGTGGACGGGAACGGTGACCTCCTCGGACCATGGACCGCCTTGGCCCTTTGTGGTGGCGCTTCTCATAGCGGCCTTGGTCATCGTGGCGTTAACGGTTATTACAAGAAGGAGATGAGATGGCGCCCCGGTCGGGATTTGAACCCGAGTCGAAGCCTCGACAGGGCTTCATGATAGGCCGCTACACTACCGGGGCATCGGCCTTTCCCCCTATCGAATCGTAATATTTAACCATTAAGGTCGATGCTGGCCTCTGGCATGTCCTGACCGTTTCCATTGGTTTTGAAGGGGGAGGGACAGCAAGTATTCTTCGATAATAAAAATCATTAGTAAATTATATTTATAATGGACCCATTACCCGGGGCGGTGGGGGACCTGGTCAACGATGGATTGCTGAGCAAGGGTGCGTTGGTGAGAACGCTCACGGTGAACGACCCGACGATGAGAGGAAAGAGGAT
>JAFGPG010000075.1 GCA_016926075.1 Methanomassiliicoccales archaeon
GACAAGGTGGAGGGGCTGTACTTCAACGGTGGGGCGGACGAGAAGGAGAAGGACCTGCTGAGAGCCTACGAGATAGCCCAACCCTGCGAGGTGAGGGAGAGGATGCCGCTACAGGTCCCCTACCGGCACCTGGTCAGCGTGGCACAGATCGCCGATTCCTTCGAGGGCGTGATCACCGTGCTCAAGCGCTCCATGGACATCGAGGATATATCCCAAAAGGACCTCGACGTGCTGGAGCAGAGACTGGCCTGCGTCCGCCACTGGCTCAACGCCTTTGCCCCCGAGGAGATGCTCTTCACGGTCAGCCCGGAACGACCGGACGTGGAGATCAGCGAGGAGGAGCGGTCCTATCTCCTGCAGCTCAAGGAGCGCCTTCAGGACACGGACTGGAAGGGGGACCGCATCCATGACGCCATCTACGAGACGGCCAAGGAGAGGGGTCTACAACCTAAAATGGCCTTCCAGGCCCTGTACCGCCTTTTCATCGGCCGAAGATCGGGGCCCCGTCTGGGCTTCTTCCTTTCCACCCTGGACCAGGATTTCGTGCTCAGGCGACTTTCCGAGGCCTGAATGAAGGTCCAGACATAAGTGGTTGTTTTTCATCACATTTAATAGCGCACCGACGTAAAAATTCCCCCTACGAAGCTGGGCATGATCATATGCTCCAACGACGCGGAGACGGTGTACAAGGCCTTCAGGTTGGGGAACCTGGCCCGGTCGCAGGCGACCAGGTGAACGTGTTCCTGCTGGGCAAGGGCGTGGAATGCGAGGACATCGACGACGAGAGGTTCGTGGTGACCAAGGAGATAATGGCGTTCCTGGACGCCGGTGGGAGGACATACAGCTGCAGTTCCTGCATGAGGCTCCGGGCCAAGGGGGAGGCCCAGGCCTGCGCCCTCTCCAAGATGAGCGATCTCTACAACATCATCGCCGAGAGCGACAAGGTGATCACATTCCAGGTACGCGGCACATTCCCGAGGGCTCATCTCCTCCGCAGGGTGAAGAGCAGGATGGCCAATGCCAGCCATAGAAGGAAGGCGATTAGCAGGAAGAGCCAATTGCCCGGATACGCGTAGTTGACGACCCAGATGGTGCCAATGGCCATGAGCAGCGTGCCCCAGAACATGAGGAAGTTGCCCTCTCCGACCTCTCGCCGGCCGAAGGCCCCCGCGCGCTGCCTGAAGCCGATGAACAGGGCGAACATGCCCCCCAGTAGCAGCATGGCCGGTATGAACAACGTCCAGTCGTCCCCCACCCAAGCGATCATGATGGAGGCCGCGGTGGCCATGATGAGAAAGGAGGCGGTTAGGCTGGTCAGGGTGACGGAGACGCGGTCGTTCATAGACCTCATCATCTTTATCGCCCCCGGGCTATTCAAACTTCCCCTCGGTAACGAAGGGGCGTTCGACTAGGGCAGCTGCGACTCCGAACCACGTCGGCAATAGAAGGCGTACCTCAGTCCCAGCTCATCGGTCACCTTGCAGACAGGGCAATCGCATACCTTGGCCTCGATCTGGCAATCCTGGCTCTTTCCCAGGATGCAGAACAGCAGCTCCTTCTTACGGGCGGTGCACTCGTTGTAGGTGGCGCAGCCTGGACAACGGCATAGCCCCTTCATCCTTTCCTGCCATTCCTCCCGTTCCTTCGGTCCCAGACCTTCCAGCCTCCTCATCTCCTCTTCGAAGCGGCTCATATCTTTCCCTGTGTGAAAAGATTTAGGCGTGAACACTTAATGGTTGGGTGCGTGGGGAAAGCACTGCCAAACTTATTGCCAAGCCCCTAGCGCAGCACGCTCATGGCCGTCAGCTTCTCCGGCAGGTACCTGTCGGTGACGAAGTCCAGGCCATATTTGGCCAGGGCCTGCTGCTCGGCCTTGTTGTTGAGCTTGAGCATGGTCTCGATCTCCCCCCTCCAGAACTCATCGTTGAAGCGGGGGTCCTTCAGCTCCGCGTTGAGGGCCCTGATGTCCATGTCCGTAAGCTTGTCCGTCGGCAGCTTATAATTGGATATGTCCGAGGCGGTGATGCCCACGAACTCCGCGGTAGGCGTGGCCAGGTACTCGGAGATGTGCGCGGTCTTGATGGCCCCGTAGGCCACGGAGGCGAAGATGCGGAAGCTCCAGGGGTCCCCGTCGGTGAAGACCACCACCGGCAACCTCATCTCCTCGTTGAGACGCTTGATGAAGCGTCGGGTGGAGCGCGCCGGTTGACCCTTCAGATGCACCAGCAACGCTCCGTACTGTTCGTCGAACCCGTTCTCCACCAGGCGATCGAACATACCGCCGGTCTCCACGGCGATGATGAACTTGGCGTTGCTGCTCAGCAGCTGCAGCTTCTCCTTCTCCACGTTATAGGGGATGCCGTACCCCGAGTCACCCACGTCGTCCCGGCAGTTGATCCTCTTCGTCCTCCCCTTCCTGTCCATCTCGCTGATGGTAAGGTCCCCGATGACCCGGGCCCCGTCCTCCTCCGGACGCAGCTTGAAGTCCTCGCGCAGGCAGGCGGTCACGATCTCCAGGTCCTCGGCCAGCAGGTTGCTCTCGTCCTGGGAGGAGAACTTGGCCTTCTCCCAGCCCTCCGAGATATAGTACATCTCCCTGAGGGTGGAGGACTTGTTGTTGGCGATCATGTCCTCGATGAACTCCAGCACGTACATGGTGCGCAGGAGCATCAGTGCCCCGTTGACCTTCTTGGCCGAGCGGGCGCCGGTGGCCTTACCGTACTTCCACACCCCGTGCTTGGTATCGAATCGTATATTGCTCTTGGTCCTCAGGGGCAGGGTCATCTTCGGTATCTTCCCAGAATCGATCTGGTCGTAGACGGACTGCGCTATGTCCTTCAGGGAGCGCACCGCCTGATGCTCCTCCTCAGTCATCGTTGAGCGCCTCCGTGGACTCGTCGTAGTCGACCTCTTCCTCCTCCTCTTCCTGCTCCACCGGTTCCATGCTCTCCGTGATCTCCAGCCCCTTCACGTCCCAGTCCCCGGGCAGAGGCTCCGCGCCGATGACCAGCA
>JAFGPG010000076.1 GCA_016926075.1 Methanomassiliicoccales archaeon
CCCCTATTTCCACTGAACGAACAAGATCCTCGGCCGACTTGGAGCACACCTATTCGCCGTCCATCCCATCGTTCTGGCGGAAAACGAACCCTTCAAAGATCGATGGAAAAATCCATTGACGAGTTTCCTTTCCCTCATGGACGCAGTTGACTGGCACTGCGGATGATGCCCTGAACGGACCTGACCACCTGCCCCTCGTCCAGATTACTCATCAGCATGTAGCTCAAGGTGAAGGCGAAATAGGGTGCTAAATAGAGCCAATCGAACGGTACGAGGACGATCAAAGCCAACAAGGCGAAGTCGCTGAACGGTCGGTAGTGCAGAAAATGATCCACGGCCTTGGGAAGGTCCCTTCCATGAGCAAAACCATCGGCCAGCTCGTCCACTGCTCCGGCGATGAGAAAGACCGCGATGGGCAGAATCATCAGCTCCGCGCCCAAGATGAGGGCTCCCCCAGTGAACGTGATGAGCCCCACCGATGTACCCACCAAAAAGCTCCAGTTATCGATCTTCCTGGTCACCACCAAACTGATCAGCATGGCCAGGAACAAGGAGGTGGAGAACCCCCCGTCCAGGACCATGCATATCCCCATCAGGAAACCGGAAATGACGGCCAGGACCTTGGCCAAGGCCAAGGAACCCATCCCCTCATCATAGACCTGGTCGATGTATTTGATCGCTCCGCCCAGGAAGGTGTACGTGGCCACCAGGTAAGCGAGGTGATGGATCGCAAGCTCTCCCCCAACGCTAAAAGGTTCGAACGTAGAAAGCCTCTCCCGATCCCTAGATTGATCGGGGTTACCTCACCATTTATAGGTTAGATAAACGTTTTGCACTTAACGGAGCTTAAAGGTCTTCGGTTCGACAATAAACGGAAAATTCGGCGTAAAAATAGGTTTTTCAAAGGTCCCATGAATAGTTGTAACACAAATCGTCGTATAAATAGTCCCGAGCCGTGAGACGTTCGCATCTCATATAATTCACATGTTCACACGATTAAAAAATGGTAAGAGGAAAAGATATTAGCATTGCCGATGACAATCATTTCCACGGCCCCAGCAGGGACTGGAGGTGGTTTACCAATGGCTAAGGACAAGAAGCCGAAGGAGAAGGCGAAGCCGCAAGAGAAGAAGTGACCCTTCAGTTCTCCTATGTGAACCCAACCTGGTCAGGGCGAACGCCCTGACATTCTTCCACCCCCGTTCATCTTTATATACTAGAATTCTCCCATGTCCGCGCATGAAGTGGCGGTCCCACCTCTCCATCGGTAGGTCCCTTGCCGACGTTCTGCAGCTGTCCGAGGAAGGAAGAAGGGCCCTTCTGGACGGGATGGTGGAACCCGACCGTCACAAGGAAAGGATCAGCGGACCAGGGTACTGCTATCGGGTGAGTCACCACCGGGCGCCGCAAAGGGTCATCATGTTGCACATCTGGATGGCCAGAAGGGCCTTTCTGCGCAACGACGAGCGTCAGGGATACCGGCACCTGGGGACGGCCCTGCACTATGTGCAGGACCGGAGCACCTCCAAAGGCCCCTTCGGTCTGACCCATAACAGGAGGGAGGAGCGGATGGCCGGGGTCCCCGTCCCTCGCAAGATGATCGAGAGGGGTCTAAGGAACTACACATCCTCCCCGGAGTTCGTGGGGGAGACGGTACGGCGCACTCGGGCACTGAAGGACCCCGAGGGGATCATGGCCCAGGCCTCCCTCAGGTCGGCTATGGTCACCGCCGCGGTTCTGGACCTCAGCGGTCGGGAGGAACTGAGAAAGGAGATGCGGCTGGCCCGCCGGCGGCACGTCCTGCTCTACGTACCACTGGCCTCAGGCTCCCTGGCCTTGGGCGTCTCCCTGTCCCTGGCCTGGTCGTCCCCACTGCCCCTACTGGCCGCCATTCCCTTTTTGGCCTGGGCCCTGGTACGGGACCGCCCCCATCGCCGGTTGGGCCGATTGGCCAGATGGAACGGTCTGAGCAGGACTTAAGACCGTGCAGGAGGATGTCCGGTACATGGCGCTCATCCCAGGCCATCATAACCGCTGGAGAGAGGTCCGTAAGGCCGTGGGTACAGGACCGATCATCTACTGGATGAGCCGGGACCAGCGGCTGGAGGACAACTGGGCACTGTTCCATGCCTGGGTCAGGGCCCGGGAGGCAGGACGCCCCATGGGCGTGGTCTTCTGCCTCACCCCCCGGTACTCTCTGGCCGGTCCCAGGCATTACCGTTTCATGATACATGGACTGCAGGAGATGGTCGCGAAGGCCCAGAACATGGGGATGCCGTTCTTCATCCTCCGTGGCGACCCGGTCCGCACCTTGCCGCCCTTCCTGGAGGAATGGAAGATCTCCCTTACGGTGACCGATTTCGACCCCCTGAGGGAGAAAGGACAATGGATGGAGGCGGTGATGGAGCGGAGCGAATGCGACTTCGAGGAGGTGGACGCCCACAACATAGTCCCCTGCTGGCAAGCGTCGCCCAAGCAGGAGTTCTCCGCAGCCACCTTCCGCCCCAAGGTACGCCTTCACCTTCCCGAGTATATGCCCCACCTCCCTCCCCGGCCTGGAAAATTCCATCGTTGGCCCGGAGAGGTGCCGAACGCGGACCTGGACAGCGCTTTGAAGGAGCTCGGAGATCGTCCAGATGACCGTTGGGTGGGAGGGGAGACCGAAGCCCACCGGGTGATGAGGGACTTCGCCAACTCCGGTCTACAAGGGTACGCCTCCCAACGCAACGATCCCAATCTGAACGCACAGTCCAGCCTCTCGCCCTACCTGCACTTCGGCATGGTCTCCGCGCAGAGGGTGGCCGTGGAGGTCGATGCTTCCTCGGCACCCCCATCGGACAAGGACGCCTTCCTGGAGGAGCTGATCATCCGCAGGGAGCTCTCTGACAACTTCTGCCATTACAACCCCCTGTACGATTCGACGGAAGGGTTCCCAGCCTGGTCCAGGGTCAGCCTACGCGAGCATCTGGACGATCGTAGGGAGCATCTCTACACCCTGGAAGAGCTGGAGGCCGGACGCACCCACGACCCGCTCTGGAACGCAGCCCAGGTCCAGATGGTCCGGGAAGGCAAGATGCACGGATGGCTGCGCATGTACTGGGCCAAGAAGATACTGGAGTGGACGGAGGGCCCCGACCAAGCCCTGCGCACGGTGAACGAGCTCAACGACAGATACGAGATGGACGGTCGGGACCCCAATGGTTATGTCGGCGCGGCATGGAGCATCGGTGGTGTGCATGACCGCGCCTGGGGTGAACGACCCATATTCGGCAAGGTGCGCTACATGAACCTCAACGGAGCTAGAAGGAAGTTCGATGTGGACCTCTTCGTGAGCAGGTTCAGCGATCATCCAGATCGATAGTCCTGCCCTTCTCCGGCAGCACTGTTCGTACTGGGCACATCTCTGAGAACAGGTCAGGGTAGGCGCAGTGCACCGGTATCACCATCTCCGGGGAGATGGAGCTCACGACTTGCCACAGGTCATCCATCGACAGGTGACCGGAGCTATGGAAACCCTCCTCGAAGTCCAGTCTCCCATCCACAATGGCCAGGCCGCGGCACTCGAACCCGAACAGCTCGATCCAGTTCATCAGCTTCTGCAGGTTGTCCGTCTGCTTCAGATCGTAGGCCTCGCTATTGGAGTAGATATATGTTCCATACTCCCATTCCAGGTCCAACAGCTTGGTCATGTCCCAGAAGGAGAAGCACAGCATGTACTCTCCCGGATCGACGGCAATGTCGTCGGGATCGGCCACCTGCCACCCTTTCTCGCTAAGGGACTCCACAGCTTCCAGGTCCTTATCTGCCAATGATCTGTAGACCCACAGACCGTCCTTTCGAACGTTGCCGTCCACCTTGGCGACGCTCTCCAGGAAGGCCACGTCCCTATGGGTCACCACCATCCGTTTGCCCGCTCGCCTGGCGATGTCGATGAAGGTATCCAGCCTCTCGAAGTTGTTGGCCGAGAAGTCGGCGATGGTCAGCCCTTTACCCTCCTCCACCGCCGCCCGGCAGTTCTCACGCACCAAGGCCTCGGTCATCTCCCGCTCGGGCAACGGGCGCCCTACCCGCGTCCCCTCGATGACCAATGCCTTGGGCTCCAGTTCCCGCACCCTTTCCGCGAATCTCCTTGTGCTCTCCCCGTTGGCCCCGTGCATCCTGAGGTCCCCGGAATAGACCAGCCAATCGCCCCCTCCACGAACGGCATAGGCGCTGGCTCCAAAGACCGAATGGTCCACCGGGAAGGCCAGGTACTCGATGCCATTAAGTTCACCATGCCCTTCGGTTACGCAACAGGCCGAACCCTTCCGCCATCCAGGGTCCTCCTCGACCGGTTCCCCGGTGATCACCCATTGGCGGCCTTGAACCTCCTTTCCCTTGCCACGGGGGGATACCAGGACCCTGGGCTCACCTCCCTTCCCTTCCCTGACCACATGGTCGAAAAGCTCCGTGGAAGCTCCCACCCTCGCCATTTCGCTGTTGGCCCGGAGAATGGCGTAGGTCATGGGACTTGCAATAATTGGTATGTCCTCTCGCAGGAACCCGGCATGACCGTAGTGGTCGAAATGGGCATGGCTAAGGAACAGCGCATCGACCCTTATCGGGGCCATCGTCGCTCTCGGCAGGTCCTCAGGATACAGGTCCGGCCGGTAACAGTCCAGGGCAGGCAGCATTCCAAGCTTCAGATAGTCCCTCAACCCCCGGCCGGTCCGGGGCCTCATGTACTCGGTGCAGTACTTCCCGCTAAGGTCGAACGGCTCCCCGAAGTCCAGGAAAACACCTCGGTCCCCCAGGTCCAGGTGTATCTTGTTCCCACCGATGACCCCGGCCCCTCCGTGCACAGTGATCCTCATCTTCTCAGATCCTTAACCTTCATGATGCGATACATCAGCATTCCCGGACGGGGGGATCCCGATGGGCATCGATCGTGTGAGACCCATCTAGTACATCGCACGGTTCTCAGACTCTCCCGCGCCAGTGATTTCGCACCGTCCCATCTGAATAATAGAACGATTTGGCAGTATCCGTTTTCGACTCTAAAATATGCCCCCCTCCATATGTGTGATCGTTCCCCTTCCCGGAGAAGTGTATGGCTGTTCCGGAACATCCTTTTTACATCGAAAGAGCAAGTGAACCGAGAGGAAGAACAGAACGGCCGCTGCGGCGGTCATCCCGATCCCGATGGTCGTGCCGATCGCACCTACAAGCTTGGCAGGGAAGATGAGGGGCACCATCAGCACGAGCGCCAGGACCATGCACTCGACCCCCACAAGGAAGCGGACGGCGGCTCGATCTAACCGGGTTGAGGCCACGAACCTCCAAAGGAACCACTTCCACCGCGGACTCATGATGAGCAGATGGCCGCATCAGACCTTAAAACGACTCGTTTCTGCTCTCCCATTGCACAACAATGGGTTTGGAACGACCCCTGATCCTGCATGCCCCAACGCCACCGGGTTCGTATGGCCGTCACCCGGAAGGGATATCCCTAAAAAACCAATATATGGCTAGCATATCGGAGGGTCATGGCATCCATGACCTTCGCCCAGAAGGTGCTTTCCAGGGCCAGCGGGAAGGAGTCGTTCCCAGGCGACATAGTATCGGCCAAGATCGATCTGGCCATGTCCCACGAGAACGCCGCCCTGGTCCTGAGGTCCTTCAAGGATATCGGGGCCAAAGGGGTCTGGGACCCTGAAAGGATCGTGCTCCTCTTCGACCATCGCGTCCCGGCCAACACCACGAAGGCCGCCGAGGGCCACCAGGCGGTCCGGAGATTCGTCCGGGAGGAGGGACTGCCGAACTTCTATGATATCCGGGAGGGCATCTGCCACCAGGTGCTGCCGGAGAAGGGGCACGTCCTGCCCGGCATGCTGATCGTGGGAACGGACTCGCACACCACCACCTACGGGGCCCTGGGGGCCTTCTCCACTGGGATCGGAGCAACGGAGATGGCCGCGGTCTGGGCCACCGGGGAACTATGGATGAGAGTCCCTCAGACGTTCCGTTTCCATCTCAACGGCAAGCTGTGCGGACCGGTCGTCTCCAAGGATGTCATACTCCACATCATCGGGAAGATGGGCGCGGACGGCTGCGACTACCGCTGCGCGGAGTTCGTGGGGCCCACGGTCGACGCCATGTCCGTCTCCGGCCGCATGACCATGTGCAACATGAGCATGGAGATGGGGGCCAAGGCCGGGGTGACCTTCCCCGATGAGCGGACCAGGGACTACCTGAAAGGAAGGACCTCCAGCCCATGGGAACCGGTGCTATCGGACCCGGAGGCGGAGGTGGAGAAGGAGTTCGATATGGACCTCTCCGACCTGTCCCCGCAGGTCGCCTACCCGCATTCCGTGGACAACGTGAGACCGGTGGAGGAGATGGCCGGGGTGCCCGTGGACCAAGCGGTCATCGGCTCCTGCACCAACGGACGTGCGGAGGACCTGCTGGCGGCGGAGAAGGTCCTCCATGGGCGCAGTGTCGCGGACAGCGTGCGTCTTATCGTCGTGCCCGCCTCCCGGGAGGTGTACCTTTGGGCGGCGGACAGCGGCATATTGGCCTCGCTCGTAAGGTCCGGGGCCGTTGTGACAAACCCGGGCTGCGGCCCCTGCCTTGGGGCCCACCAGGGCTTGCTCGCCCCCGGCGAGAGGTGCATCTCCACCACCAACCGCAACTTCCGCGGTCGGATGGGCTCTCCGGAATCCGAGATATACCTGGCCTCCCCGGCCACCGTGGCCGCCAGCGCGCTGAAGGGGGCCATCGCGGACCCCAGGGAGGTGTGGGAATGAGAGG
>JAFGPG010000077.1 GCA_016926075.1 Methanomassiliicoccales archaeon
CTCATGTTCCACCAAAATATCTTTAAGTGCCGGCCGGATAATGTGGAACCTCCCATCCTATAGGTGCTTAGCTTTGAATGAACTCAATGAGAGTCGGGTCAATGATCTGGAGAAGAAGGCGACCTTGCTGCGCCGCCACGTCGTTGAAATGGTCTTCGCCGCCGGATCTGGCCATCCCGGTGGATCGCTGTCCTCCGCGGATATCATCACCGCACTATTCTTTGAGGTCATGGACCACTCCCCGCAGCGCTTCGGCTCCCCGGACCGCGATCATTTCATCCTTTCCAAGGGGCACGCCGCCCCGGTCTATTACGCCGCCTTGGCGGAGTGCGGGTATTTTCCCGTGGATGAGCTGAAGACCCTGCGCCAGCTGCACTCCCGCCTGCAGGGACATCCCTCCCGGGTCAAGACCCCGGGGGTGGAGATGTCCACCGGCTCCCTGGGTCAGGGGCTGAGCGTGGCCAACGGGTTGGCCCTGGCCATGCGCTTGCAGGGCTTGGAGCGCAGGGTGTTCTGCCTGTGCGGGGACGGGGAGATGGCCGAGGGACAGGTCTGGGAGGCGGCCATGTTCGCAGCGCATTACCATCTTGACAACGTGCTGTGCATCGTGGACCGCAACGGTATGCAGATCGACGGGCGCACGGAGGAGGTCATGTCCCTGGAGCCCCTGGGCGAGAAGTGGAAGGCCTTCGGATGGCATGTCCTGTTCATGGACGGGAACGACATGTGGCAGGTGCTGGAGACGATGGGCGAGGCCCTCAGGCACCGCGGTTCCCCCACCGTCATCGTGGCCAAGACGGTGAAGGGGAAGGGCGTCTCCTTCATGGAGAACAACGTGGGCTTCCACGGCAAGGCGCCCAACAGGGAGGAGTACGAGCAGGCCATGCGGGAGCTGGGGGGGCGGGCATGAACTGGAAGTTCGATTCCCAGCGTGGGAACTACGGGCGCGCTTTGGTCGAGCTGGGAGGGAGACGCCAGGACATAGCGGTCCTGGACGCCGACCTGTCCAGCTCCACGCGCACCGCGGAGTTCGGGAAGGCCTTCCCGGAGCGTTTCTTCAACTGCGGTATCGCGGAGCAGAACATGATGGGGACCGCCGCCGGTCTCGCCGTCGGCGGGATGACCGTCTTCGCCTCCACCTTCGCCGTGTTCGCCACTGGACGGGCCTACGACCAGGTGAGGCAGTCCATAGCCTACCCTGACCTCAACGTGAAGATCGTGGCCTCCCATGCGGGCATCACCGTGGGCGGGGACGGGGCCTCCCATCAGACCATGGAGGACATCGCCCTGATGAACGCCGTCCCCAACATGACGGTGCTGGTCCCGGCCGACGGTCCGGAGACCTATAGGATGGTCATGGCCGAGGCCGAACGTCACGGACCGGCCTACGTGCGCATGGGGCGCAGCGACGTACCGGTGGTGACTCCCCCGGAGGACCGCTTCCAGTTGGGCAGGGCCGGCATTCTCAGGGATGGGAATGACGTGGCCTTGGTGGGCACCGGCCAGATGGTGGCCGTGTGCCTGGAGGCCGCCGATGCGCTCAAGGACAAGGGGATCGCGGCCCGGGTCATCAACCTGAGCACCATCAAGCCTCTGGACGTGGACACCCTGGTCCAGGCGGCCAGGGACTGCGGTGCCCTGGTGACCGCCGAGGAGCACAACGTGGTCTCCGGCGTGGGTACCTTGGTGGCGGCCGTACTGGCCGAGCACCGACCCACTCCCATGGAGAGGGTGGGCATGCGGGACGTCTTCGGGGAGTCCGGGGGGAGCGATGAGCTCATGAGGGAGTTCGGAATGGGGACCAGCGACGTCCTGGCCGCCGCCATAAAGGTCATGGAGAGGAAGAAATGAAGATATTCATCGACACCGCCAATATCGAGCAGATCAAGGAGGTCAACTCCTGGGGCATCCTGGACGGGGTGACCACCAACCCCAGCCTGGTGGCCAGGGAGAACAAGGACTTCGCCACCATCGTGGAGGAGATATGCCAGGTGGTGGACGGACCCATCAGCGTTGAGGTGGTCGGCCTGAGGTCCGAGGAGATGTACACCGAGGGCATGGAGCTGGCCGCGGTGCATGAGAACATCGTGATCAAGGTGCCTATGACCGAGGAGGGGCTGAAGGCCACCAAGCGGCTCTCCGAGGAGGGTGTGGCGGTCAACATGACCCTGGTCTTCTCGGCCAACCAGGCCCTGCTGGCGGCCAAGGCCGGGGCCCGTTACGTTTCGCCCTTCGTGGGCCGGCTGGACGACGTCGGGCAGGACGGCATGCAACTGGTGTCAGAGATCATGGACATACTGGACAACTACGACTTCGATACCGAGGTCATCGTGGCCAGCGTGCGCCATCCCATCCATGTGACCCAGGCGGCTCGCATGGGGGCGCACATCGCCACCATCCCCTTCGACGTTTTAAAGAAGATGTTCAGGCACCCCCTGACCGACATCGGCATCGAGCGGTTCCTCAAGGATTGGGAGAAGGTGTCCAAGAAGCGTTGAGCCCCTAACCTTTATCCCTGCCATTCCCGATTATTCATCGTGGGCAAAGAAATCCCGGTCTCCACCGTCCGTTCGTTGGTCGTACTGTCCTTGATCCTGTGCGGGTTAGCCTTGATGCTGGCCAACATCGTGCCCCGGGAGGCGGGACCGGTGGATGTCAGCGTCCTCCTGAGGGAAATCTCCGAGATCACAGTGCAGCTGCTGATGGCCCTGGGGCTGCTCCTGCTCCTCTGGTACGTGATGAGGAACCTGAGGGTGCGGCAGAAGGGAGGGCGAGCGAGGAGGGGGGTGGCCCGGGAGAGCATCCTGCCCACGTTGGTCATGCTGGCGGTCATAGTCATGGTCATGGTGGTCCTGCCGGGGTTGATCTCCCAACACAACGACATCGATGATGGGGAGGGCCCTACGGAGGGCGACGACCCCTCAGCACCTGTACCTCAGGAGGAGGGAGGAGGCTACACCCTGTTCCTGCCCTTCTTCCTGCTCCTTTCCACGGGCACCTTGCTGGCCCTCTTCTGGTTCCACCTCAGGGACCGGGACCGTCCCATGGAGGTGAGCACGTACGGGCCAGCACCGGAACGTGCAGGGCAAGAGGTGCGGTTGGCCATGGAGATCGTCGGGACCCAGAAGGACGTGCGTGAGGCCATACTGTCCGTGTACCGTTGCCTGCTGGAAATGGTCTCCTGGGAAGGCTCGAGCAACCTGACAGCCAGGGAACTGGCAAAAAGGCTGGTGGAGGGTTCCAAGTGGCCTCGTGACCCCACCCTGGGCCTGACCTGGTTGTTCGAGGAGGCCCGGTACAGCCGTCACCCCCTGGGAGAGGAGGAGAGGGACATGGCCCTCAGGGACCTGGGGGAGATAGAGTCCTGGTTGGCGGGGGGCGATATCGATGCTGGATAGGCGATGGTCAAGCCGACCGATGGTGGCCTGGGACAGCGTCCGGTTGTGGAACGCGCTGTTCATCATGGTCGTCCTCTTGGGGCTCTCCCTGGTGCTCATTCCCATTCTGGACCTGGTCCTCAGGGACCCTTCGTTGCGCCTGCCCGCCCTCGTCCTGGGCCTGGGCATCATGGCCGGGGCCATCGTCGTGCTCACCCTACCCGGGTTTCCCAGCCACTATCTGGAGGTGCCGGAGAGGGCGGGGGACCGTTCGGGACCTGCCGGTGCCCTGCTCCGCGCCGGGGAGGGATCGGAGGAAGGCATGGTCACCTCCCTGAGGGAGCTGCGGGCCACCCTCGCTTCCCGGGTGTGCAGGAGGAGGCGCCTGACGGAGGAGGAATGGGGGGAGGTGCTCCGCTCCCCCCAACATCTGCACGAGCTGCTGACGGATGAAGCATTGGAGCGCCTTTTGCTCCTGGACCTACGGCCCTTGGCCCATGTGATGGCCGAGGACGGGCGGTTCCTGGAGAGCTTCGAGGAGATATTGATACGGGTGGAGGCCTGGAAATGAACACCGAGGAGGTCAGGAGAATAGGCCAGGAGATGCTGGATGAGATGGAGAAGGTCATCGTGGGAAAGAGGGACGTGCTGGAGAACGTGCTGCTCTGCGCCCTCTGCGACGGTCATCTGCTGTTCGAGGACTACCCCGGACTGGCCAAGACCCTCATGGCCACCTGCTTCGCCCAGGTCAGCGGTTGCCATTTCCGGAGGGTACAGTTCACTCCGGACCTTCTGCCCGCGGACATCACGGGAGGGTACTTCCTGGACCGCCGAAGTTCGCAGTTCGTGCTGAGGAAGGGGCCGGTCTTCACCAACGTGCTCATGGCCGACGAGATCAATCGTGCGCCCCCCAAGACCCAGAGCGCCCTGCTGGAGGCCATGCAGGAGCGTCAGGTGACCATGGAGGGGGAGACCCACCGCATCGAAAGGCCCTTCCTGGTGCTGGCCACCCAGAACCCCATCGAGTACGAGGGGACCTATCCCCTGCCCGAGGCCCAGCTGGACCGTTTCCTTATGCGGGTCCGGGTTGGATACCCCACCGCGGACCAGGAGGCGGACATACTGCGGCGGCGGAGGCGGAGGGGCGAGGACGTCCCGGACCTGGAGAGGAAGGCCGACCCCGAGCTTCTGAGAAGGATGCAGGCGACGGTGGAGGGGGTGCACGTTGACGCTGCGTTGGACGACTACGCCGTATCCCTGGTCTTAGCCACACGTATGGACCCCAACCTGGAACTGGGGGCCAGCCCACGGGGCTCGCTGGCCCTGATGAGGTTGGGACAGGCTAGGGCCACCTTGGCCGGAAGGGACTATGTGCTCCCGGACGACATCAAGGTGGCGGCCGTCCCGGCGCTGAGCCACAGGGTCATGTTGGCCCCCGACCCTTGGATGAGGGGGGTGAGGACCGATGAGGTGATCGGGGAGCTGGTCAGGAAGGTCCAGGTGCCTAAGGTCGATTGAATGCGCTCCCTGCCCCGTTCCCTACTGCTGTCCTTCGCCTTCGTGCTGTTGATCGGGGGGATATCCATTGGACGCTGGGAGCTGGTGGCCTCCGTCGTTCCCCTGGTCGCGGTCATATTCCTGGAGACGCAATACCGTTTCCCGGCCCGGATGGAGATGGACGCGCATCTGGACCTGGTGTCGGAGGAGGTCAGGGAGGGGGACCTGGTGGACCTGCGGGTGCGCTTGGTGAACCGCGGTCCGGAACTGACGGGGGCGGAGGTGAGCCTGGAACTGCCGGCGGGATTGACGTTGGTGCATGGCCATCCCGAACTGCCCATCGGTCTCCGGACCGGTGGCTCCCTGGAACTGACCTGGGGGGTCAGGGTGGAGGTCAAGGGCCGTTTCTCCCCCGGGCCTCTCAGGATAAGGAAGAGGGACGCCTTCCACCTTCACGAGCGCCTCTGCCTCATCGAGCTGGACGGTGTCATCAAGGCCGCCCCGCGGGTGGAGCGCCTGGGAAGGATGACCGTCAGGCCGAGAACGCTGCGCCCCTACCCCGGCAATCTCAGGGCCGGGGTGGTCGGTCGAGGCACGGACTTCTATTGCCTACGGGATCATCATACTGGGGACCCCCTACGTAGGATCAATTGGAAGGCCAGCGCCAGATGGGACCGCCTCATGACCAACGCCATGGAGGAGGAGCGGTGCGGGGACCTGGTGGTGCTACTCGATCTGCAGATGGCCACCGGAAGGCTCAGGGACCGCTGCCTGCAGGCCGCCGCCACCCTCAACTGGAACTGGCTCCGGGAGCGCAACCGTACTGGGATGATCGTCCTCAGCGATTGCGTGGCCTGGGTGCCCATGGGCGTGGGGAGACGCCAGCTCCACCGTGTGGAGAGCAGGCTCCTGGACATCGGTGTGGGGCAGCGACGGTCCCCCCTCCTCGCCGAGAGGGCCTGGCGCAGATACTTTCCCTCGCAGGCCCTTGTGGTGGTCGTCACCCCCCTCCTGGAGCCCGCCGTGGCCATCACAGTGAAGAGGATGGTGAGGCAGGGGGCACAGGTGCTATTGCTCTACGCCCGTCAGAAGAGCACCGTCGAGAGCAGGGCCCAGGACCTGGTGGAGAGGATGGGCATGGTGCGCAGGAGCGACCTGCTCTTCGAGCTGGCGGATTTCTGCCGGGTGGTGGAGTGGGACATCGACTCGCCCCTCTCCCATTGTCTGGAGGGGGTGAGGGGATGGTAGACCGACTGAGGAGGGCGGAGAGGATGGTGGCCTGGTCGTCCCTGGTCCTTCTTCTCCCCCTCGTATCGGCCAGTGTCATTCTCTGGGACCGGTTCACCCCGGCGGTCATCTGCTTCTTCCTTGTGGCCTGGTCCGGGGTGCATTGGAGGAGAGAGCGGGTCTTCATCACGGGCGGGGGGGCTACCGTGATGGGAGGGGCCCTGCTCGTCCCCGGAGCGATGGTCATTGTCCTGACCACCGTTGGCGTCTTCGCCGTACTGGCCGGGGAGAGGGCGGTACGGTTGTTGAGGGGGGAGAGGGGCACGCCATGTTCCGATACCGATGCGCTGTCCCGGGAGTACCTTCGATCCGTGGGCTCTCTGGCCCTGGAATTCCTCATCGGGGGGGTGCTCGCGGCACTGATGGTCCTGGCCGGCCCGATGGTGCATTTCTCCGGCTGGACGGTGGTGGAGCTGGGGTTGGTCGCGATGGCCTTGATGTTGGCCCTGACCTACTGGGTCCTTCGGGCCAGGGAGGATGCCGGAAAAGCTTGATATAGGCCGCCATTCTTCGAAGCACGATGCGCTGCGACGTGCTGGTGATCGGCGGTGGGCCGACGGGCTGTATGGCCGCTTCCGTCCTGTCCCCCGCCCTGAGCACTGTTGTCCTGGAGGAGCACCCATGCATCGGCGAGCCGGTGCAATGCGCCGGACTGGTAACCCCCAGAGTGGTGGAGATGGTCTCAGCGCAGGGCACGGTGCTCAACCGCATCGAGGGGGCCTGCGTGCACTTCCCAGGAGGACGGACACTGGTCCTGGACGGTGAGGGGACCAAGGCCGTGGTGGTGGACCGAGGGGAGTTCGACCGTCATTGCGCGGTCCTGGCCAAGAAGGCGGGTGCCGAGCTTTGGACGGGGTGTCGCGGTCTTTCGGTAGGGCGAAGGGACGGGGAGTTCCAGACCCGCCTGTCCGAGGGCTCGGTGGGGAGCAGGGCGATCCTTGTCGCTGACGGTCATCGTTCTCGGATGGCCAAGGCCATGGGGATGGGAATGCCCTCCGAGATGGTGCGCGGCATAGAGGTGGACCTGCGCCTGCGGGCGGAGGACCAGAGGAGGGTGAGGGTCTTCCTGGGAAGGAATGTGGCGCCCGGTTTCTTCGCCTGGGCCATCCCCTGCGGGGACCTGACCAGGGTCGGGCTCTGCGTGTCCCCGGGCCACGGTACTCCGTACCGGTTCCTGGAAGCGCTGTTGGAACGGGAGGGATGGCAGGAGGCGGAACGGGCACGCGTATACTCGGGGGCCATACCCATCGGTCACCTTCCCCGTACCTACGCGGACGGTCTGCTGTTGGCCGGCGACGCCGCGGGCATGGCCAAGCCTTTGAGCGGAGGGGGGCTCTTCACCGGCATGACCGCCGGTCGGCTGGCCGGAGAGGTGCTCGGAAAGGCCTTTCAAAGGAATGACCTGAGCGCTAGGTCCCTGTCCGCCTATCAGGAAAGGTGGGAGGGCGTCTTCGGCCGGGAGCTGCGCGACTCCCTGCGGGTACGGCAGGCCTTCGTCAGGATGGAGGACAAGGACCTGGACAGGATGGGGGGCAGATTGGACCGGGAGAGCGTGAGGAAGGTGCTATCCACCGGGGACATCGACTTCCCCACCACCTTGGCCCCCGCCCTGCTCAAGGCCGCCCCCGCCCTGCTGGCCGTTTCCCCCGCCCTGCTGCTCAGGTTGATGAGGGGATGAGATGAGGGCGCTGGAGGTACCGCGACTGGAGGCGGACGCGGCCAAGGACCGTTTGAACCGCCTGCGACAGCTGGACCTGGATTGGAGGCCGGGCAGGCGGGGCGATGCGGTGCTA
>JAFGPG010000078.1 GCA_016926075.1 Methanomassiliicoccales archaeon
AATGTAATTAAATCAATGTAATTAATAAGACTAGCAATAATGAAATCAAAGGGGATAGAACAAGACCAAATGATGAATGCGATCACACTGAGGCGATTTCCCCGATGACCACACCGGTCATCATCTGCACCATGCAAACATCGTCTTCCTCGAACCCGACCGCGAGGTAATGGCAATGATGGAATCGCCGTATGCGCTTACCATCCCCGAACACAGCCACAATGCGTGGTGACGCTGGAAGATGACAAACCTTTAATGCCGCCCCATCGATTGCCAGGGCAGGGGAGGGAACAGTCCTGGCGTGGTTGAACGAGCTGAGGGAGCGACTGAGAATGGAGAACGAGCCCCGGGAGCGGATCGACCCCCGGGCCTTCAAGGTGTGGGCCATCGGCGGGTCCATCACCTACATAGGGCTGTTCATCGCCGCCCTCATCTTCTACGTGCTGTTAACGGACGTTCCGGAGGCCCCGGCATGGGTAGGCTGGGCGGCGGTGCTCCTGGCCATGGCCTACGGCCCCTGGGGCATCATCATCGCCCCCTGGCTGAGGATGCGCTTCTGGCGCTACGAGGTGCGGGAGAAGGAGATGGAGATCCAGCACGGGATATTCATCATTAAGAGGCATCTCATACCCATGGTCCGGGTGCAGCACGTGGACACCGAGCACGGCCCGCTCATGCGCTACTTCGGCCTGACCACGCTGTACGTATCGACCGCCGCCACAAGGTTTCCCATACCGGCCCTTCCCCGGCAGAGGGCGGAGGAGCTGAGGGGCGAGATAGCCACCCTGGCCGGGACAAGTGAGGAAGATGTCTGAATATCGACGCCAGCATCCCCTGTTGGTGCTCTTCGACCTGGGCCGCGGTCTCCTCTCCTATCTGAGCTTTGCCTTCATCATCGCCATCTCCCTGCCCGGCGCCTCGGCCTCTAGTGTAGCCCTCAACTTCACAGCGGCCCTGCTAGCCCTGCTGGCCCTCTTCGCCCTGTACAACACCATCAGATGGGCCTTCTTCTTCTACCGCTACGAGGCGGGCATGGTGCACATCAAACAGGGGATACTGTTCAAGAAGGAACGCACCATCAAGCGGGAGAGGGTGCAGTCCGTCAACGTGTACGCCAACATACTGCAGCAGGCCTTCGGGCTCTCCACCCTACAGATCAAGACCGCCGGGGCGGGCACCGACGCGGAGGTCAACCTCCGCGCCCTGTCCCGTGCCGAGGTGGAGAACATCAGGGAGCATCTGAAGGTGGGAGAGCGGAGGGAGGAGGGGTCACCGATGGAGGTGGCCAAGGCGGCCCGCTTCCTGCAGGGCCGGGACCTATGGTTGGCGGGCCTCACCTCCGGAAGGTTCATGATCCTCTTCTCGCTCCTGGCCGTGGTCCTCTCCCAGGTCTATTCCTATATCCCACAGAGCTACATCGATTATGCACTGGAACAACTTTCAAGCGTACCGCTGTTACTGGGCATCGCCCTGGCCCTGGGACTGCTTGTGGTGTCCTGGGCCCTTTCAGCGGTGATCTTCGTCATTCAGTACGCCAGGTTCACCATAAGGCGATTCGAGGACCGTCTGGAGATCAGCTGGGGGGTCATCAAGCGCAACCAGGTGACCGTGGGGCTGCACCGCCTCCAGGCCCTGGTGGTGCAGCAGGGGCTGTTCCGTCAACCGTTCGGGCTCAATGCCCTGCTCGTCGAGGTGGCCGGCGGAGGGGCCAAGGAGAAGGAGCAGGTCTCCCTGCTCCACCCCCTCATCAGGACCAAGGACATCGCTCCCTTCCTGGAGGACATCCTCCCCGAGTATCGATTCCCCCGGACGCTGGTCCCCCTCCCCTGGCGATCGCTCCGCCGCTATCTGTTCCGTGCCCTGGCCCCTACCGCCCTGTTCGTGGCCCTCATCTGGTGGGCGGTGGCGTTCTGGGACCTCCCCTTACCCTGGACCTCCCTCCTCCTTCTCCTGCCCGCTGCCTGGCTGGGCCTCTCCCGCCACCGCAACGGCCGTACCTGCCTGGAGGGCGATCAGCTCACCCTCCGGTTCAGGGACCTCAACCTTTACCACGTGCTCATGCCCCGCTCGCACGTCCAATCCCTTACTTTGCAGGCCAATCCCTTCCAGCGCTTCGGCGGGCTGAGGACGGTGCGCGCCGCCGTCCTGTCCTCCCCCTCCGGCAAGGAGTTCCGGATCAAGGACGTGGACCGGGAGGAGGCGGGCAGGATATGGTCCTGGTACTCCCGTTCTCCCCCTCAAGAGGGGAGCGATGGGACCATCGACCCAGAGGCCAACAGGTCCTGAGAGCAAGCCTTCGTCGACCCCCGTGGCCTGGACCAAAACGGTTATGAGGTAACAGTTACGATGTATTTCTAGGAGTTTTACCATGGAGCAGAAGAAGAGATACGAGCTGCCCCAGCTCGCTTACGGATACAAGGACCTCGCACCCTTCCTCAGCGAGGAGCAGCTGACCGTGCATCACACCAAGCATCACGCCGCCTACGTTAACGCGGCCAACGCCCTCCTGGACAAGATGGACAAGGCCCGGGCGGACGGCGCGGACCTGGACTGGAAGGCGCTCATGAAGGACCTCTCCTTCCAGGTGGGAGGGCATTACCTGCACTCGGTTTTCTGGGAGAACCTGGCCCCCGCGGGCAAGGGAGGAGAGCCCAAGGGCAGGCTGCTGGATGAACTGAACAAAGAGTTCGGCTCCCTCGATCGCTTCAAGAAGGAGTTCAGCGCGGTGGCCGGTGGGGCCGAGGGCTCCGGCTGGGCGGTGCTGGTCTACTGTCTCGCCACGCACAAGCCCCTCATCATGCAGGTGGAGAAGCACAACGTCAACGCCATCCCCGGCTTCCGTGTGCTCATGGCCCTGGACGTCTGGGAGCACGCCTACTACATCGACTACAAGAACCTGCGGCCCAAGTACGTGGAGGCGTTCTGGAACCACGTGAACTGGGATGCCGTGGCCAAGAAGCTTGACGCCATCCTGAGGTGATCGGGGACCTATTCCACCCTGCGGTGCAGGCGTTCCACCACGAACGTCACCCACCGCGAGGGCTCCTTCTTCTGACAGAGGTCCCAACCCTTCCAGCTGGTCCACACAGATCCCGGGGTGTAGCGGCCCTCGGCATCCCGCTGGAGGTCGATCACGGAGATCATCTCCTGAAAACGCCCATCATCATGCACCCAGGGGCAGAGGCTGAGGGCGTCCGCCACGCTCAGGATGTCGTACCAGACGAAAGGGAGCTTGAGCTTACGAAAGTCGGTGCCCATGAAGAACATGTAGGGGTGCCTCTCACGGCTACCTTCCCACAGGCTCAGTAGGGAATCGGAGATGGTCCTGGCCAGGTCCTCGCTCGCCTTTTCTTTGGACCACCTTGCCGCCCTCAAGGTGTACAACGAGGCCAGAGGGCAGGGGTCGTCCTTCCTTCCCGGTCCCCGCCATTTCCCCAGCTCGGGCGACACCCGGCAGGGCATGCCGTTCTCCCGGGACAGTGAGATCAGTGTCCTCATGCCGACCTCCCCGTCGAAGGAGGGGAAGCATCGCCAGAGCGAATAGAGGACCAGAGGGGCGTCGCAAAGTGCCCAGGCCCATTCGTTTTTCCCGGAACCTCCATACCTCTCCGGGACGTTGGTCAGGAGACGGGGAAGGCCGTCCGCCATGGTATCCGTCATGCTCCTGAGCAGCCCGTCCCCGACACTCCGTTCCAGGTCCACCCCCAGTTCGGCCAGGAAGGCGAGCTGGTGAATGGGATGACCGGCGCTCTTATGACTGGTCAATATCGGCCAGGGCCAATCGCTCACATTACGGAACATGGCCTGTATCCTCGGATCAGCGGCCACCCCGTCCATCTTGGACGGGTCATCGAGAAGGTCCCGATGCACCACGGCCCTCAGGACGGGATCCCCTGCAAGCAGCCATTGAAGGACAGGACCATCCATATGGATGGTAAGTGACCGATGGGGACAAAATCGTTTCGTTATGGCACCCGTTCTTGCCACTGGTCAAGTAAATATTTATACGGTTCTTGGTATGAGTTGGCCGAATGAACGTCGAGGAGCGCATCCAGGAGCTGAAGGCGGAGCGCAAGGCCATCATCCTGGCGCACAACTACCAGCCGCCGGAGATACAGGACCTCGCCGATTTCGTGGGCGACTCCCTCGGGCTCTCGCAGCAGGCGGCCAGCACCGATGCGGAGGTCATCATCTTCTGCGGCGTGGACTTCATGGCCGAGAGCGCCAAGATACTATCCCCACAGAAGAAGGTCATTCTCCCTGACGCGGAGGCCATGTGCCCCATGGCCGCCATGTGCACCGACGTGGAGCTGGCCCCCATCAAGGAAAGGTATCCGGAGGCGGCCGTGGTGGCCTACGTCAACACCTCGGCGGCGGTGAAGACGCTGGCGGACGTGTGCTGCACCTCCTCCAACGCGGTCAAGGTGGTGGGGAGCATACCGCAGAAGCGCATCATCTTCGTGCCTGACCGCAACCTTGGGGCGTACGTACAAAGGTTCCACCCGGACAAGGAGATCCTGCTCTGGCCGGGGTACTGCCCCACCCATCACGATATCACGGTGGGGGAGGTCATGGAGATCAAAGGGAAGCACCCCCAGGCCAAGCTCATAGTGCACCCGGAGTGCACCCCTGAGGTCATAGACCTGGCGGACCACGTCTCCTCCACCGAGGGCATGATCAAGTACGTGAGGTCCTCCGAGGCTGAGGAGTTCATCGTGGGCACGGAGATGGACATGACCTACCGCCTGAGCAAGGTGTGCCCCGGCAAGAGGTATTACCCGATCCCGAGCGCCGTATGCCCGAACATGAAGCGCATCGACGGTCCCTCCCTGCTCAAGGCCCTGGAGACGCTTTCCCCGGAGATAGAGCTCTCCCCGGAGACCATCGAGGCTGCCAGGAGGCCCTTGGAGCGCATGATGGAGATAGGGCGCGGGGACTAAGGCATATCTACGAGCTGCCCGCTCTCAGGGAACATGGAGATATCGCTGCGCCCCATGCGGACGGAGGACCGCCTCCCGGTGGTGCGCATGATCACCGATTTCTACAACTTCCACCGCCGGTTGACCAGCTCTTCCCAGAGCTACATGCAGACGGACCAGGACTCCCTAAGCTGCCTGGAGGAATGGGAGGGCCGGGACCATGAGGTGCTGTGCATCTGGTGCGAGCATCGGCTTGCCGGATTCCTCGCCCTGCGGTATGGGGGGCATCGGGCGGCGTGGCTCGAGGAGCTGTACGTGCTTCCGGAGTTCCGGGGACGGAGCACCGGTTCCAAAGCCCTGAAGCGGCTGGACGAGATGATGATGGAGAAGGATATATTGGCGATGTTCGTGGACGTCATCCCCCGCAACGAGGAGGCCCTGCGCTTCTACCTGGACCAGGGGTTCGACCATCTCAACATGCTGCAGCTGCGCAAGAACTACGACCACTCCTTGGACAAGGAGGAGGAGATCGAGGTGCTGGGGCACCGGATGAGAAAATATTGAAGAGGTTTGGGAGGGACCCCCCAACGCTCAACGGTAGGGCGGAGGGACCTGCATGCGCCCGCGGTTCTTCCTCTGGGTGTACAGGATGATCCCGGCCACCACCACCAGGCCCACGCATATGACCACCGCGATGGCGATGATGATGGTCACCAGGATGGGGATGGTAGGGGACATCTCCACGGTGATGGCGCCGATGTCCACCGTGGGGTCGTGCATCACGCTCTCGCCCACCGGGTAGATGTATCCACCAAGCAGAACGATGGAACGCACGTGACCGTTGGGAACGTTATCCGGCAATAGATGGCGGGAGCCGGCGTGGACCTGATAGACCACCAGCTCCTCGCTGCCGTCCACGGTCACATTGCTCACCCAGGTGAGCATTCCGGTACGCTGCCAGTTATCGCGGAAGGTGATGCGGTCCCTGGTCAACAGCATGGCCTTGTTGGGCACCTCGTCAGTGTCCCTCACCTCCGCCACGCCCTCCTCCGTCTCGAACTCCGCCAGCCCTGTGCCGTTCTCCACCTCTTCCCTCAGGAACTGCGCGGAGTACCAGTCCTCCACCACCTCGGGGATGAAGACCGCGTGTATGATGCCGTTCTCCAGCATGATGCGCGGGTCCTCCGCCTCACTGGCGGGGTCCCATCCCTCGATGATGTGGTCGTACTTGAACTCCGTATGCGTCGTGACGCCGGTGAAGTTGCGGGGTGCTATCGCTTCCGAATCGTGGACGATGCCGTTGCCGTCGTCCTCCCCGACCGTCACCCTGTAGAACGGTATCTGCACCTCGGTATCGGTGGCCGTGGCCGTCACGTGGAAGGCGAACTC
>JAFGPG010000079.1 GCA_016926075.1 Methanomassiliicoccales archaeon
AGCACCCCGTAACTGGTATATACGATGTCGAATTCCCGGTCCAGTACGGAATCCATGCGGTATATGTCGCTCTCGATGAACTTGACCTGGACATCGATCCTATGGCTCAGTTCTCGGGCAATACGGATAGCCTGAGGAGAGAAGTCCACCCCGGTGGCCTTGGCTCCCCTCCCAGCCCAGGAAAGGGTATCCAACCCCAAGTGGCATTGCAGGTGTAGGAGGTCCTTCCCTGTCACGTCCCCCACCTCCTCGATCTCGATGGGCAGCAGACTGTCCTTTTTTTCCAAGAACCTCTCCAGGTCGTAGAACCGGGATGTCTGGTTGGCCAGTGCCTTCTCGTTCCAGCGGAGTAGGTTGACCTCCATCATCTCCTCCGCGGTCCTTTCGCGTCCCATGTACGATCGATATGTACGCTCGATAGTTAAGATAACGTCGAAGGGTCGAGGATGTCGTTAGAGGTAGTGCGAGGGACCGGATTCGAACCGGCGAACCTCTGCAGGAACAGATCTTGAGTCTGTCGCCTTTGGTCGACGCCACTGGCGTCTTTGACCGAGCTTGGCTACCCTCGCGTGAGGGCGGAAAAAGGTACCGTCCTTAATAAATGTATTCGCGCTCAGATGGTGGTTATCTCGGCGTGACCGTTACCAGCCAGTACGGTGTGCTCCGCCTGGGATACCATACCCTGCTGTATCTCGATCAGCACTGGATATGTGGAGATGAGACCGTGCCGATGCAACACCCGAAGGAGACGGGCGGAGTCGGGCTGGAACCGGTCGCACCAGCGCTCGCAGAACGGGAGGGTGTTGAACTCCTCTTTGATCCTCTGGAACAGCTTGGCGGCCTCCGCGTCCCTCAAAGGCCTGTCCCGCAGCACCCTATAGATGTTGCCGGACCGGCCATTGGTCACCTGCCCGTGCCCATTGGTGGCGAAGGGTTCGATGGCCAGCAGCATGTTACCTTGCACCTTGGTGACGGTCCCATCGTCGATGTTGGGTATGGACAGCCCGGCATGGAGGTTGTACCTCTTCATCTCATGCCCGCTCAGGTTGCTCACTGGTCTGAAGCCCGTCTCCTTGATGCTGCGTTCGATGACCCCGCCGATGGTCCCTACGGAGATGCCCTCCTTGGCCATCTCCAGGGCCATCTCCAAGGCCCTGACCGAGGCCTGGATCAAGGGCTGCCAGTTGCGGGTGGAGACCTCCACGGTAGTGGCTGTGTCCCCCAGGTATCCGTCAACCTGGGCCCCCACGTCCAACTTGACCAGGTCGCCGTTCTGGAAGACCTTGTCGTCATTGGAATTGGGGGTGAAATGGGCGGCGGTCTCGTTGAGGCTGATGTTGACGGGGAAGGCCAGTCCGCCCCCGTGCTCCATTATGTGATGCTCCATCTGGTCCGCGACATCCCGGAGCCTGACCCCCTCGCCCACCAGGGACCGACCGAGTTCCCTGGCCTCGGCGGACAGGCGCCCTGCCTTGCGAATGCAGTCCAGGGCGTGCTCATCCAACAAGTACATTTTCGATCTTCTCTTTAGGAATGGCGCCATGTCTTATGATCTCTACGGTCCCGTCGATGACCTGCACGATGGTGGACGGCGTGCCGAGCCTGCAGGGGCCGCAGTCCACGTAGGTGGCCACACTGTTGCCCAGATCGGCAATGGCGGTCTCCACGTCGGTGGGCTGGGGATGGGAGTGCCTGTTGGCACTGGTGGAGATGATGGGACCGAACTCCTCGAGCATGCGCAGGGCGAAAGGATGGTCGGGTATCCTGATGCCCACCTCGGGGTACGATGAGGTGATGATGTCCGGGAGCACGGACCTCTTCTTCAGCAATAGCGTGAGGGGTCCGGGCATGAAGGCCTTGGCCAGTCGGTAGGCGTTCTCCTCCAGTTCGGCGATCTCCTCGGCCATTGAGATATCATGGACGGCGATGGAGAGGGGCATGTCGAACGGTCGCCTTTTGGCAATGTAGACCTTCTTGACCGCCGTCTCGTCGAAGGGGTCCGCCCCCAGGCCGTAGAGGGTCTCTGTAGGGTAAACGACCAGCCTTCCGAATCGGAGCATTGACAGGACGTGTTCCAGATCATGCTTGGATACGGTGCAATTATCGCAGTTGGCATCCTTGCACTTGATTATGTCCATTTAAGCCTCTCCCAGATAATTTAATGCCTCCAAAATGGTTTCTTGACCCCCGCTCTGACAGTGGTCCCCGTGTCCTGGATATAGCTCCTGAGGGGCGAGGGATAAAAGCTTTTTGACGGAACTGACGAGTTGCTCGAAATTACCGCTTGGCAGGTCCCAGCGTCCGACGCCCCCCACGAACACTGTGTCCCCGGGTAGGAGTATGCGTTTCCGGTCCTCCCAAAGACTGATGCTCCCGGCGGTGTGACCGGGGGTGAATATCACCTCGAAGTCGGAGTCCCCGGTGCTGAAAACCTCCCCGCCCTCCATCTCGGTGACCTCTACGCCCCTTCCGGTCACCCCGAACATCGAGGCCAATGTCTGTAGGGGGTCACCCTCCCTCACGGCCCTCGCATCGTTCCTGTGCACGAAGACCTCGGCCTCCAGCTCACGGGCCAGGTCGGCGGCCCCGCCACAGTGGTCGTAATGACGGTGGGTGAGCACGATCCGGCGCACCTTTTTCTGCCTAACAATATAGGACAGCCAATTCATGACATCCCGATGATGCATCCCGGTACCTGTGTCGACCAGGACCGGATCCTCGCCGGTCAGAAGGTATATGTTGGAATCGAAGTCCATACCAGCAAGGCTTCGGACTGCCATCGATTTTCCATAAAATGTGGTCCTATATAAACTTTTGAAGTTATGCCCTGATATGGGCCGTTCC
>JAFGPG010000019.1 GCA_016926075.1 Methanomassiliicoccales archaeon
ATAAGGGAGAGGCATGCCGAGCATCGGGCGGAACAGGAGCTGCTCAATCGCCTGGGCCAGGTCATGAGGGGCTTCAAGGAGAACGTGGTCTCCCGCATCACCCCCACCCTCTCCCAGGTCTCCTCGGACCTGTTGACCCAGCTGACCGACGGCAAGTACGGCGGCATACGTCTGGACGAGGACTATCAGATGTACCTGTACGATCAGGGGGAAGAGCATTCCCTGGAGCGCTTCTCCGGGGGGGAGGTGGACCTGGCCAACCTCTGCCTGCGCCTGGCCATCTCCCACATGATCATGGACCGCTCCGGAAGCCAGATGAACTTCCTGGTGCTGGACGAGATCTTCGGCTCACAGGACCAGAACCGCAAGAGGAACATCCTGGAGACCCTGGCCCAGCTGCAGAGGCAGTTCCGCCAGATACTGCTGATCACGCACATCGACGACGTCAAGGACAACGTGAGCGCCGTGCTCAAGGTGGCGGAGAGGGAGGACGGCTCCAGCACGGTGGCGCTGGAGGACTGAGATCACTTCTGGTCCAGGACCTGGATGAGGTGCCAGCCGAACTGGGTCTTGACCGGCCCCACCACCTGCCCCTTGGCGTTGTTGAAGGCGGCGTCCTCGAACTCCTTCACCATCATGTCCTTGCCGAACCAGCCCAGGTCCCCGCCCTTCCTTCCGGAGGGGCACATGGAATGCTTCTTGGCCAGATCGGCGAAGCTGGTACCGGCCTTGATCTTCTGCAGAAGGTCCTTGGCCTGGTCCTCCTTGGCCACGAGTATGTGCGCTGCCCTGACTTCTTTGACCATGTGCCAGGCATGCCCGGGGGGACTATAAACCTTCTCCCCGGCTAGCGGTAGACCTCCTCCAGGTCCACGTTGTCCGCGATGGCCTTCTCCACCAGCCTCACCTTCTCCGCGTCCTCGGGCTCGATCCGGGCGATGAGGTGGTCCACCATCTCCGAGGTGGTCAGGGTGTCGTAGCGGGTGACCAGGATGGGAATGCCCCTGTCATAGGCCCTGGACACCACCTGGCTGGCCGGGTACAGCCCTCCGGTCAGGATGAGGCAGGAGGTGTCGGTGGACAGCGCGGCCAGCTGTATGTCCGAGCGGTCCCCCCCGGTGATGATGGCCTTGCGCCGGTGCCGGCGCATGTACTTCAGTGCCATCTCCATGGTCATGGCCCCGATGAACATGCCCTCCACCACCAGGTCCAGGTGGTCCTCGCACACCACCACGTCCGCCGAGAGCGCCTCCGCCACCTCCTTGACCGTGAAATAGGTCATCTCCGGGATGTGCGGCACGCATCCCAGGACCTTCACCCCTTTCCCCTCGAGGAAGTTGGACACGGCCAGGTCGTCGGTCTTGTTGAGTATGACCCCCTTGAGGTTGATGTCATAGCCGGCAACCAGCTTGCTGAGCATGGCGATCTTGTCCAGGGCGGCCGGCTCGGGCGTGGATATCAGTATGAGGTCGGAGCGGGTGGCCTCGGTGATGGCCAGCCCGGACACGTCGTTGAGGTAGCCGGTGGTCACCTCCCTGGTCCCCTCGATGAGCATCAGGTCGCAATCGCAGGTCACCTTGCCGTAGGCGGCGATCACGTCGTCCATGCGCACCGGCCTGAAGATGTCGTAGGTGAAGGGGCACAGCATCTCCTCCGGCCGCTCCAGCTTGAGAACCTGGCGTATGAGATAGGCGTCCTGGTCGATGACCCGGTCCCCCTGTCGCATCAAACGTTCCTTGAAGGGCTTGAAGAAGCCCACCTTGCCTGGGTGGTTCTTGGCCAGGCCCAGGGTCACCATGGACTTGCCCGACCTCTCCACCACTGAACCTAGGTACAGAGACCTCATTGTCGTTCTCCCCTTATCGTCACCAAGGCGTCCACCGCCGTCACTCCCGTCCCCTCGTCCCCCACCATCACGGGGTTCATCTCCAGCTCCTCTATCTCCGGGAACTCCATGGCCAGCTGGGACGTCCTCATGATCACGTCCACCAGGGCCTTGATGTCCCCCGGCCGGCGGCCCCTGGCCCCGGTGAGCATGGGATAGGCCCGTATGGAGCGCACCATCCTTTCCGCCTCGGCATTGTCCAGTGGGGCTATGCCTTGGGTCACGTCCTTCATGATCTCCACGAATATCCCTCCCAGACCGAAGGTGATCACCGGTCCGAACTGTTCGTCGCGCACCATTCCCACGATGACCTCCCGCCCCCTGATCATCCTCTGCACCGAGACCCCGGTCACCCTGGCCCGGGGCAGCCTCTCCCGCACCTGGCTGAGCATGACCTCGTAGGAACGCTCCAGCTCCTCGGGGGAATCGATGTCCAGCACCACCCCTCCCACGTCCGTCTTGTGGGCGATGTCCGGCGACTCCACCTTCATCACCACCGGATAGCCGATCTCCTGGGCCAGTGCCAGTGCCGCGGGCAGGTCCTTGGCCACTCCCTCCTGGGGCGTGGAGATGCCGTAGGCCTTCAGGATGCGCTTGCCCTCTGCCTCGCTGAGCTGCAGCCGGCCCTCGGCGCGCACCTTGCGCAGGACATCGCTCACCATGTCCTGGTCCGTCTCCAGGCGTCTGATGACCGCCTGCTCCGCCCGGTCCATGTTCCGTCGGTGCTCGATCATTGCGGCCAAAGCGTATATGCCCCGGTCCGGGGAGGGATAGTTGGGAATGCCCGCCGTCTTCAGCATCTCGATGGGGCCGGCCATCTCCTTGCCCCCCACGAAGGAGGTGACGATGGGCTTGGGCGAGGAGCCGGCGAAGGCTGTCAGGGTCTCGGCCACGGAGGAGATGTCCACCAGGTCCGTGGGCGCCAGTAGCGCCACCACGCAGGAGACGTTGGGGTCCTTCATGACCGTGCGTATGGCCTGGTCGTAGCGCTGGGAATCGGCGTCCCCCACCACATCGATGGGATTGTACAGGCTGGCCGCCGGGGGCAGCTTGCTCCTCAGCTCCTCCACCGTAGCGGGCTCGAATGAGGCCAGGGCGAGACCGTGGTCCGAGCAGGCGTCCGCGGCCATGACCCCCAGCCCGCCGGCGTTGGTCACGATGGCCACCCCCTCCCCCTGGGGCAGGGGCATGGTGGAGAAGGCCTGCAGCAGGTCGAACATCTCCTCGATGTTCTTCACCCGGACTACCCCGGCCTGTCTCATGGCCGCGTCGTAGACCCTGTCGCTGCCGGACATGGCCCCGGTGTGGGAGGAGGCGGCCTTGGCCCCGCTGCTGGTGCGGCCGGCCTTGAGGGCGATGATGGGCTTCACCCGGGAGGTCATCTCCGCCTGGTGCAGGAACTCCCTCCCCCGGTCGGTGCCCTCAATGTACATGCCGATGACCTTGGTGTACGGGTCGTCCCTCAGGAACTCCAGGAGCTGACCCTCGTCAAGGTCCACCTTGTTGCCCACGCTGATGAACTTGGAGAACCCGATGTTGATGCTGGCCGCCCAGTCCAGGATCACCACGCATATGGCCCCGGACTGCGAGGATATGGCGATGTTGCCCTGCTTGGGGGATTCCTTGGCGAAGGTGGCGTTCATGTGGTGATGGGTGTTCACAAGGCCCAGGCAGTTGGGGCCCAGCACACGTATCCCGTAGCGCTGGGCGATCTCGCCCAGCCGGGACTCCAGCTCCGCCCCTTCCTTCCCCACTTCCTTGAAACCGGCGCTGATGACGATGGCCGCCTTGACCCCCTTGCGACCGCAATCCTCCATGACCTGCAGCACGAATTTGGCGGGAACAACGACCACGGCCATCTCCACCTCATCGGGGACGTCGGTCACGGTGGGGTAACATTTGAGCCCTAATATCTCCTGGTAGCGCGGGTTGACCGGGTGCAGTGGCCCCCGGAAACCGGATTCGATGATGTTCCGCAGGATGATGTGCCCTACCTTGTTGCTCTCCTGGGAGGCGCCGATCACCGCTACGCTGGCCGGCTCGAAAAGCTCGCGCATCTGGAAGCGTAATAGCTGGAGAGCGGTCATATCCTTTGTGGTCTGCGTATATAGTATAGTTGATGTTGTTCCGAGATCGATGCTAAAGATTTGATACAGCGGCCATAAAAATTAT
>JAFGPG010000080.1 GCA_016926075.1 Methanomassiliicoccales archaeon
GCCATACCGTTCCTTGACCCCCACGCCATACCGTTCCTTGACCCCCACGCCATACCGTTCCTTGACCCCCACGCCATCTCCCTTTGAGGGCTGAGCCCGGAACGAACAAGTGTACATGCCTATGTACACAACCTTTCCATATTTTCCCTTACCTGTTGCAGCATCTTCTGATGACCGATGCGGCTGGCGATGTCCAAGGCCTCCTGCAGCAGGACCATGGCCTCGTCCAATTCATTGTGCTGAAGGCTGAGGTCCGCAATATCCATGAGCAGCTGTCCCAAACGGACCGGGGAATCCAGCTCGCGAAGGATGTCCGTGGCCACCATGAACTCCTCCCTGGCCTTTTCCCAGTCCCCCCGGCTGGAACTGATGAACCCGGAATAGAAGCGCAGCATGGAGGTCATGAGGGGATCGTTCAACTTGATGGAGATGGGGACGCAGCCCCGGACCAGGTCCTCTGCGCCCTCTAGGTCCCCCAGCCCTATCCTGCAGCCGGTCAGGTTGGCCATGGAATGGCCTACAGTGCTGAGGTCTCCCACGGCGTTGGCCAGCTCCATGGAGCGCTCCAGATACCTGGCCCCCTCCACGCTGGCACCGGTGATGCACAGGTCGTTACCGATGCTCACGCAGGCCTTGGCCATCATCGTGGTGTCCCCCCGGCGCTCCAGCACGCTCAGGGCCTCCTTCTTGTGGACGATGGCCTTACCGTACTCCCCCATGGTGGCATGGACCCTGCCCAGACCATACAAGGCCTTGCCCAGGGCCAGGTCGTCCGCCAGTTCGAGCGCCATGACGCGCGCTTTCTCGAAATGGGCCAGGGCCTCCTCGCTGCGGCCCCGGCGCTCCAGCAACCCTCCGACATCATACAGTATGTCGGCCAACGTGGAGCGGTCGCCACTATGAAGGCAGATGTCCATCCCCGTCCGAAGATAGGTCATGGCCCTCTCGTAGTCCCCGCGATTGAGATGGATGACCCCGATCAAACGATTGATCTCGCTCAGTATGCGGGCATCCTTTTCCCCGGGGACCTTGCGACGCAGGTCCTCCAACACATCGATGGCCCGGTCCCACTCCCCCTGCAGGTAGAGCACCTCCCCCTGCAGCATCTCGATGTCCGTGAGGTCCTCCCCCATGGCACCCTCCGCGTCCCTCAACAGGCGGTCCAGCAATGGTGAGAACTGAGTGGCATAGCCCTTGTTGATGATGGACCGCCCGTCCCCCGAGGCGATGGAGATGGCGGTGGGTAGGTCCCCAGCCATGATGGAATGGTAAAGCCCCTCCACCCTGGCCGGGGCGGAGCCGTCCTGAAGATAGTAACGTGCCGCGGCCCTATGATAGACGCGCCGCTGCCGGAGCGTGAGGCGGGATAGGGAGAACTCCCGTAACAGGTCATGCATACCTATCAGGCGCCCCACCGACTCATAGATGATGGCCTTGGACAGGAGGGAGTCCACGGCCTCGTAGCTCACGGCATAATCGGTCCCGTCCATCTCCACCCTTTCCATGCCCGCCGCGCTCTGGATCTCCTCTTCCATGATGAAGAAGGCGTCGATGAGCACGGGGTAACGGAAGACCGCCGCGATGCTCATGATCTTGCGCTCCGCCACCCCCAGACGGGAGAAGACCTCCTGCTCGATGAATATGCGTATGTTCTTCCCCAAGGCCAGCTGGGGGTCGTCGATCAGTTCCAGGAACAGGGGATGGCCGTTGGTCATCTGAAAGACCTTCTCCAGGTCCCCCTCCCGCAGTCCGCGGGAACGAAGCATGCGCTCGCTGCTCTCCTGGTCCAGACCCTCCAGGTTGACCTCGATCACCTGACCGCTAAACACCAAGGAGCGGGAGTAGAAGGAGGGAAGCTCGCGGGCGGTGCTTACAGCGCGCACGTGCTCCAGTCCCTCCAGCACGCTAAGCAGCGCGTTCAGGAACTCCGTCACCGTCGTGTCCGCCTTGTGCACGTCATCGAAGATGAGCAGGACAGAGAGGTCCTTCAGGTCCGCCTCAAGGATGTGGGAGACCTCACCCACCATGGGCTTCTCGGTCTGGTTCAGATACCATTCGAGATTCCTCCTTCCCATCTGGGAAAGGAACTCCGCCAGAGGGCGTAGCAGAGCCTTGAGATTGGCCCATTCATGCACCTTGTACCAGAAGACGTTGGTGCTCTCCCGCACGGTCTGGGCGAACTTGGCCAGCAACGTGGTCTTCCCTATGCCCGGGATACCGTTGATGACCACCATTCGGGCCACCTCCGAGGTCAGGAGGTCCCCCAGCAGACCAATTTCCTTCTGCCGACCGAAGAAGTTCCGAACCGCTGGCTTCTTGTCGGTGAAGTCCACGAAGCGGCGCTCCTCCCTCATGCGGTTCTCATGGAAGGACCGGCAGTCGATGCAGCCTTGCGACACGCCCAGGACCAGCTCCAGCAGGTCATATCGCTTGGGAAGATAGTTGCCAAGATGCCCCATCTCGTCCCGATGACGAGCGCCGTGCAGATCGATGATGTCGATGACCGTGGTCTCCAGGTCCGCCTTGATGCTCCTGGCATCCTCCAGCCCTGCGGGGGTCAGGAAATAGACCTTTCTCACACTTGGAAGTCCTTTGACATGCCGAGTGGACACCTCGATCGCCCCTTCATTGACCAGTTCCGCCAGGACCTTGGCCACGTTGTTCCGGCCTACATCCACCGCCTCCGCTATACCTTCCTGGGTGACGGTCTTGGGGGAATCGGAGTCCATAGAGAACCGCTGTTGGAACAAGAGATGCAATAGCACGCGCTCCTTCACCGTCAACAGCGACCTATTGACGCCACGGTTCACGAGGCAAAATCCACTTACATCTATCAATAACCTTCCATATGGCCTTCGGCCTCCGATTCTCAGATGGTGAAAGTAGCATGCTCAAAACCCCTTTATATACGGTCAAATCGAAGATTAGGGGTAATAAATGGAGGATGAAGCTATGGAAGAAATGAAGGAGGACCATGTCTCGTTGTTGGTGGAGGGATACCCCCGCAGCGGTTTTCAGATGTTCTCAAGATATCTCTCGGGCAGGGAGGGAGTGTGCATCACCCGTCTGCACCCCGAGTACGTGGTGGAGAAGTACGGTATGGTCAACTCCAAGTTCCACTGGTTGAGCGGGGTCAAGCAGAAGGGCACCATCTGCCCCAAGAACGTCTCCAAACTGGTCAAGCAGGTGAGGGCCGAGATCAAGGAAGGGCAGGAACGGTTCTACCTCGACGGACTGGAGTACCTTCTGCTGTGGAACGACATGGGCAGCATCATCAGGTCCCTTCAGGAGATCGGGAAGATGCTCTCCGACTCCCATGGAAAGCTCATCGTGTCCATCGACCCTCTGACATTGGAGGAGAAGGACCTGCAGCGTCTCTGGGGAGCCTTTCCCCGTTTCGACACCGGGGTGCTCAGCGCAGGATCTCCGCAAAGCGCCGCAGACGGGCCAACTGACAGGGATCGAATAGACGGGGGTCTACTGGTATCAAAAGGATTGACCGCGACGCCATGACCACGTCGTTGAGCTCCTCCAAGAAGATGTTGAGCGAACGGAAGTCGGTGTACAGGGAGATGTACTCCAGCCCGTCCAGCACGGCCACCGCGTTCTTCCGTGACCAGACGAAGTCGGAGATCTCCCGCACCACCTCGTCCAGCTGATCCGGTGATATCCGAGGCGAGTTACCCGTCCCGCTCAACCATACCGCCCGTATCCCCTGAAGGGGATAGCGCTCACGGATAAGGTCGGGATGCATGCGGCTGACGCAGATGATCTCCTTGCCCGCCGAGGCCATGCCGCTGATCAATGCCAGGGTCTTGTCCGTACGTTCGTTGATGATCATATATATGCGGCCATGGTCCAAGGTGAAATGACCATAGGTCGACCGAACGTCCATGGAGTGGAACTTCGTTCCGGTGACGATGTCTAGCTCCCCGCTCAGGACCTTCCCTCCATACCCTTGTCCGACCAAGACGTTCTTCGATAATTAAGGTTATTAATAAAAGGACGGCATAAATAAAAAAAATTTGGACGCGGGGGACCCCCCCCGTCAGATCATCTCACTTCATCTGTCCGCTCAGATACTTATCGTATCCAACCAGGTCCAATAGGCCATGGCCTGAGAAGTTGAAGACGATGATCTTCTCCTCGTTCTTGCGTTTAGCCTCGAGCGCCAGGTCGATGGCCACCCGTATGGCATGTGTGGTCTCCGGGGCGGGGATGACGCCCTCCGCCAAGGCCCACTGGATGCCGGCGGAGAATGTATCTATCTGGTCCACTGTGACCGATTTCACCAGGCCGAGGTCCTTGAACAGACTGACACTGGGGGCCATGCCGTGATAGCGCAGGCCTCCGGCGTGAATGGGCGAGGGGATGAACTCGTGACCCAAGGTGTACATCTTCAGTAGGGGGGTCATTCCGGCCGTGTCCCCGAAGTCGTAACGATAATCGCCCTCGGTCAAGGAGGGCACCGAGGTCGGCTCGACCCCGATGAACTCGGTATCCACCTTCCCCTTTATCTTCTGACCCAATAGGGGGAAGGAGAACCCGGCGAAGTTACTCCCACCACCGACACAGCCGATCATGTAATCGGGGACCACGTCGGCCATCTCCAGCTGAGTAAGCAGCTCCTGCCCGATGACGGTCTGATGCAACATGACGTGGTTGAGCACGCTACCGAGGCTGTACTTGGTGTTGGGCGTGGTCACGGCCATCTCTATGGCCTCGCTGATGGCTATGCCCAGACTTCCAGGGTTGTTGGGGTCCTTCTCCAGTAGCGTACGACCGTACTTCGTCTCCGGGCTGGGGGAGGGATAGACATCGGCACCGTAGACCTGCATGACGTAGCGCCTGTAGGGCTTGCCGTCGTAGGAGACGCGGACCATGAAGACCTTACAGCTCATATTGAAGACCGAGCAGGCCAAGGCCAACGCGGAACCCCATTGGCCGGCCCCGGTCTCGGTGGTGATGTGCTCGGTCCCTGCCACCATGTTGTAGTAGGCCTGGGCGATCGCGGTGTTGGGCTTGTGCGAGCCGCAGGGGCTCAGGTCCTCCCGCTTGTAGAATATCTTGGCCGGTGTCTTCAACGCCTTCTCCAGACGCACCGCCCGGACCAATGGGGAGGGACGGTTCAACATGATGTAGGCGTCCCGCACCTCCTCAGGAATGTCGACGTAACGGTCCTGGCACATCTCCTGCTCTATAAGGTTCCGAGGAAAGATGGCCTCCATCTCCTCCGGCTTGATCGGTTGGTTGGTACCCGGGTTCAAGGGCGGCGGTATGGGAACGGGGGAATCGGCGGCGATGTTGTACCAGCGCTTGGGGATATCATCCACTCCGAGAGTGAACCTGACGGCATTGTTCATGAGATTAAGGATAAGAACAAGCGATATATAGCATTTATGGGGTGTAATGAACATAATTATACAATCACTGGAAAGAAAGCTTTCGTTACGAAACCTGTACACGATCTTCGACGTTCTTCTTGGTACGAATTTTTCATCGGATCTCTAAGAAACCTATAAATAAGAAATACTCAAAGCGAACCTTACCTTGAACTGGCCAAGGGGGTTTTCATCGTTGAAAGTACTGATCATAGGGGCAGGGTTCGGTGGGCTGGCGCAAGCATTGCTGTCCGCCAAGGAGGGCGACGAGGTGCTGGTCCTGGAGAAGAACGAGATGGCTGGAGGCCGTTCAAGCGTCTATACCGAAGGTGGGTACACCTTCGACATGGGCCCGTCATGGTACCTGATGCCCGACGTCTACGAACGGTTCTTTCAGGAGTTCGGCAAGGACCCCAAGGAACTGTTCAAGCTACAAAGACTGGACCCCGCCTACCGCATCTTCTTCCACGACGGCAAGGTGGTGGAAATCTCCGCGGACATGGAAAGCAATTACCGGCTCTTCGATGGACTTGAGGATGGGGGTGCGGAGAAGCTCAAGAAGTATCTGGAGCAGAGCAAGGAGAAGTATGATACGGCCATACTCGAGCTGCTGTACAGGGACTATAGCAAGCTGTCCGACCTCTTGGACTTTAAATTGATGAAACAGGGCCGCAAGATGCACATGTTCGAGAACCTGGACAGCTTCGTGAACAAACATTTCCAGAGCGACAAGGCCAAGAAGATCGTGGAATACTCCATCGGTTTCCTGGGCGGGTCCCCCACCAACACACCGTCCTTCTACCACATCATGAGCCACATAGACTTCACCCTGGGGGTCTGGTATCCTGAAGGGGGCATGAGGGCCGTGGTCCAGGCCATGTACGAGATGGCCACCTCGATGGGCGTCAGGTTCCATTTCAACGAACCGGTCACCGGGATAAGGACCGAGGGAAGGTCCGTGAGCAAGGTGGTCACCGATCGCGGCGAGTACACCGCGGACGTGGTTGTGGTCAACGCCGATTACGCCCATTCCGAGCTCCAACTACTGGGCGATAGGGACCGCACCTATGACCGTAGATACTGGGAGAAGAAGGTCCTGGCCCCTTCGGCCATCGTCATGTACCTGGGGGTGGACAGGAAGGTACCAGAGCTGGCCCATCACAGCCTGTTCCTGGACCAGGACTGGGCGGCCAACTTCGATCAGATATTCGACAAAGAGAGGGCAACATGGCCCAGCTCACCCTCCTACTATGTCAACGTGCCTTCCATGACCGACCCCACGGCGGCGCCCCCGGGAAAGGAGACCCTCTTCGTGCTGGTCCCCTTGGCCCCTGGGCTTGAGGACTCTCCTGAGATCAGGGAGAGGTTCTACCAGCAGATAATGGAGCATCTGGAACGGACACTGGGAACAGACATCCGGTCCCATGTGGAGGTTAAGCGTCTGTTCGCCCTCAACGATTTCAAGGAGCGGTACAACGCCTACAAGGGCACAGCCCTGGGCCTCACGCACACCCTGAGACAGACCGCACTGTTCCGTCCAGTGCATCGCAGCAAGAAGGTGCGCAATCTGTACTACACCGGTCATTACTGTCACCCAGGAATAGGGGTCCCCATGGTGCTGATATCCTCCCAGATAGTGAACGGACTGTTGAAGGAATGCAAATGCGAGGGCGTGGCAGATGGTTGAACAGGAACTGCACAGCATATTCAAGAGGGGCAGCAAGACCTATTTCTACAGCACCATGTTCTTCCCCCGCTCGATCAAGGACGACGTCTTCAAGCTATACAGCTTCATGCGCGTTGCCGATGACCACGTGGACTCCATCCCTCAGCGGCCGGACCTGCTGCAGGAGATGCGAAAAGGTCTTGACAAGGCCATGAGCGGGGATGCCACGGGGGACGTGATCGTCGATTCCTTCGCCGAGCTCTGCCTGCGCAAGGAGTTCGACCTGAGATGGGTGGACGCCTTCATAGATTCGATGAGCATGGACACCTACAAGAGCTCCTACCGTACCATCGAGGAGCTGGAAAGGTACCTCTACGGGTCGGCGGAGGTCGTCGGGCTGATGATGGCCTCCATCATGGACCTGCCGGAGGGATCGCATCACGGGGCCATGCGCCTGGGTCGGGCCATGCAGTTCATCAACTTCATAAGGGACGTGCAGGAGGACTGCGCCCTGGGCCGCTCGTACTTCCCACAGGAGGAGCTTGAACAGCACGGATTGACCTCCTTGTGCGAGGAGGAGGCCCGGGGCCACCCGGCCGCGTTCCTGGCGATCATCAGGTCCCAGTTGGAGAGGTATCATCGATGGCAGGACGAGGCCGAGGCCAGCTTCCGATACATACCACGCAAGTTCCTTCTGCCCATCAAGACCGCCTCGGACATGTACAGGTTCACCGCCCGCAGGATCGCCGTGGACCCCTTCGTGGTCTATCATCGAAAGGTGAAGCCCTCCATAGGGCGCATCGTGTCCGGATACCTGCTGAACCTTATGACCGTCCCCACCAGGTACTGAGGTGTCCGTGGTCCGGACCGTGCGATTCCTGTTCAATGTTTCCCGCTTCAGGTTCTGGATATACATCGCCGGGACCTATGTGGTAGGTTACGCCCTGGGGGCCTCCGAGCTGCAGGACCTCCTTCGCCTGGATTTCCTGGTCTTCCTTCTTTACTTCTTCTTTCCGGCCAACATATTCGTCTACGGGGTCAACGATTATTTCGACCGGGACACCGACCTGCTGAACCCCAAGAAGGGGGGCATGGAGCATCTGGTGGCGGAAGAGGAGAGGCGGACATTGGTACTGGCGCTATGGTCGGTGCTGGGGTTGAGCGCGGCGCTCATGTTGTTCCAGGACAATATGCAGAGAGCGCTTCTCATCCTCTTCCTGGCCCTGTCCTTCTTCTACAGCGCTCCTCCCCTGCGCCTCAAGGCCCACCCCATTCTGGACTTCGGTTCGAACATGCTGTACATCATGCCCGGCATATTGGCCTATCATATGGCCTCAGGGGACCTACCGCCCTGGCCACTGGTCGTCGCCGGCTTCCTGCACATCTCGGCCATGCACCTCTTCTCGGCCATCCCGGACATCGAGTGCGACCGGAAGGCCGGGCTGCTGACCACCGCGGTCCTGCTGGGGGAACGCGCCTCACTGACTCTATGCCTGGCCTTCTGGAGCGGATTGGCCGTACTAGCTATTTATCTTGCGGAAGGTCATTATCTTTCGTTGTTCGCCCTCATCTATCCTGCCATACCATTATCCCTGCTTCTGAACCGCAGGCAGCCCATCGAGAGGGTCTACTGGTACCTGCCCTATGTGAACACCATACTGGGAGGGATGCTCTTCTCGGTCCTGGTATTGTATCTGGCCCTGGGGTGATACTATGAACAACGGTCTCCTCGAAGGTCGCGCCAGGGCCTTCCTGCGGCTGTGCCGCCCTCAGTTCCTGGTGCCCGGTCTCATCCTGTACGTGCTCGGGTTCCTGCTGGCCGTCATACTTGGTTCCGTTGCGGACATGGGAAGGTTCCTCTGGGGCTACCTGGTGTTCTTCCTGGCCCATTTTTCACTGACCTTCAGCAACGACTACTTCGACCAGGATGCCGACGACCACAACATCCCCACACCCCTTTCCGGAGGGAGCGGGGCCTTGCGTCAATGTCCGGAGCTGGCACGGGTGGCCCTGTGGACATCCCTACTACTGATCCTAGGCTCCCTGATCGCCGCAGTGGGTTTCCAAATGCGTTACCAGCCCGACTGGTATTTTCTGCCCTTCGTCATCACAGGCAACCTGCTGGGTTTCTTCTACACTGCTCCCCCCCTGCGCCTGGCCTATCGAGGGCTGGGAGAGATCTCCACAATGTTCGCCGCGGGGATCATCATGCCCGGAATGGGCTATATGTGCGCCCAAGGATTTCTGGACCTGGGATTCCTACTGTTGACCCCGGTCTTCCTGGCCTACGGGGCCTTCTTCATCCTGAGCGTGGAGATGCCGGACGTGGAAGGGGACCGTGCCGGGGGCAAACGGAACCTCCTGGTGAGGTATGGACCTGACAAAGGTCCCCTGGTCTCCCTTCTATCGGTGCTGACGGGCAGTGGGCTGCTGGCCGCTCTGACCCTCTGGGACCCCTCCGGGGCCCCGGGCTATGCCTGGCTTCTGCTGTTCTCCGTCCTGCCCCTGTCGGCAGGATTGATCGGAACGCTGGTGGACCCTTTGGACCGTGAAAAGGTGATCGGACAGGTACAGCTCAACTTCGCCTCGCTCATCATCTTCCTGCTGCTCATCAACGGCTATTTCCTCAGTCTGCTATGAGAGGGGGAGTCAGCAATTTTAAATAGCCATTTCTGACCTACTTGTCGTCATTGAGGTAGAGAGCATTGTCCATCATCCGCTGTCAGGACATCGTCAAGACCTATGTGACCGGGGACATAAGGGTGGAGGCCCTGAGGGGCATCACCATGGAGATCGAGAAGGGGGAGATGGTCGGGGTCATGGGCCCCTCCGGATGCGGGAAGACCACCCTCCTGAACTGCCTCTCCGGCATCGACGAGGTCACCTCGGGGAAGGTGTGGATAGAGGACGTGGAGCTGACCGAGCTTGACGACAATGCCAAGACCCGCTTCCGTGCCAGGCGCATGGGGTTCATCTTCCAGTTCTACAACCTGCTGCCGGTGCTCTCGGCGGTGGAGAACGTGGAGCTTCCGTTGTTGATATCGGGGGATAGCCCCGCAATGGCCAGGGAGAAGGCCTTACGATTGCTGGAGACGGTGGGCCTCAAGGAACGCGCCACCATGCGTCCCGCCTCGCTCTCCGGAGGGGAGAGGCAGAGGGTCACTGTGGCCCGGGCCTTGGTGAACACCCCCGCCCTGGTCTGGGCCGACGAACCTACCGGTGATCTTGACAAGCGAACGGCGGACGATGTGATGGCCCTCATGCGCCGCCTGAACGAGCAGAACGGCCAGACATTCATCATCGTCACCCACGACCCGGAGGTGGGCATGCAATGCGACCGCATCATACACATGCGGGACGGGGAGATCGTGGACGAGTCCGGAACGGTGCGCTCGGTCTGTCAGGACATCGTCGCCAGGGGATGAGACGTTGTCCGGTTGGCGCACGCTGATCAAGGTGTTTCTGGCCGCGGTGGCCCTTATGATCCCGTGGGCCTTCCTGAGCACGGCATTGTCCTTGGTGATGGACATACTGATCATCGTGCTCCTGACCTTTCTGGATGCCCGGAACAACCGGGTGACCTTCACCATGGCATTACGATATGCCCTGAGAAGACCTTCCACCACCGCATTGGTGGTATGCGGTCTGATGGTGGGGACGGCGATCGTCTCCGCCTCCTTCACCATGAGCGACACCCTTGACAATCTCATATTGGGGGAGGTGACCGAAGGGTTGGGAGAGGTGGACCTCGTACTGGGCTCCCGCTTCTCCACCAGCTATATCTATTTCGACGATACGGAGCTTGCTCCCATAGTTCAACAGCTCGAGGGTAGCGAATGGGTGGAACATGCGTCATTGGTCTGCCTGGAGAACGTGGTGCTCCTCGACCAACGCAGCGGCCTCTCCTCGCTGAGCAACATGGCGATAGGACTTGACGGGGACATGGTGGCCAACTTCGGTCATTTCTACGATGGACAGGGTGGCATGCTCGCCGATCCCCCCTCGGCCGTCGGTGCGTACCTGCCGCCTGGAGCGGCGCTGGAACTGGACGCATTGGAAGGCGACCCCATCCTCCTGGTCCGTGGTTCGAACGTGCTCCCATTGCAGGTGGAACGCATCGTCTCCGAGGAGGGGCTGGGAGGCTACCAGCTGAGCTCAGGACAGTTCCAGATATCCTCCAGTGTGTTCGTCGACCGCGGCACGCTGCAGGCCTGGACCGGGGAGACCGGAAGAAGCAATCTGATATTCGTGACCCTCAACGAGCAGGGCGGGGAGAACCTGGCCGAGGCCAGGGAGGAGGTCCAGTCGATCCTCCAGGGCCATCCCAGCCTCGATCTTCAGATCATCCAGGACAAGGGAGAGATACTGGAGGAAGGTCAGGAGGCACTGTCCGCCTTCACATCCCTCTTCTTCGTGTTCGGTTCCTTCTCCATCATCGCCGGCATGGCCTTGGTGCTCAACATCTTCACCATGTTGGGGGAGGAGCGCAAGTCGGAGATGGGCATCACCAGAGCGGTGGGTATGCCCCGTTCCACCCTCCGCCGCCTGTTCACCTACGAAGGTGTCATCTACGGGGCGGTGGCCGCCGGGATAGGCACCCTGCTGGGTGTGATGCTGGCCTACCTGATGATCCTCTCCATCTCCGGAATGTTCGGGTTCGGGGACCTATCCATAGAGGATTCCTTCACCTTCACCCCCACCGGTCTGGCCTATTCCTATCTGCTCGGCTTCCTGCTCACCCTGGGCACGGTGTACGTGGCCACCGCGCGCATCTCCCGCCTCAACATCGTACGCGCCATACGCAGCGTTCCCGAGCCCCCCGTGCCCATCAAGGACCGCCGGTCCTTCCTACTAGGGTGGGGGATGATGGCCGCCGGCATCGTGCTCGCCGTCCTGGGGGTGGGCCTGGAGAACCTGGGCGTTTCCTATAGCGGCCTCTCCCTTGGCGCGCTGTCCCTGGGGCTGCTGCTGAGAAGATACCTCGGGGACCGTCTGGCCTGGACCATGGCCGCGTTGATAACCCTGGCCGCCTGGTTGGGCCAGGTCTTTGGTTTGAAGGTCTTTCCCTACACGGCGGAGATCGAGATGCTGGTGGTGGCCGGGCTGTTCATGCTGGTGGCCATGCTTCTGTTGGTCATGTTCAATTCCGACCTGCTCATCCGCTTCTTCACCGCCGTGATCCGGGCCCGCTCCTCCTACAGGGCAGTGGTCCGCACGGCCATCTCCTATCCCCTGAAGGCCAAGTTCCGCACCGGCCTCAGCATATTCATCTTCGGTCTGGTCATATTCACCGTCACCATCCTGAGCATGATATCGGGCATCATGAACTACAACATACCCATCATGGTGGAGGAGACCTCCGGGGGTTTCGACACAATCGCCTTCACCCTGGACCCCCGCATATCACTGGAGCAGGATCCCTGGGAGAGGATCAACGGCACCGACGGTTTCCTGAGAAAGGAGAACGTGAGCAACGTGGTATCACTACCCACCATAGGGGTCAGGGTCAACGGTACGCGGATGACCGAAGATGGGACCGACGCATACCAGTTCGACACCTTGGGCCTGGGGGTCGACCGTCGTTTCTTCACCGAAGGCTACTACCCCCTGGCGGAATGGGACACCGAACGTTTCGCCACCGAGGAGGAGGTTTGGGAGAGCATACTGGACAACGGTAGCCTGGCCATCATCGATGGGGGCCTTGTGGCCAATATGAACCAGTTCGCGCCCATTCCCGACACCCCTGGGCTGATGCTCGGCGATTCCTTCCAGGTCATGGCCTACGACGGTACCCTGAGCAACATCACCGTGGTGGCGGTGATGAAACAGAGCGCCCTGGGCGGGCTCTTCGTGAACCTGGATACAGCTTACGAGGACTTCAAGGCCCCAGGCTTTAACCGCATGCTCATAGACTATGCCCCCGGCCTGGACGTCAGGGAGCAGTCCGTGCTCCTGGAGAAGGACTTCTTGGACCTGGGTTTGAGCACCATCTCCGTGAAGTCCCTTGCAGAGGACATCACCTCCGCTGTGGATTCCATATTCACCCTATTCCGGGCCTTCCTGGCCATAGGCCTGGTGATAGGGATCGTCGGGCTGGGCATCATCACCATCCGGGCCATACACGAGCGTCGACTGGAGATAGGCATGATGAGGGCCATAGGTTTCACCAAGCGCATGGTGATCATCAACTTCGCTCTGGAGTCGGCCTTCATCTCCCTGCTGGGCATCATCGCCGGGTCCCTGCTGGGCATCGTGGTTGGTTATCAGCTATGGGTGGAGTCGCTGGAAGGTCAGGACTTCATCTTCGTCATCGACTGGTTCCCCATACTCATCGTGGCCCTGCTGGCCTTTCTGGCCACCATGCTGAGCATATTGCCCGCAGCACGGGGCGCCAGCAAGGTCTCCCCAGCGGAGGTCCTGCGGTTCGAGTGAGCCGCCGCATCGCTACAAAAGGTAAGTTAATTATCACCGCAGCGACTTCTCCCCTGGGGAGCGCGATATGAGATACGGAGCGACCGTCAGACTGAGCCCGGAAAGGGCCTTGGAGAAGGCCAAGGACTTCTTCGGCCGATTGGGGCTGGCCGTGGAGGAGGAGTCCTCAGAGCATCTTCTTTTCAGGAACGAGGCGGGCTATGTGCAGCTGAGGATGCTCATGGAGCACGGCACCGAGCTGGAGTTGGAGACCCGAGGCTTCGACCAGCAGGTCAAGCAGTTCCTGCAGCGCATCGGCTGATCAGTACTGATGGCATTCGGTCTCTACCATCTTCCCGCGGTCCTTCAGTAGGCGCTCCCTCATCTCCGCCCCGCTCAACGCTCCCTCCTCGGTGATGATGGAATGGAACAGATGAAGGGGGGTGGCCTCGAAGAGCCTCTCTCTGTACAGTAGCCCTTCCAGGGTCCTGCTGGAATGTTCGGGGTCAATGTCCATCACCGGTATGAGCTTGGAGGTGGAGCATAAAGCGATCATGGGTACGCCGGCCTCCCGGGCGGCCAGGGCCAGGGACATGGTCCCCACCTTGTTGACCACCCCCTCCGGGCACACCCCGTCCGCTCCCACAAGCACCAGGTCGGCCCCGGCCACCTCCCCTGGGATCATGGCGTCTCGGAAAAGAGAGACCTTAAGACCCTTTTCCGCCAGTCTTCGATAGGTGACCTCCCCCTCACCCATGGGAAGGGACTCCGCCACCGACACCTCGACATCCTTGGGCATGGCCATAAGGGCGGCCAGCACCGTGCCGGAATAGGAAAGGGTCACCACTTTACGGGGGCGGTGCTCCTTCCACACCGAGCCAGCGATGATACCGGGAGTATTCTTCTCCCTACCGATGAGGTCCACCAGGAAGCCCTTGACGAACCCGTTGAACTGCTCCTCAGGTATCTTGGCCTCGAGGAGCACCTTCAGGGAACCGGCCACGTTCTGCAGGGGGGCCATGGACCTCCTGATCTTGGACAGGCCGTCCGCGAAGGACCTCCATTCCTGACAGGACGGTCCTTCGGCCAAGGCCTTCTCCAGGCCGAGCAATAATCGGGAATAGATCTCCGAGGAACCGGAGGACCGGTCCTCGGACACCTCTTTGAGCAGGTTTTCTAGCAGGGACATGGGGGTCCATCGTACAACAACATGAAGAGGGTTTCTAAAGATGTTTCAGGGACGAGCATGTGCGCAGCTCAGGTGCACACCACCTCGTCCGAGATGCGTTCCAGGGCGCCCACATGGCCTGGGTAGTACTCTTTGGGATCCAGGCTGATGAAGAACTCCCCGCCGCCCAAGGTGCCCCGGGCACGCTTGATGCTGTCAATGACCGGTCTTATGCCGTTCCACATGTACAGCACGTCCACGCCGTTCAGCACCACGATGGGGTCGTCGTTCTCGCTCAGGAATTCCCTGATGCGTTTCTCGAACCTCTCCAGGTTCATAGGTGGTATGCAGTTCCCGTCCGGCCTGGGGGATAGCCACATGGCCACCATGTTGTCCTTGACCTTTCCGAACTGCGTCTCCAGCTGCCTTGGGGAATGCTTCGATATGTATAGCGCCTTGCGGCCTCTCTTCAGCTCTCGGCGCAGCATCTCGTGGGTGCGCAAGGGCACCCTCTCCTTGATCATGACCAACCTACCTTCCTTGCCTTTCATCTTTACCCCTCGTTTATTATGAGGGGTGGTGAGTTCCTGTAGATGTGCTGTCCGTTCAGCGGAAAATTGCGAAGAGGACCGCTGAAGTAGCAGGCCAGGTGTCGGGTGAGGGTAATAGGCCCCCTTCTGTTCCAGGCGACATTCAACTGCGCGCCCTACCCGCCGGTCCTGAGATGTCATCCCGGCTGTTTGGACTTGCTCCGGTGGGGAGTCGCCGTTTCACCAGATCCTCGGGGAACGTCCTCGTCAGGCGATTCATACTACTCCGAGGCTGTGTCGTTTCTGTGCCCTTGCCTTGGCTCTCGCCAAACCACTTTCGCGGTCCACCTGTCTCATGGAGGAGGGACCTTCCTCAGCCAGGCCCGAAGGCCCTACCGTCAGTCGCCCTCCCTCTCCCGACCCCACGAACTACGTCCTCCCCCTATTTAAATTGGTCGAGGCGTACCGGCCCCGCTTCCGACGTACAAACGAATGAGGGATACATGTCCAGCATCATACGGGCACCCGTGATTCATGGACCGTAAGCAAAGCTTAATAACCGTGCCCCTCATTCCCAAAAAAGCCAAGCGGGGGTAGCCAAGCATGGCCAACGGCGCTAGGTTGAGGGCCTAGTCCTTAGTGGTCCTTGGGTTCAAATCCCAACCCCCGCACCATTATGCAAGTCCTTCATCCATTCATTAGGATCAATCGGGGGTCATTAGGTTTTTACAAATCCGCCGAAGGCCTTGGAGTCGACCTCAAACAGCCTCAGCCTCAGAAATCGCATTGTTGTTCTTATTCAGTGTGACATATATTTCCGTGGTTATTGTGCTAATATAACCTATTATCCACTTAGTCGCGTTTAGCAGGATTTCTTCGTCGAGAGCGAGCAGCCCGTAGGTACGCCAAGGTCATGTATTCGTCCACCATTCAGTCTCGCCGGATCGGAAATTCCCCGAATTGAGATTTTCTATTCAACTTATGAACATGAGCTACGGGTGGTTGGTTTCGAACCCAATATTTAATACATACGAAGCCATTGAGTTCAACGGGGATAGTTTGGGGGAGATCATCGAGTCTTCCTGCCCGTGCGGGTATCACAGAGAGTTCTGCCGCGGCGGGGGGATGCAGAACTTTACCACGGTAGACATGGAGCCAGCCTACTGCCCGCACTGCCGGGAGATGGTGATCGTGAATAATCTGGACAGAAGGCCGATGTGCCCCATATGTGGATGGGAGGTCATCTTCTACAACGATCCGTCCCTATTCTCAGATCAGGATGTCGGTACCTATGTTTGGAGGGATTTCGAGCTTCCTTCAGAGAAGTGCCTCTGTCCAAAATGTGGGAACATGACCCTTCGCTTTTCCGTGGTGGGCATGTTCGATTAACGAGCCTACTTCGATACGAAGAAAGACGGGGAAGTGGTTCCCTCTTTATTAAAATGGATACTGGCTAAGGTTAGGTTCAGATCCTAACCCTTGACCAGATAATAATTCACAATAATCATTTTATTCACACATATCAATAAAAAAACCTTTTATATTAATATAAAAACTAGTTATCGAACATAATCGGTGGTTTGATACCATATCGACCAGGTCACGAACTTGTTGAGAGCCTGAATAGGAAAGGTGAAAGGAACCCGACAATGAGGTACCCTGGCCACCAATCGATCAGATCGCTCATATTAGGGGGGGGAAGTATGAGATCGAGCATTCAGGTCGCGGCCGTTCTTACAGTAGCGATGCTATTGACATTGACCTTATGGCCAGCGGTGGAAGAGTTTACTTACAGCGCATCGGGCGATCATCTATCTGCAACATCGATTGAAGAACCATTCAACGAACTTGATGAGCTGGTCCCTCAGCTGATGGCAGACACGCCCTCCGCCGAAAGGGTCGATACGGACGGGGACGGTATATACGATCCGGTCGAACGGGTCATAGGTACTAACCCAGATGACATCGATAGTGATTTTGACCTGCTCGATGATCATTATGAAGCTTTGAACGGCCTCGACCCCCTGAATGCCGATTCTAACTATGATGGGTACTCTGACTATTACGAGGTCACCAACGTCCGCTCGCTCGATGCGGACGGGGACGGCCTCACGAACGCATGGGATCCCGACAACGATAACGACGGCATCATGGACGGGCTCGACTCATCGCCTTACTACCTATCATCGCCATCGGACAGCTTCACCTTCGACCTTATAACGGAAGGCAAACCGCTCTTCTTGGAATTCCAGATCAGGACTGTAAACCCCGAACACCTTCTGCTGGTCAACCATGTCTGGGATTGGAGGGATGGTGACAAATACGGAACGATGAAGGACCTTGACAATTCCAAAGAGGATGTCCAGATCGTCCCCACCCTCGTTTGGACCGTTGAGTCGTACTTCAAGATCGTAAACTCGGCCGAAGGCAACTGCATAGAGGTGGACGAAAACGGGAACGTCGTGCTTGGAACGTTCGATGGCGTCGATAGCGAACTTTGGAGATTGGAAAGCAGCGGTACCGGTTTCAGCGAGCTGATAAACAAGATGACCGGGCTTTGCCTAGAGGTCACGGGCTCGAGCGACGGGGACTTTGCGCCGATCGGAGCGAGCAATATCACCGGTGCGAACAACCAATTATGGACGGTCGAGTACATGGCCGACGGCTCTGCCATGCTGATCGTGAGGCACAGCGGCAAGGCGCTGGAAATGGCCGCCAACGGCATGAGCGTCTGTCAGAACGCGACCTCGTACATGCAAGAGCAGCTATGGGACATCGAGCTCGTGGGAGATACGCTCCCCTCCCAGAGCGACGTGAAGGAGTACGGCATTGCCAACTCGTACGATTCATCATATGTCCCGTTGTACCCAGTGTACGAAGATGGAGCGATAGTCGCCCTGAACGGGAAGATGGTCTATCCGGCATCATCGCCCTTGGAACTGTTGGCCACGGCCTCGCTCGTCTGGAGGGTGGTGGGAGATACGGACTTCCCAGCCAAGTCATTGATGGGTTCCGACGGGGCGTTCGTTTCCGTAGAGGACGATGGTGCCATGGTCCTGAACATGACGGACCCAGGCGACCTTCGAAGATTGGAATGGGTGGAGCTGGGTAGCGGCAGCGTCGCATTGAGGACGGACAACGGCATGTACGTCAGGGTGGGGAACGATGGTTACCTGACCGCTTCAGGGACCGGTATCGGAAGCAGAGAATCCTTCATCTGGGAGAGCAAGGGAGAGGGCAAGATCGTCCTGGAAGCCTACAACGGGGCGAAGGTCTATCACGACTTCGATGGCCGGCTCGTCGCCATCCCGGGCTCATCGTCACAGGAAACGTTCACGGTCCAAAGCTATACGGACTACATTCATGAACAGACATTCCTGGCAAGCTATCC
>JAFGPG010000081.1 GCA_016926075.1 Methanomassiliicoccales archaeon
AGGGCCAGCAGAAGCTCCATGGCCTTGCGCTTGGCCCTTCCCTCCTTGCCGGCCAGCATGTCCCGTTCCTCCTGGGTGAGCTGCATGTGACCCTAGAATAAGCTCGTGGCATAAGAAGATGTTGGGTTAAGGGAAGAGGCGGGCCTGCTGGGAATTTCGCCCCCATCCGGAGATGGAAGGATTCGAACCCAGGTTCGAGGCTTTCCACGCCCCCTTGGCGGGGCACCGGAGGCCTCTGTGATATCCAAGCTACACTACAGGCCCGCGGTCATTGGGAAGGTCCCAGGACCTATTAACCTGTTATCATCGCTCGGAGGATGATGGGACCGCGTCTCACTTCTTCTTGAACTCGGTGTATCCACACCGGCCACAGGAGATGCGGTCCTGATGCTCGGCCATGAACACGCCCGGCCCGCACTTGGGGCAGCTCCTCCTGCTCCTTTCCAGCTTGTCGCCCTTGACCTGGTAGTAGTTCTTCTTGGCCGAGGGGGTCTCCTTCGCGACTTCCTTCTTCTTGGCAGCCATGTTCGCACCTCACTTCTTCTTCGCCGGCCTCTTCGGTTCGGCCATTTCGTTCCTGGCCAGCAGATAGTTCTTCTCGAACCTCTTGGCCGAATCGGCGCTGCCGTACACCTTGGCGTAACCGGTGCTGACGCCCTTGCCGAACTCGGTCTCCATGTGGTCGATGACCACCTTGTCCTTGCTGACCGCCAAGGCCTCCGCCAGCTTGGCCTTGACCTCGGCCCGCTTGGGGGAGCCTTCCCCGCTGTGGTCGGCTCGGAAGTAAACCTCTGTCCGGTCCAACAGGACGTTGGGGTTCTTGCTCTCGATCTCGATCCTCACTTCAATACCTCCATTGAGCGTATCAGTCCTTGCGCCGTTTCGTTGATCCCGGCGTCGATGCGCACCAGGACCACCCCCTTTCCAGGGAGCCCGTACACCAGGCAGGAGCCGACCGGCGCTATCGCGGCGCACACCAGCGCGGCCAGGTCCTCCTCGCCCTCCACCCTCACCTTGACCTTGGACCCCCCCTCCATTCCCTCTCTCAGGGCCTGGACCAACTGAGGGGTGATCATCCCCGCGGGGTTCTCGACCACCTTCTCCGGCACCGGCAGGAGGTCCGCGGGATTCCTTAGGGCCTCAAGCTCCCTCCTCTCGTTGCGTCGGTCGTAAACGGTCAGATGGGGGATGACGCCCTTGTTTATAAGGGTGGTGGATATCATGTCCCCCACGGAGACCAGGGTCTGGCATCGGGGAAGCTCCTCCAGGAGCTCTCTCTCCTGGACCACCTTCCCGAAGGGCGCGCCCAGCTCTCCTCTCATGCGCTGGGGCAGCCTCCATCCCCTGGGAGGGACTGGCAGCTCAGCGCACTTTGAGCGCGAACTTGCCGTTGACATTAATGCCCATCCTTTTTGCTATCTCGGACTTGGTATGGTCGATGATGACCACGTACCCTTGCCAGTCCTTGGAGGTCTCCCCGCCGCACAGCGGGCACTTGTCCTCCTCGGTGATGGCCGAGCAGTTCTTGCAGGCCTTGGTGACCTTCATTTCTCAGCCCCCTTCTTCTCCCGGTCCTCGGACAGCCATTCCAGCTTTCCCAGTCCCGGCTGCCTCATGGTCAGGCCTATCTTGCTCTCCCTAGGATTCCGTTCGTTGAAGGAGAGGGTGACGATCCTGGCGCGGACCATGTCCCCCAACTTGAGGTCCCTCTTGGTGTCCTTGCCGATGAGCCGCTGGTTGCTGTCATCGATATCGATGCGGTCATCCATGACCTGGCTGATGTGCAGCAGTCCGTCCAGAGGACCGAAGCGTACGAAGGCGCCGAACTTGAGCACCTCGCAGATGTGACCCTCCACCACCTCCTGCACCTGTGGACGGAAGACCAGCGAATCGAACTTGACCGTCTGGTACACCGCTCCGTCCCCGTGCACGATGCGTCCTTCGCCCACGGTCTCGATGTTCTTGATGAGGACGGTGAGGGAGTCGTTGCCCTCGATGCGCCCTTCGTAGGCCTCGCGGGCCAACTCATTGACCACCTGGTGGACATCCTCACCGAGACGGTCTGGGGGGATGCGAACGACCTTCTCCCTTTGGGTCAACAGATACATGGGAATCCTCTTGACTACCTTGGCATGATAAATCTGTTATTTAAAGATTGACCATTCCGGATATAAGGGTTGGGAATGCTGGATGAAATAAAAAGGAAGGGGGAAGGGGTTTCGCTCAGACCACGAAGAGCACGGCGAAGACCAGGGTGATGGTGGACAGTAGCTTCACCAGCACGTGCAGGGAAGGACCGGCGGTGTCCTTGAACGGGTCGCCGACGGTGTCCCCGACCACGCCCGCGGCGTGCACCGGGGTACCCTTCATGCCCCTGGCCTCGATGAACTTCTTGGCGTTGTCCCATGCCCCTCCCCCGTTGTTGAGGAAGAGGGCCATCAGGACACCGGCGATGGTGCCCACCATGAGCAGGGCGCCCACGCCCATGACCGCGATGTCGTTGTTGTCCTGGAAGGCGAAGCGGTACATGAGGCCCAGGGCCACCGGCACCACCACGGGCAGTATGCCCGGCAGTACCATGGCCTTCAGGGCGCCCTTGGTGCTGATGTCCACGCAGGTGGCGTAGTCCGGCTTCTCCGTTCCCTCCAGGATGCCCGGCCTCTCCTTGAACTGGCGGCGCACCTCGGAGATCATGTCCCCGGCGGCCTTGCCCACGGCCCTTATGGCCAGGGAGGCGAACAGGTAGACCAGCATGGCCCCCACCAGGGCGGCGATGAACACCGCGGGCTCCATCAGGTTGACGGTGAAGCTCTCGTAGAACTCGACCAGCGGTATGCCCCTGATCTCAGCCACCTTCTCGAAGAAGGCGCCGAACAGCAGGTAGGCGGCCAGCGCGGCAGCGCCCATGGCGTACCCCTTGGTCAGGGCCTTGGTGGTGTTGCCGATGGCGTCCAGGTGGTCGGTCCGCTGCCTGATGTCCTCAGGCTGCTGCGACATCTCCACGATGCCCCCTGCATTGTCGGTGATGGGGCCGAAGGTGTCCTCGGCCAGCACGAAGGCGCAGGTGGCCAGCATGCCCATGGTCGCCGCGGCTGTGCCGTAGAGACCGTAGATGAACTCGTAGCTCTCGGAGGGGGCCGCGGTGGTCCCCAGCACGTAGGAGCCGATGAGGGCCAATGCGATGGCCACCACCGAGGGGGCGGTGGTCTCGAAACCGATGGACACACCGGTGATGATGTTGGTGGCGGCCCCGGTCTCGGAGGCCTTGGCGATTTCCCTGACCGGGCGGTACTCCCCTGACGTGTAATACTGGGTGATGTAGACGATCACTATGCTCAGGGCGATGCCGATGACACCGCAGTAGAAGAACACGGTCTCGCCGGCCAGAAGCCATTCCACGGACAGGTAGAACATTATGGCCGCCAGTATGCAGGTGATGAAGTATCCCCGGTTGAGGGCCTTCATGGGGTTCTCGTCCTCGTTGCGTAGGCGTACGGCCATGATGCCGATGAGGCCAACCAGCAGCCCAAAGCCACGGACCACCAGGGGGAACATGAACCAGCCGGTGTTGCCGGTCAATCCGAAGATGGCCAGACCGAGGATCATGGCCCCGATGTTCTCGGCGGCGGTGCTCTCGAAGAGGTCCGCACCACGTCCGGCGCAATCTCCCACGTTGTCCCCCACCAGGTCGGCGATGACCGCCGGGTTGCGGGGGTCGTCCTCGGGGATCCCGGCCTCCACCTTGCCCACCAGGTCCGCGCCCACATCGGCGGCCTTGGTGTATATACCGCCGCCCAATTGGGCGAACAGTGCGGCGAAGGAGGCGCCGAAGGCGTAGCCCACGCCCATGAACAGCGCCTCGTAGAAGCCATCATCGGTTCCGGCGGCGGGGACCAACCATCCCTGGTACAGGAAGAAGATCCCGGCGACGCCCAGCAGGCTCAGGGCAACCACGGCGATGCCGGAAACGGCCCCTCCGCGGAAGGAGATCAGTAGCGCTTCGTTCATGGTACGTCGGGCGGCACTGGCCGTCCTGATGTTCGAGCTCACGGACACATACATTCCGATATATCCAGACAGGGCGGAGAAAAACGCGCCCAGCAGGAACGCCAGACCAGTCAGCGGGAACGACAGACCTTCGAGGTAAAAATCGATTCCCACCGATATTAGCACTGCCAATATGATACTGATGATGGCGATCGTCTTGTATTGTCGGGCCAGATAGGCCATGGCCCCTTCGCGGATGGCGTCCCCGATGGCTTTCATCTCGGGGGTCCCAGTGTCCTTCTTGAGTATCCACCACGTAAGGAGTCCGGCGAAGAGCAGTCCTATCAGCCCGGCGATCGGTATCGTTAGATATAGAGGATCGTCTAGCATTACCAAGCCTCTTTAAATTCCTGCCTAGATAAGGCTGCTTCTATAAATCGTTTAGCTCACATCCTGTCATGAAGTTCGCAGACTGGCTACGACGATACGTAGAGAAGGTGGACGCCCCCATCATCACCCAGGACGATGGCGCATCGATCGCGATCAGAAACGCGCCTTCAGCACCACGATGCCCTCCTGTCGGGAGATGTCGATGGAATGCCTACCGGTGAGATGGTTGGTGCCCCGCATCTTGAGCACCTCCAGGTACTTGCGCCGGGCACCGTGCTCCTCCATCAGGTGCAGTAGAATAATGCCATCCACGGCGTAGGAGACCTCGGGCGGATAGACCTCCCCGGGCCTCACCTCCCCGGTGAGCACCGTGGTGGCGTTCCAGTTCTTGAGGCGATTGGTCAGGTCGAACAGGAACTGGCGGTACCCCTCCCTGAACATGTCGCCCACCACGGTGATGGGATCGATGACGATGCGCTGCGGCACCACCTCCGCGATGCGGGACTCGATGGCCTCCAGCAGTCCATCCGGGTCCCCATTCCGTAGATGTGCGCCCAGGTCCTCATATACGATGTGGTCATCGAAGTACTCAGGGCGCATGAAGTCGAACTGAGAGGAGAAGCGCAGCATCCAATGGGTGGGCTCGCTAAGGGTGGTGAAGTACAGTCCCTGCTCACCCCGCCCCGCTCCCTCGCAAAGAAAGCGCAGGGCGAAGGTCGTCTTACCTGTCCCAGCGGTCCCGGAGACCAATACGACCGACGGAAAGGGGAATCCCGTCTCTATCATCTCGTCCAGGCCGGGGATACCGGTCGGAATGCGCAACAGATCGTTGCGTTCGGGGTCTTCTACGCTCATCGCCACCTACCTCCATTATTGTTCCTTTTCATATTCTAACGTCCTCCCGCCCCTTCGTTCGCCATGTCCGTGGTCCGCAGTCGCATTTCCATGCCCCCCATCCCTAGGAGGGCCTGGTATAGGTGCGGGTGACGCTGTCGGTCCACCAGCAGAGGCACGGAGACCTCATCGCCCATTGAGTTCATGAACTCCTGTACGAAGGTGAGCACCACCTGTTCACTGTTGAAGCTCAGAAGAGTGGACAGGTTGTCTATCATGGCAAAGGCGCATTGCTTCATGTCGATGTCGAGCCCATTTCCCTGCGAGGACCACTGTCTCAGCATGGCCGGCAAGGAATCGATGTTGTGGGGACCCTGCAAGAAGCCCACCTTGGCCGCGATCAACTTGCGATCCGCACTGAAGCGGGCCACGGCGTCCAGGAATATCATGTGTCGATGGTCGATGCCATGCATCCGTAGCAGGTGGGCCATGTACTGGTGAGGACGGTCCACAGAGATGAACAGGCCAGGACGGCCGGTGTCGAGGAGCGCCTTGAGAAGGACCAGTTCCAGGCGTACGAAATGGGTGGTGCGCGTGTCGATCACTATCAGGCCTGGACGCGGCGGCCGACCCAACTGTTCGCTTATCTGCTGGTAGAGCCGCAGGTCCTTCCTGTTCATCCCTGGCCAATTCCTCTGCATGATTATTTAAGCCCTGTCCGCTGGCTATCTGAAACGATATTGACCTGACCCGTTCTCCGCTCAAGCCTTTTAATATCCTCAAGGTCATGGGGGAGGGATTGCTTTGCTCGGCGGGGACGCCCTCGGTCTGATACTGGTGTACGCCTACGTAGGGCTCATGGTGGTCATCACCACCAAATGGAAGTACCTTGAACGAAGGTCCTTCCAACGCAAGTTCATTCACGTGATGATCGGCAACATAGCCCTTTTCTGGTGGGTCTTCGACACCAACTACGTCATGTCCCTGCTGGCCGCCGCGCCCTTCGTCCCCCTTCTCCTCATCTTCTCCCACTACGGGGATGGGAGAAAGGAGGGGAGGGGCCTCGCTTCCAATCTGAAGGGGTCCGTGCTGTCCACCGCCTCCCACGAGGGCCATCGCTACGGACTGGTGTACTATGCCATCTCCTGGACCATACTGGCCTTCTTCGCCTTCCAGGACCTGGTGGTGGCCTCGGTGGGTATCGTGTGCATGGCCTACGGTGATGGCATGGGGGGACTCGTCGGCAAGACCTACGGGAAGCGCAGGATCCATGGCCCCAAGACCTTGGAGGGCACCTTGGCCGTTCTGGCCTTCGCCGCACTGGCCATATTCATCATCATCGGTTATTACGATCTTCTCTATACCGCCGGACTGTACGGGGAGCGCAGCATCGCCCTGGGCACCTCCGCCCTCCTGGCCCTGGTGCTGGGGGGCTATGTGGCCCTTGTCGAGCTGATCACTCCCGGGGAATACGACAATCTGGTCATCCCCCTCTCGACCGCAGCGATCATGGCCCTGAGCGGGGTGTGAGGTGATGAAGTGCGGCTCATAGTGGTGGACGGCATCGACGGGTCAGGAAAGAGCACGGTGGCCACCTGGATCGCCGAGCACTATCGCGCGCGGGGCGAGGAAGTGCTGGTACGCACCCACCCTTCCGATACCTGGTTCGGGAGGATGAGCCGCCGCTCCCTGATCGGCGAAGGCAGGTTCATGCAGGCCTTGGCCACATTCTTCTTCGTCCTGGACGTGCTGTACTCCGTTCGAATGCTAAGACGGTGGGAGGGCCATGACAAGGTCATCTTCGTCCGCTACGTGATGGCCACCGCCTATCTGCCGGCCGGGCTGCATCGCCAGGGCTATCATTTCTTCTGCAAGCTATTGCCCATGCCCGAACGCCTTCTGCTGGTGGACACCACACCGGAATGCGCCCTCACGAGGATCGAGGAGAGGGAGCACGAACGGGAGATGTTCGAGAACATCGAATCATTGAGGAAGGTGCGTAGGAAGGTTTTGGAGCTGTCCACCGAGGGCTGGAAGGTCCTGGACAACTCCGGCCCCTCCGTCGGATCGCGCTCTCAGCTCGACGATGTCCTGGCGTCCTGGGAGGCCTTGAGCTGAATATGGATGAGCGCCACGATGGGCAGGGCCAGCACGGTGAGCGCCAGTCCCACCAGCAACACACTATCGAAATCGCCCAGGGAGTAGATGGGGGCGAAGACCAGGGGGGCCAGGGAATAGCCGAAGAAACGGGTGCTGTTGAACACCGAGGACACCGTGCCCTTGAGGTGGGGTATGATCTCCACGGTGATGGTCAACAAAGAGGCCCAGATGAAGGCCGTTCCCGTGCCCAGCACCAGGAGGGAGACGGTGAAGGAGGCCGTTCCATCGGAGAGACGAAGAAGGTACATGGAGAGGGCCACCACCAGGAATCCCGCGGCGGCGGTGAAGGTGCGCCCCTTGGCGTCCACAAGCCTTCCGCCCAGGGGAGCCGCCACCATGCCTGCCACCCCGCTCATGCCGATCAACAGGCCGATGGTCCCTTCGTCCATGGAGAGGGGGGGAAGGGATAGGTGGTCGGAGAGGAAGCCCAGGGCCCCCATGTAGCACAGGAAGGTCAGGAATCCCAGGGCACAGAGGGTGATCACCGCCTTGGTGGCCACCGCCAGCCTTATGTTGCCCCTCAGGTGTCGGAGGGCCTCGGGGTCCTTGCGGGACACCGGGCATGCCGTGCCTATCCAGACGTTCACGGCAAGGGCCAGAACGGCCACCAGGACGAACATCCATCTCCAGTCATAGGGGGTGATGAGGCCGGCTATCATGGGGCCGGTGGCTATCCCGGCGGTGGTGAAGGCCCCAAAGTAGCCCATCACCTTACCCCTCTCACAGGCCGGGGTGAGATCGCCCAGCACAGCCAGCAATACGGGGTTCACAAAGGCGAACCCGAAGCCCTGTATCGAGCGGGCCATATAGAAGGAGGAGAGGTCCGGGCTCAGGGCGCACAGGATGCACCCTCCGGAGTAGGTCAGGAAACCGATGTTGATGATCTTCCTTCTCCCGTAGACATCGGACAGGCTTCCAGAGAACAGGTTGAAGAAGGCGAAGGGCAACATGAAGAAGGTGATGGACACCAGTATCTCGTCCGCCCCCGCCCCGAACTCCGTCTTGAGCACGGGTATCATGGCCAGGACGGCGTTGCCCGATAGAGGGCCTATGTAGCCCCCGCTGAGCACCGCCAGTCTCTTGCTGTCCATTGCCTCTGGAAGGTGACGGCGGGATAATAAGCGCTTCCCTCGATCGGGGGCGGGACGAAATGTGGGCTAGGCAACATTTTTCTAGGGGTGGATGATAGGTGGAGGGATGGATATGGAAGAGAGAGCGGTGCGGGACATCAGGGTGACCGAGGACATGAGCGTGGACCAGCTGGTACGGGCCATGTCCGATGCCGGTGGTTTCACCGCCAAGAAACTGGCCGACGCCGTGGACGTGGTGGAGAGGATGGCGCGCGACGAGGGATGCCTCACCTTCCTGTCCTTCCCCGCCTGCATCATGGCCACCGGCACAAGGGGGGCCATCGTGGAGCTGGTCAAGCGCAAGCTGGTGGATGTGGTCATCACCACCTGCGGGACCCTGGACCATGACCTGGCACGCAGCTGGAAGGACTACTATCACGGTGATTTCTCCATGGACGATGCCGAGCTGCGCGAGCAGGGCATGAACCGACTGGGCAACGTGCTGGTCCCCGACGAGAGCTACGGCACGCTGTTGGAGGAGCGCCTGCTGCCCATGTTCGAGGAGATACTTGACGGACGGGGCTCCATCTCCACCCGGGAGCTCATCGACGCTGTGGGCGCCAGGCTCGATGACGAAGGGTCCCTGCTTTATTGGGCGCATCGCAATCGGATACCGATCTTCGTTCCGGGGATCACAGACGGTTCCTTCGGAAGTCAGCTCTGGATGTACTGGCAGACGCACCGTGATCTGAGGATCGACCTCTTCCAGGACGAGCAGGACCTGTCCGGGCTGGTCTTCCATGCCCAGCGCAGCGGGGCCCTCATCGTGGGCGGGGGCATATCCAAGCACCATGTCATCTGGTGGAACCAGTTCCGGGGCGGGCTGGACTACGTGGTGTACATGACCACCGCCGCGGAGTACGACGGCTCGCTCAGCGGGGCCCAGGTGCGGGAGGCCATCTCCTGGGGGAAGGTTCGCAAGGAGGCCTGGCAGGTGAACGTGGAGGGTGATGCCACCATCACCCTACCCATCATGGTCGCTTCTTTGGTGGAGAGATTGTCATGACCCGGGTGGCGGTGATAGGGGGCGACGGCATCGGGCCGGAGGTGGTCGGAGCCACCATGAGCATACTGGAACGGATGGACCTGGGACTGGAGTTCGTGGAGACGGAGATGGGGCTGGCCTGTTTCGAACGCACCGGGGAGTACCTGCCGTCCAAGACCCTGCGCACACTGGAGTCCTGCAAGGCCCTGCTCTTCGGCGCCATCACCTCCCCGGTGACCTTCGACCCCTGTTATAGTTCCCCCTTGCTGCAGCTGCGCAAGCACTTCGACCTCTACGCCAACATCCGTCCCTGCTTCCCTATTCTACAGGAGCACAAGCTGGTGGACCTCAATGCGGTCATCGTGCGGGAGAACACCGAGGGGATGTACACCTGCCGGGAGAGGGAGGATGACGGGACGGTGATACTGGAAAGGGTGGTCAGCGAGAAGGGCTGCCGGCGTATCGTGGTCAAGGCCATCAAGGTGGCCAAGGTCATGGGCTTCGACAAGATCACCTGCGTGCACAAGGCCAACGTGCTGCGCAGGTCGGACGGGCTCTTCCGAGGGGTGTTCTACGATGTCATGAGGGACTCCGGGCTTCAGGCCGATGACATGATCGTGGACGCGGCCGCCGCGGCCCTCATATCCAAGCCCAAGTACTTCCAGTGCATCGTGACCCTGAACCTGTACGGTGACATACTCTCGGACGAGGCAGCGGCTTTGACCGGGGGGCTGGGCATGGCCCCCTCGGCCAACCTCGGCGACAACTTCGGTCTCTTCGAGCCGGTGCACGGCAGCGGCCTGGACATCGCCGGGAAGAACGTGGCCAACCCTTCGGCCACCATACTCTCTGCCTGTCTCATGCTGGAGTTCCTGAAGAAGATGGACGCCGCCAGCACCCTGCAGTCCGCCTTGGTGCAGACCCTGACCGAGGGGGACCGCACCCGGGACCTGGGCGGAAGACTGGGCACCAGGGAGTTCGCGGACAAGGTGGCCGAACGGCTCACCAGGCAATGAGCGGGAACAAATATTTCTATCGCCCGGGATGATATCACGGGCATGGCCGCAGACCTCAAACGTAGGATCGTGGACATGTGCCGGGAATGGGGCGTGGATATGGTGGGGTTCGCCCCCGCCGATGCCTGGGAGGCTCCACCCTTCGAACCCTGGCCCCCGGAGGCCTTCCGCCCCAAGGCCATATTCCCCGAGTGCCGCACGGTCATCGTACTGGGTCTGCCGGTCACCCTGCCCATACTGGAGACGGCGCCCTCAATCTGGTATCAGGAGCTGTATAAGAACCTCAACGCACAGCTGGACATGAGGGCCTATCAGCTCTCCCAGTTCCTCAACAGGGAAGGGTACCCCTCGGCCTACGTGCCTCGCGACGGGTACGGCACCGTGGAACTGCTGCTCAAGAACCCCTACGCCTTCTTCTCCCACCGTCACGCCGCCTATCTGGCGGGGCTCGGGACCTTCGGACTGAACAATATGCTGCTCACGAAGGAGTACGGACCGCGAGTGCGCTTCGTTTCGGTGTTCACCGCCGCGGAGATCCCGGGCGACGGACCGATGGAGAAGCAGCTATGCATACGCTGCATGCGCTGCATCAAGGCCTGCCCGGTGGACGCCATAGGCGATGTGGAATACCCTCGGGCCTCCATAGACAAGTTCAAGTGCGCCGAGAGGAGCGTGGAGCTCAAGAAGAGGTTCTGCGCCCCCTGCGGCATCTGCATCAAGGTATGCCCGGTGGGCGAGGACCGCAAACTGTTCAAGCGCAAGAACATGGGGCTGTACGATGGTCCGGAGAGGGACGAGAGGCTGTTCAATGCCTGGGAGCACGTAAGACGCTACGGTAGCCTTTGATATTTCCGTAGGATGTTATAGGGACAGCGGTGGCTGGGAAGGCCGTTGGTCGGACCAACGGAAATGACGTTTCACGAAGAGACCCTGCGCTCGGTACATCGGGGGTCGGGCGGGCCAGGTCCTCTCTCCATCATGTTTGATGGACAA
>JAFGPG010000020.1 GCA_016926075.1 Methanomassiliicoccales archaeon
ACCTTGCAAGGTCGCCGATCGCTTATTAGCGTTACGCCCGTCACCCGCCGGGGAAACGTTCAATTGCCGGAAGGGAGATGATGCTTCTGGCGTCGGCACCCAGATGGGGCGCGCCAGGAGAGGGGCATGATCGCGGCGGCGGACTTCGATGGAATGGAACCGGAGGAGAAGGCCTGTTTCATCATCGATCACTACGCGGACATCTTTTTAGACAACTACGGACTGGGTCTGAGCCGGCGTCGCATCCTGAGCATCATGTACGAGGCGAGGAAGCGCCTCATGCGCCAATGGCGCCTTTCCGAGCTGGTCAAGGTGCTCAACTTCCTCCAGGAGACCTTCCATCAGGACCTGGAGGCGGACATAGGGATATTCAAGTTCCTACTGCCCCTTCCTCAGAAGGAGGCGGAGGACCTGGCCGCACTGAAGGCCGAGCAGCACTTCGAGCTGGGCAATTATCGTCTGGCCCTGATCTACTACCAGCTGTTGGAGGAGGGATCGGGGGAGGGGCCCATGTCGGAAAGGGTGCAGCAGTGCCTGGAAAGATTGGAGGACTAGACGGCATTGGACCGCCCGTTCCGGGGACCGTCCCTTCTTTATCGGGAACCTCGGGGTTCCCCTTCCCTCATGGCCATCAACCCTTGCCTGAGGTCGGTGAGGGGACGACCCAGCTCGGCCTCCGCCTTGTCCACGGCCAGGCATGAACGGGGTGGACGGGGGGCCAATAGGGGCATGTCCGCGGTGCTTACCGGGGAGGTGAGGCTGGCGTCCAGTCCGAAGGCCTGGCAGACCCTGAGCCCGATCTCGTGGCGGTCGAGGCAATCGGGTCCGCTGGTGTGATATATCCCTCTCGCCCCTCTTGCGCAAAGATCCAGCACGTCCCGGGCAGCTGCCGGGGCATAGGTAGGGGAGACGAACTGGTCGTTGTAGAGGCGCAGGTTCTGCCCCTTCCTCAGGGAATCGATGATCCAGGTCACGAAGTTGCCCTTGCCCCCCACCCTGTTCCAGCCGTAGAGCACCGACACCCGGCAGACCAGGCTGTCCCGGGAGGTGTCCAGGGTGACCCTCTCCCCCTCCAGCTTGCTCCTGGCGTAGATGCTGGACGGGTCGGGGCTCTCGAACTCGTGATAGCGACCCCCTTTGAGGCCGTTGAACACGTAGTCGGTGGATATGTAGACCATCCTGATTCCTGACTGGCGGCAGGCGGAGGCCACGTTCAGTGCCCCCTCCATGTTCACCGCATAGGCCTGGACGGGCTCCCGCTCGCACTGGTCCACGTTGGTCATGGCCGCGCAGAGCACCGCAACATTCGGTTCGGACCTGGCCAGCCCGTCGATAACGGAGGCTGGATCGGTGATGTCCATGGACAGATGGTCCGCTCCATCCTTCGGAACGGTCCGGTGGCAGGTGCCCTGCATCTCCAGGCCCATCTCGCCCCCCACGGCCATCAAGTATTGCCCAAGCAACCCCGTCGCTCCGATCACCAGTACCCTGCGCATCGTTCCCTAATTGGAACCGACCCTAGTAAAGGTTTGACAGTCCAACGGGGGTAGCGATGGCGAGGGCATCTCAGAACGGTTGGTCCATGGGACCTACCGACCTTCGGGTGGAGGGAACAATTATCTCCAACATCGGTCATTCCCTCCCGAGCGCATATGAAGATCCTATTCGTCAACGGCAGCCCCCGGGCCCAGGGCAACACCGGGACCATGCTGCGTTCTCTGGCCAAGAAGGCCGAGGGGAACGGGGCGGAGGTCAACTATCTAGAGCTGGGGGAGATGAACGTACAGGACTGCGACGGCTGCTATCGCTGTGACGTGGAGGACCGCTGCCTGAGGGAGGACGACATGCAGGGGGCCTATGGTCTGTTCCGGGAGGCGGACATGGTCATCATCGGTTCCCCCATCTATATGGGCGCGGAGACCGGTATCACCAAATGCTTCATGGACCGTCTTTACTACCTCATGTCCAAGAAGGACGAGAGGACCGGCCGGCGGGCGGCCGTGTTCTTCACCTGTGGGTTGGTGGAAGGACATATGGTGTACGGCTACATGTACAACAGATATCACAAGCTGTTGAGCGACGATCTGGGATTCGATGATGTGAGGACGTTCATCGTCTCCGGTATGAAGCACGAGGTGAACGTGGATGAGAACTACTACGCGCAGGACACTCTCAAGGAGATCGAGGGGTTCATGTTCCCGGCGGACTAGGAGGTCCGAGGAGATCGTGGCCTGCCAGTACTGTGGCTCCACCAGGGTGGTGCCCAAGCTCATCGTGGGTGGCCCCATGGCCGGGTTGGACAACAAGGACGGACGCCATGTATGCCTGGACTGCGGGCGTTCCCTGGTCCCCCTGGGCTTCGAGGGGGAGGAGGAGCTGCAGCAGTTCGCCTCGCGGGCCGAGGAGGCAGAACGGGACTTCCTGAAGATCCCGCTGGTCCCGGTGGACACCTGGAGCCTTTTCAACGTCCCCCTGCTGGACCTGCCCCTGGTGCAGGTGGCCAAGGTGGTGGAGCTGTCCTGGGAGGGTCGATGGGAGGTGCCATCGGACGGCGTGCCCTTCCAGGACTACTGGAGGGCGGTGGGCTCCCCGCGCTACGGCGCGGAGGAGGTGCTGCTCATGGACCTGGCCGGCATGCAGCACTCCCGGCCGAACTTCGAGGCGCTCAAAGCCCTCATGAAGCGCAAGTACTGCGTGTGGCTGGAGATGGGGGTGCGCGAGGTGCCGGACATATTCGACGCCTTCACCCTCGGTTCGGAGCGGGTGATGGTGGGCAGCATGACCTGCGGCTCCCAGGAACTGCTGGAGGAGATCATCGAGCTCTCCGATTGCAGTGTCCCCTTGCTCTATCACGACGGGAAGGTGCGCTGGCGGTCCAAGAGCTTCGGCCCCCCCGATCTACGCGCCTCCCTGCGCCTGCTGCATGACCTAGGCTTCCAGCGTGCCGCGGTCCTGGACCTGCGCCGGCTGGGAAAGGGTGGTTTCGACCGAGAACTGGCCGAGATGGCGATAGCGAGCGAGCTGGAGTTGGTCTACGGAGGCGGGGTGCGCGAGCCGGACCTTTCCCTCCTGCGGGACATGGGGGCGGTGGGGGGGATACTGGA
>JAFGPG010000082.1 GCA_016926075.1 Methanomassiliicoccales archaeon
CCGGGCAGGACGCGCATCGTGCTGGTTCAGGCTAGGGTAAAAAAGGTGATGGAAGGGAGCAAGGGAGAGGTGGCCCGCGAGCTTATCGAGGAGGTCTCCGACCTATGAAGGCCCGAGCCTTCTGTCCTGGGCACATCACCGGGTTCTTCCAGGTCTGCCAGCACGAGGACGTCCTGACCTGTGGATCGCGCGGGGCGGGGCTCAGCATCTCCCTGGGCGTGTTCTCCGAGGTGGAGGTGAGGGACGGGGAGGGTCGGATCGAGGTATGGCTCAACGGTCTCAAGGCCCGGGCACCGGTCACCGAGCAGACGGTTCGCTTCTTGCTCGGGGCTCGGAAAATGGACGTGGTGGTGAGGAACGAGCTGCAACTGCCCGTGGCCCAGGGGTTCGGCACCAGCGCCGCCGGGTCTCTCTCCGCGGCATGGGCCCTGGCCCATCTGCTGGGGTTGCCGGAGGGCGAGGCCTACGCCGCGGCGCATTCCGCGGAGATCGCCAACCGTACCGGCATGGGCGACGTCTCCGGGATCATGAGAGGAGGGATCGAGCTGCGCGACCGCCCCGGGCTGCCGCCCATCGGCAACGTGCGACGCCTGGAGGGGCACATGGACCTGGTCCTGGCCGTGGTCGGGCCCTCCATGCCCACCGCGGAGCTGCTGGACCAGGAGGGGGTGATGGAGGGCATCAACGTCGTGGGGGAGAGGTGCGTGGAACTTTTAGCTATGGAGCCGACATTGGAGAACCTCTTCCGGTTGTCCAACGAGTTCATGGAAGGTTCCGGTCTCTCCACCCCGGAGGTGCGCCGGGCGGTGTGGGAGGCCAAGAAGTGGGGATGGGCCAGCCAGGCCATGATCGGTAACTCGGTGTTCGCCACAGGTCCGGACCTGGAGCTGCTGGCGGAGGCCCTGTGGGGTTTCGGGGAGGTCTACCGCTGCTCGCTGGACGTCAGGGGGCCATGTCTTCTCTGAGAGGAAGGTCCGGTCCTAAGTGGATCGGGTCCGGATGGGGTTCAAGGGGCCGGGGTCCGAGGTCGCTGTGTAGATTGGCCCCGCATATGACCTGTAGGTAAGGAGGGGACCTTTTCGGGACGTTGAGGGACGTCCATTCCCAGGGGGGTCGGGGTGGTCAAGGAGGGTTGTCTCCGGCCTCGCCACGCGTGGCCGCGCTTCGCTTCGGAGGATGAAAGGTTGGAGAGGACGATCACTCGTAGAGGGTGAACAGCTGGTCGTCCTGTCCTACGTCGAAGAGCCCTATGCGCGCCCCGCAGTCCAGCCATCCGTGGGCGTAGTTGACACAGGCGAAGGCGTTCACGTAATCGCCCTGCTCGGCGAAGTGCTGGGCGTCCGAGAAGTAGGTTCTGACCATCTCCAGGAATGAATCCGCCAGCTTTCGGTTGTAGGAGCGCTCCGGGGCGGCGATGGTCACCTTCCCCAAGGCGCGCTCGGTGATCCCAAGGTAACGCTCCAGATGCTCTCCGGAGATGGTGTCCCGCATCTCACAGCCTCTTGGAGGAGATGATCTCCACGCTCTCCCCGCCGTGCCGGCTCTGCCGGGGGCGCACCTCCACGAACAGCGGCATCTGGATGTTCCCTCCCATGACCAGGGCCACCCCGATGGGCAGCCGCTGTATCTCGTCCTCCATGCCCGCCTGCAGCCCCTCCACCGAGGCGGATATGGCCTTGAGGTCGTTGGGGTTGGTGACCTTCAATATCATCTGGGTGTTGCACTGGGAGAGCACGTTCTTGTCGATCTTGGCGGCCCGCTGGGAGATGATGGTCAGTCCCAGGCCGAACTTGCGGCCCTCGGCGGCGATGGTCCTGAATATCTTGGAGCTGGAGGTGGTGCCCTGCTGCGGGCAGAAGTTGTGGGCCTCCTCGGCTATCATCATCATGGGGGGCACCTTCCCCAGCTTGCGCAGCTCGAACATGGCCGTGGCCAGGCGGGTGACTATCAGCTCCTGTATGTCCGGAGGTGTTCCTTTGAGATTGATGATGGTGGTCCTGCCCTCGGTGATCAGCTCGTCGATCTTGGTGCCCTGGGGGGCGAAGATGTTGACCTCGTTGAGATAGGCCAGTTCGGCAATGAGCGTCTGGTTGTTGGCGTCCTCGTCCGCCTCCAGCATGCCGATGATCTCCTTCAGGCCGTAGTCCTTCCTCACCGCCTTCAGGCCGTCGATGGCCTTCCTCAGAGCGTTCAGGTACACCTTGCCGTTCTTGATGGAGGTCAGGGCCAGCAGGTCCCTGCCGTCGATATTGGCCAGGGTGAACTTCAGGGGCTTGGCCCCCTTGTTGATGTTGGTGTCCGTGGCGAACTCGGTGATCTTGTCCTTGAAGCCCATGGGCTTGATGCCGAAGTCCCTCTTCCCGGGCATGGCGCTGCCCGCGTCGCGCATCGCCCCGTACTCCCCGTGCGGGTCAAGGATGAGGACGGTCACATCGTGCTTCATAAGCTCCTCGACCAGGTCACCGCATAGGAAGCTCTTGCCCCCGCCCGTCTTGGCCAGGATGCTGACGTGCTTCTGCACCATGGCGTTGATGTCCACCTCGATGTTGATGTCGTATCCGAAGAGCTTGCCGATGTAGGCGCCAGTGGGGGTGTTCTCCTTGAGGCCGATGACCTCCCTGATCAGCTGGTCCTTGGCCCGGTAGACCATGTCCCCGGCCTTGAAGGGGGAGCGGGGCACCTGCAGTAGGCCGCGCTCGTCGCGGTAGCCGAGAACGGAGACCTTGGCGATGACGATCTCGTCGATATCGATGTCCATGCCCTCGCTGAGCTTCTTGGCCTTCTCCAGGGTCAGGTCGGTCTTACGCTCCATGTCGGAGACCTGGCCCAGCACCCAGCCATGGGACTGGTGCACCACCTGGACGTAGTCCATCTTCTGAAGGTCGCCCAGCACGCGGAGGTTGAAGGAGGTGGCCCCCACGTTCCCGTAGATGATGCCTATGCCATCCAGGTGCCCGTACTTCTCGTCATCCAGGGTGTGCTGGGAGGGCTCGCGCTCCCGGTGCACCACTATCTCGTCCGGGGTGTCGACGTCCTCCACGTCATCATCCTGGGCCTCTTCCTCCATGAGCTCCTCTTCTTCCGAAGGGAGAGCGGCCTCATCGCTGGGCTCGGTAATAGAATTGGTCTGCATTCCCATCCGAAGGTGATATCAAGGGGACATGATAAATAAGTTGGGGAGTGGTTCAAGAACGACATAAAATCGGTTGCTGGAAGCCTGCGGGGATGGACACGAAGGACGGACAGGTTAGCCTCGTGGAGAATCTCTTATTTATCGGGAACCGCATCTCCAGCCGATGAACGTCATAGGCGGCTCCGCCTCCACCGGTCTGGCCAAGGACCTGGCCAACGAGCTCAACGCTGAGTATGTTCAGGCCATCAGCAAGACCTTCCCGGACGGGGAGACCTATTCGCGCATCGACCGCGAGGCCCTGCGGGGGGAGGTGGTGATCGTCCAGAACTCCTACCCCAACGACAAGCTGGTGGAGCTGCTCCTGCTCCAGGACGCCGCCTGGGGCCTGGGCGCGGAGAAGGTCACCTGCGTCATCCCCTACTTCGGGTACGCCCGGCAGGACGAGCGCTTCAACCGCGGGGAGCCGCTCTCGGCCAAGGTCATGGTCGACCACATACAGATGGGGGCGGACAAGGTGGTCCTGGTGGACGTGCACAACCCGGAGATCATGGAATGGTTCACCAAGGCCCAGGTGAGGGACGTGCATGCCGCCCCCTGCATAGGCGATCACTTCAGGGAGCACGGGGTGGACCTGGTGCTGGCCCCGGACGAGGGGGCGTTGAAACGGGCGGGCTGGACCGCGGAGAGGCTGGGGGTGGACTGGGACTACCTGACCAAGACCAGGCTGTCCGGCACCCATGTGCACATGACGCCCAAGAACATCGATGCCAAGGGCCGGAAGGTGCTCATCGTGGACGATATCATCTCCACCGGGGGCACGATAATCGCCGCCACCGAGGAGCTCAAGCGTCTGGGCGCCCGCAGCGTCATGGCCGCCTGCACCCACGGTCTCTTCGTGGGCAATGCCCTGGACAACCTGAAGAAGTATGTGGACCGTTTGGCCTGCGCCAACACCCTGGAGAGCGAGGTTTCGGACATCTCCGTCGCCCCGGAAGTGGCCAAGGCCATACTGGAATAGGATGCGTCAGAGGCGCCTTCCACAGCGACTGCAGAACGAGGCCCCGGGTACGATACGCTCCCCGCACAGATCGCAGTGGTTCTTCCTATCCGTCGACGGGGTCACCGAGGCAGCTGGGGGGAGATGGCTTTGGGACTGCGCTCTATTGACCTGGGACTCGTTGATGGAGGCCCCCATTCTCACCAGGGCCTCCCTGATCCCGGACATCTTCTTCGTATCCCGATAGAAGCTGGACCTTTGCCAGCCATCAAAGGTGCTGATCCTTATCGAGGTGACGGA
>JAFGPG010000021.1 GCA_016926075.1 Methanomassiliicoccales archaeon
CGCTGCTCCTATTGCGTGGAGGCCGGTACCACCTATAGGGCCAAGGACCCCCAGCAGGTGGTTCGGGAGATCGTCCTATTGGCCAGGCAGGGCTATGATCGTTTCCACCTGTGCGACGCCGAGTTCAACCTGGACCTGTGCCACTGCAAATCGTTCCTAAGGGCGTTGATAGGTGAGGGCCTCGATATCACCTGGACGTTGTACATGGTCCCCAGTAATTACGACGAGGAGCTGTTCTCACTCCTTAGGGACTCCCATGCCGACCTGGTCACTCTCTCCGTCTGCAGCGATGCCCGGGAAAGGGTACGGGCCGGATATACCATGGACGACGTGGCAGATATCATCGATCTATGTAAGCGGTACGGAATCAAACTGGCGGTGGACCTGCTCTGCGGCTTTCCCTCCGAGACCATCGAATCGGTAGGGGCGGCGATCGATTTCTTCAAGGAGCATCGCCCCAGCAGCGTGGGCTTGAACTTCCATTTTCGGTTGTATGAGAACACCCTGCTCAAAGAGGAGCTCGTGAATACGTACGACCTCGCCCGGCGCATCTCCTTCAGCCCTGAATCGGTGGAGGAGGTCCCCCAGGACCTGTTCCCGTATCTGGCGCCCAGTTTCTACGCGGGAGTAACGATGGATGAGGTCCTTTCGATGATCGATGAGGACCCCCTGTTCAGGATCGAGGGCCTGGAAAGAACGGTGAACTATCAGAGGGTGTAGTATCAATGGAGCACGCCCGGGCCGGAACCTACGCTCGGGAAGGGGCCGTTTCACAGGGAGGGCTCTATCACGTACTTGCACATGTTATAACCGCTCCCGAAGGTGTCCTTCTCCACCACCCGCAGCGGCATGTTCAACCGCTCCTCGAATATGGCCTCCAGTATCCCCTCGTTGAGCAGACAGAGGGTCTTGCCCACGTCCGGGGCCTTGGAGCAGTCGTACTCGTCCCTGACGATGAGGGTGACCGGGTGAAGGGAGAAGACCAGCAGCTCGCCCAGCTCGTGCATCATGTAGAAGTCCTTGATCTCGCGTATGAGCTCCTCCACGTCATTGGCCTTCATGTGCTTGGAGATCTCCGCTCCCATCTGCCGGCCGATGTCCTTGAGGATGGGGTCCATGTTGAAGCCGATGGCCTCCATGCCGATGACTATGGAGCGTATGGTGCCTTTGAGGAAGGTGCTGGTGCTGCCTATGGAACGCCCAATGGTATTGGATATGGCCTTCTTGAGCTCCTCCCTGGGGACCACGGAGCTGCCAACCGGCTTGGAGATGACGTAGAAGATCTTGCGCCTGTTGTCATCGGGATCGTCACGGTAGCCTATCAATCCCTCCTTCACCATCTTGTCCAGGTGCACGGACAGGGTGCTCTGCGCCTTGCTGGTGAGCACCGCTATCTCGCTCAGGCTCAGGTCGCGTCGCTGCAGCTCGCTCAATATCTTCTGCCTGACAGGGTTGGATATCTGTCTCAGGCCAGTGGTCGTCGAGTAGACGTCGAAGTCGGAGGTCCTTGCAGGCAGAACTATCGCCAACCTACACATTACTGGATTTCCTAATTAAATGTATCGTAAGGTTACGAAATATCGCCTCCGGAATAACTTAATTAGATAGCGGGCCCTCCACTGAACGAGCTCAGATGAGGATAATGATCGATGGCCACCCCAGGGACATGCGGGCGGTCTGGTGCGACGAAGGGACGGTGCGCATGCTCGACCAGCGCTTGTTGCCCCACAGGGTGGAGGTAGTGGGCCTGGTCGATCATCGTCAGGTGGCCAAGGCGATACGGGACATGACCGTGCGTGGCGCCCCTGCCATAGGGGTGGCCGCGGCCTACGGGATGATGCTGGCGGCCAACAGGGGGGAGGACCTGCAGGTCGCGGCGAAGGAGCTTAAGGCCACCCGTCCCACCGCCTTCGACCTGTTCTTCGCCGTGGACCACATGCTCTCCGAGATGGAGGCCGGGGCCGACCCCACCGACGCGGCGGAGGCCTACGCCGACACCATCGTGAAGCGTTGCCAGCTCATCGGTGAGCATGGTGAGAGGCTGATCAGGGATGGGGCCCGCATCATGACCCACTGCAACGCCGGGGCGCTGGCCACGGTGGACTACGGCACGGCCCTGGCTCCCATCCGGGAGGCCTGGCGCAAGGGAAAGAAGCTCTTCGTCTACGTCTCGGAGACCAGGCCGCGATTGCAGGGCATGAAGCTGACCTCCTTCGAGCTCATGAACGAGGGGATACCGCACGCCGTCGTCCCGGACGGTGCTTCCGGGCACTTCATGCGCGAGGGGGTGGACCTGGTCATCGTGGGGGCGGACCGCATCGCGGCCAACGGCGATTTCGCCAACAAGATCGGGACCTACGAGAAGGCGGTGCTGGCCAATGAGCTGGGGGTCCCGTTCTATACAGCCGCCCCTTTGTCCACCTTCGACCTCTCTATCGAGAGGGGGGAGGACATACCCATCGAGTACCGGGGGGAGGAGGAGGTGACCGTGGTGGACGGGGTGCGCCTGGCGCCCTATGGATGCAAGGCATTGAACCCGGGCTTCGACGTCACTCCCAGGAGGTACCTCAGCGGTATCATCACCGAGAGGGGTGTGCTCAAGCCCGAGGAGATCATCATGGGTCTGAGGGGGGAGAGGTTGTGAGGCTGGTGGCCAATGACGTGGTGCGTTACGGGAGATTGCTGTACGAGCGGGGGCTGACCTCTGGCATCGGTGGCAATATCAGCGCCCGGGCGGGTGATATGATGGTCATCACACCCTCCGGCAGCTGCAAGGGCATGTTGGACCCTGCCGAGCTGGTGACCGTGGACATCGCCAACGGCAAGGCCCTAACCGGTCGTCCTTCCATGGAGACCCCCTTCCACTTGACGGTTTATCGGGAAAGGTCTGAGGTGAACGGGGTGGTGCACGTGCACGCACCTTTCTGCACCGTCCTGGCCTGCGC
>JAFGPG010000083.1 GCA_016926075.1 Methanomassiliicoccales archaeon
GCTCCAAGGTCATCATCAAGTACCCCTGGGTGGTGCCGCAGTACCGTACGGAGCTCAAACGCCAGGGCTTCGAGGTGTATGCCGCGGACATACCGTTCCACCACCGCTTCATCTACGACAACGACATACCGGCCTGTTTCACCGTGCGGGGGGAGGAGGTCAAGGGGGAGTACACCACCGACCTGGTCATCAACCTGCGCGGCTTTACGGAGATCCCGCCCTTCACCCCCAAGCTCAAGGTCCTCAGCTTCGACATCGAGAACTCCATCAAGGACGAGACCATCTACACCATCTGCTACGTCATCAAGGACGAGAACGGGATCCGAGGGGGCGAGCCCCTCACCGGGACGGAGCAGGAGATCATCGAGCGCTTCACCCAGGTCATCCAGATGGAGGACCCCGACATCATCACCGGCTACAACATCGACGGTTACGACATACCCTTCCTGATGACCAGGGCCAAGAAGTTGGGGCTGGAGGACCTCAGGTGGGGGCGGGACCTCTCCACCCCGCGGCAGGTCATGAACCGCTTCTGGCGCTGCACCGGCCGACTGGTGGCCGATGCCTGGTGGGCGGTGAAGGTGGAGATCCATCCCAAGCAGGAGACGTTGAACGCGGTGTCCAAGGCCCTGCTGGGGGAGGAAAAGCTGGACGTGGACATGAAGATGAAGGTGGGCAACGATTACGACCCCCGGGCCATCGATAAGGAGTGGATGTCCAATCGGGACAAGGTCCTGGCCTACTGCGTGCGGGACGCGGAGCTGGCCCTCAAGATACTGGGCAAGGTGGGCCGCATACGCAAGGGGATGGACCTGGCGGCGGTCTCCCGCATGCCGGTGGACGACGTGCTCAACTCCGGCTCGTCCCAGCTCATCGACTCCATCCTCATACGCGCGGCGGACCAACACCAGCCACAGGTGGCCGTGCCCCTCACCGGTGATTTCTCGGACGGCGAGGAGGCCATCGAAGGGGGGTACGTGCACGAGATCGCCCCCGGTGTCTACCACTGGGTGTGCGTCCTGGACTTCAAGTCCATGTACCCCAGCCTCATCATCGCCCGCAACATATGCTTCACCACCCGGGACGACCAGGGCGAGGTGGTCTCGCCCATAGGCGTGCACTTCCTGAGCAAGGAGCAGAGACCGGGCATACTGCCGACCATACTGGCCGACCTCATGCGCAGGCGGGACGAGACCAAAGGACTGATGAAGAAGGCCAAGGATGTCGAGGAGGCGCACTACTACGACGGTCTGCAAGGAGCGATCAAGGTGCTCATGAACTCCTTCTACGGCGTCTTCGCCTCCTCCTTCTACCGCTTCACCGACCGCAGCATCGGCGGAAGCATCACCGCCTTCGCCCGGGAGACCACCAAGGGCATCATCCGGTCCCTGGAGGAGGAGGGGACCAACGTCATCTATTCGGACACCGATTCGGTGTTCGTGCAGTCCCCCTCCCAGGACCTGGAGGGCTCCATCGCCTTCGGCAAGGAGCTGGCCTCCAGGTTCTCCAGGGAGGGCGGCTCCTTGGAGTTCGAGAAGATCATGGAGCCCCTGTTCTCCCACGGCAAGAAGAAGAGGTACGTGGGCCGGATGGTATGGCCTCACGAGGAGCTCATCATACGCGGGTACGAGGTCCGGCGCACCGACGCCTTCGACCTGCAGTCCGAGTCCCTGATGTCCGTCTTCGAGCACATCATGGACGGGAGGACGGACGATGCGGTGAAGACCGCCCGCGGTTACGTGCAGGACACCCTGGCCGGGAATGTGCCACTGGAGAAGCTGGTCATCTCCAAGGGCTGCCGGGACTTCAAGAAGTACGCCAACCCGGACACCCAGGCCACGGTGCAGACGGCCAAGAAGCTCATGGACATGGGCTACGAGTTCGTTCCGGGGATGAAGGTCTCCTGGATAGTCACCAACTCCCGCAAGAGGCCCCAGGAGGTGCAGCCCTACATCGTCGGCCAGGAGTTCCCTTACTCTCCCGACTACCGCTATTACGCGGAGCGCCTGGCGCAGACGCTGGCGAGGGCGACGGAGGTCTTCGGCTGGAAGGAACGGGACCTCATGAACGGCAACCAGCAGGCCAGCCTCTTCGACTACGCCCCGGCGGAAGAGAGGAAGCCCACGGTCAAGACGGAGCAGGTCAAGAAGACCAATAAAAAATTGTCTCTGGACGACTTCATGTAATTTATTAGTAAATAAATTAATAATCGTAATCTGTGATTTTCTCACAAAATATATATCTTAATATCTGCTATCGAGAAATCATGCTCCTTGAGTTCACCGTGGAAAACTTTCGATCATTCCGGGACCCAACCACGCTCAGCATGATGGCATCATCGGACAAGAGCATGCCGGACAACATTTCTCGGGAGGAGGCCCTTAAGAACGATAATGTGTTGAACAGCGCCGTCATCTATGGACCGAACGCCTCCGGGAAAACAAACCTAGTACTGGCCATTACAATTTTAAGGAACTTCGTGATCAATTCGCACAATCATCAAAAAGGGACCGGTCTCAATCACCAACCTTTTGCCTTCAATGAGGAGTGCATCGATCAGCCGACCAAATTCTCCATCAAATTCGTGCACCAACAGGTGTTGTACGAGTACTCGATGTCCTACGATCACAACAGGATAGTCGAGGAAGAGCTCAACCACTATCCGCATGGGAAAATGGCCATGATTTTTTCCCGCCGTGAGAACGAATTCAAGTTCAACCGGGACCGAACAGAGCAGGAGGTCATCTCCCGCCGCACACTGGACAACCAGCTATACCTGTCAACCTCCGTTCAATTCAACTATGCGGCCACCACTCCAACCTTCGAATGGTTCCAGAAACATTTGGTGGCCATCGACAATACTGATTTCCCAGGTCTTACGGAGAAAGCAATCGAGTTCATAAACCACAATAAAAAGGCCAAAGAGCTGATGGTGAAGGCGCTACAGATAGCTGACCTGGGTATCACAGGAATAGAAGGGAAGGTAACTAAGGTCCCTATTCAAAGGCTCTATGAGGTCGTGCCCCCTCAGATACTCGGGGTGATGACAGTGCTAGGGAACGAAGCGAGACAGACCGATCTTAGGTTCACCCACAAGGTCCAAGGAGATGACGGTGTGGAGGTCGAGAAGCAGCTGCCATACATATTCGAGTCCGAAGGGACTAGAAAGCTCTTCAATATTCTCGGACCTATGATCGGCGTCCTGCAGAAAGGCGGCACATTGGTAGTGGATGAGCTGGACACCAAGCTGCATCACGACATCAGCGATTGGCTGGTCTCACTGTTCCATGATCCCGCTCAGAACAGGAAAAAAGCGCAGCTCATCTTCAATACCCACGATCAACTGTTCCTGGATCTTACACGCTTCAGGCGGGACCAGATATGGTTCACTGAAAGATCACCGAGCAATGGAACTTCTGAGCTCTTCTCATTGGCCGAGTTCAGGGAACGTAAGGACCGCGATGTGCTAAAGGCCTACCAGATGGGCAGGTACGGGGCCCTTCCCTGTATATCCCCCAGCAAGGTGGTCTAGTGGGGTATCCGTCGAAAAGGCGAATAGCCAATAGAACACCGATGAACACCGTCCTGGTAGTGGCTGAAGGCCATACCGAACGTATCTACTTCCAAGGCCTTAGAACTAGAAACAGCACAGTTAGGATAATCACGCCCAGTTCCCGGCCCACCGATCCCTTTCGACTGGTCAAACTCTGCATAGAGCAGATCGGGATGCAAGGGATCGATATCGACAACGGCGACCTGGCGGTCTGTGCGTTCGACATAGAAGGCAACGATGGACGAAACCTCGCCCGTGCCATCAAGCGCGCAAGCGAGTCCAAGATATTCCTGGCCATGACCAACCCATGCTTCGAGCTGTGGTTGTTGTTCCATTTCACGGACGTCTCCTCCTCCGTTACGTGCAAGGAGGTGAATGAAAGACTCAAGAAATTCATACCAGGATATTCGAAGACAGTGGACTACAAAGATCTTCTGGGGCCTCAGAGAAAGATAGCGATGGAAAGAGCCGATCATCACTGTTCACATGGCGAGCGTCACAAAATGAGGCCGTTTAATCCCGGTACAAGCATGCATCTGGTCCTTCAACGCGTTGACGCCCTCATCGAACGCAACATACGTATCTGAGGCAGGAAAGTGCCAGACCCGTACGCTATCGACTAATTACTAATGCAAATCGTTTAAATACCTCTATATGATGGGTGGGCACTGTAGCGAGATGCGTCTCGCCGGAGTTGTACCCCGCAAGGGGCGAATCCCGATGCGCCGCCCTCGGCGGCACTGGTGATACAGATGGTCGAAAAGAAGGCAGACGACAACGAGGAAGGGCCCAGACCGGTGAACGGAAGGAGCATGTACTCCTACATCTCCGAGGCCTGGGACCGTCCCGAGGATTCTTACGTCAAGGCACTGCAATGGGAACGCCTCATCGCCTGGAGGAGGGAAAGGAACTTCACCCGCCTGGACAGGCCGACCCGCCTGGACCGTGCCCGGGCCCTGGGCTACAAGGCCAAGCAGGGGGTCATCGTGGTCCGTGGGCGCGTGCGCAAGGGCGGCCTACGGAAACGCAAGATATGGAAAGGGCGACGGGCCAAGCGCAAAGGGATGTCGAAGATCACCATGGGCAAGAGCCTCAAGAGGATCGCCGAGGAGAGGACGGCCAAGCGCTATCCGAACATGGAGGTCCTCAACTCCTACTGGGTGGGAGAGGACGGCAGGAACGTCTGGTACGAGGTCATCCTGGTGGACAGGCATCACCCCTCGGTGATGGCCGACAAGAACCTCAACTGGATATGCGACAGCGCGCACAGGAACCGGGTGTTCCGGGGTAAGACCTCCGCCGGCCGCAAGGGTCGCGGCATGCACTGGAAGGGCAAGGGCGCGGAGAAGGCCCGCCCCTCGGTGCGCGCCCACGACAAACAGATCAAGTGAGACGCTCCATCAAAAAGAGATATCCCTCAAACGCCTTTCCACCTCCTCCTCGGACATGCCGATGAGGGGATGGTACACCGGCACGTCCACATCCGGTCCTTCCCGGTGCTCCAGCTCCTCCAGGCTCCAACCGACCACCACGCCCTGGGCCCTGTTGACCCGCACCTGCTCCCCCAGTTCCCCGGTCACGCTTCGTGGCTCGGGGTCCCACCGCCCCAATATGCGCTGGGCCTCCGGGACCTCTCCCGTCAGGAGCACCCGGCATCCTCTCTTCATCATCAGCCAAGCGGCCAGGGCGTCCCGCTCCCGCTCCACGATTGCCACCACCTTCCCCTGGCTTCCCATGGGCAGTCCGCCCGGCCCCGCCAGATGTTCGCTGAAGACATAGGCCCGGTCGTTCCTCACCTCCACGTATATCGTGATATCAGGCCGGTGCAGGTCCACTCGCACCCCCCGGTGGCGATGTGTCTCGAAGATCTCCTCCCCGGCCTGGGCGGCCAACTGCATGCTGGTGTAGGGGTGCGTGCCGTTCCGGCGAGCCTCCACCCGGAAGCTGGTGTCCTCCCCCAACAGAGGGGTGGCCACCTCCAGGGCCATCTTCCTTATATCGGCCAGGTCCGAACCGCACTCCCGCACCTCGCTCAGCGAGGAGATGCCGAAGACCCTGCGCAGCACCTCCATCGCCTCCCGCGGACGATCGGTGCTGACGAAGAGGCGACCGTGCTGACGTTCGATGAGGGCCTCCACCCTCTCCTTGGCCAGAGCGACCATCATGTTGCTGATGAGCACCCTCTCGAAACGTCTGCGCACGCCAGGCCCCTTGAGTCCCAGCTCTGCGTACCTGACCAACAGCAGGCCCATGCGCCTTCCATGCCTAGCCCGGTAATAAACCATTCTCCCGCTATGATTATGTGCCCGGGCACGCATGACCGGCCGATGGACGTCCTGACCCTCCTGCTGATCGCCGTGCTGTGCACCAGCGCCGGGGCCATCGGCGCTCTTATGGGCATCGGCGGGGGGCTGATCATCATACCCCTACTGACCTTGGGCTTCGGCATAACCATGCAGGAGGCCATAGGGGCCAGCCTGGTGGGGGTCATCGCCACCTCCACCGGGGCGGCCACCAAGTACGTCAAGCAGGGATTGACCAACATCCGTCTGGCGCTCTTCCTGGAGATGTCCACCACCGCCGGCTCCATCGCCGGCGCCCTGGTGGCGGTGTACACCAACCAGGTCGTGCTCCTTTTGCTCTTCTCCCTCCTCATGGTGTACGCCGGATATTCCATGCTCCGCCGCACGGAGCTCCTGTTCACCCCCGAGGATATGGCGGCCGAGGCGCAGATAGTAGACCTCTCCTGCCGTTACGTGGACCCCCGCAGCAGCTGCGAGATCGACTACGGGGTGGGGGGGCTCAGGAAGGGACTGGCCTATAGCAGTGTTGCTGGCATGCTCTCCGGACTACTGGGGGTGGGCGGCGGACTGGTCAAGGTCCCGGTGATGAACGTGTGCATGTGCGTCCCGCTCAAGGCCGCCATGGCCACCAGCAATTTCATGATCGGGGTCACTGCCCTCACCGGGGCCATCATCTTCTACGGCCACGGCTTCCTGAACGCCTATCTGTGCGCCGCGGTGGCCCTGGGGGTCTTCGCGGGGGCCTACATCGGGACACTGCTCATGGCCAAATACTCCTCGGAACAGATACGCACCGCCTTCGCCCTTCTCCTCTTCGTAGTGGCGCTCTCCATGGTGATCAAGGCCTTCGGTCTCTGGGGTGGTGCCTGATGCGCCCCCAGGAGAACCTCTGCCATGTGGTGCAGCCCATACTGCGTTGGGGCATGGTCCTCAGCCTGCTCCTCATGTTCACCGGGATGCTCATGGGATTGGTCATTGGTGTGGAGGACACGAACGTCGTGCCCCTGAGGGACATTCCCTCCGGTATGCTCGACCTCGATCCCCCGGCCTTCCTCACCGCCGGCCTGGTCCTGCTGATCGCCACCCCTCTGGCACGGGTGCTGGGGGCGCTCTGCGTCTTCCTGGGAGAGAAGGACCACAAGTTCGTCCTCATCTCCCTGACCGTCCTGCTGATGGTCGTGGCGGCTGTACTGCTCGGAGCGGCATGAGCCTCGACATTTGTGGGACCGCATACTATTTCCAATAGGGCCAACTATCCCCATGGGACATGGCCAAGGAGCGCAATGATGAGGAAAGATGGTACTACTCCTTCCTCCCCTACAACATTTCCGCAGGCGGTACCAACGCCCTCGTGCCCCTTTTCATAACCGAGGGTCTCAGGGGCACGGTGGCCCAGGTGGGCATCGTCAACGCGGCCATCTCATTGGCCTCGGTCCCAGGGGCCGTACTGTGGGGCAACCTATCGGACACCACCCGTAAGAGGGTCCCCTTCGTTCTCATGGGATTCCTGGGCGTGGCCTTCTCACTGCTCCTGATGGGCTTCGCCCAGAGCATGACCGAGTACTACATAGCCAACCTGATCTTCGGTTTCATGGGCGCGGCCATCGCACCGGTGGGTACGGTGATGGTGCTGGAATGCTTCCCTCACAAGCAATGGGCCCGGAGGCTGGGGGACTTCAGCCGGATGGGAGGACTGGGTTGGGTGCTCGGGTTGATACTAGGAACGACCTGGCTCATGCTGTTCCCCAGCGAGAAACAGGTGATCTCCATGCGCGCCCTGTTCCTGTTGACAGGGGGGCTGGGCTTCCTATCGGTGTTCCTGGGCTGGTACTATATGCAGGAACCCTCTAGGAGCGTGCACAGGAGGGTCCTGCCCCACTTCGACCTCTACCTCATCCCTTCCTATCTCACAGAAAAGCTGCGCTACATGCCCCATCGTCTTCTCTACGTGATGGAGATATCCAGCAAGACCCTCAGTCCCACCAACTTCTCTCGGGAACTGAAGAGGTACTGTGGAGTGGTCTTCCTGGCCTTCACCGGTTTCCTGAGCTTCTATGTGGCCCTGCCAATATACCTGAGCCAATATGTGGGACTATCCAGCGCAGAGGTCTTCGCCGTCTACCTCTCCAGCTCGTTCATCTCCTTCGTCCTCTACGCGCAGACGGGAAAACTAGTGGACCGCTTCGGGGGACGCAGGGTCCAGGTTTCGGCCTTCGCATTTAGGACGGTCCTATTCCCGATCTTCTTCATGATCACCCTCTTCCCCCTA
>JAFGPG010000084.1 GCA_016926075.1 Methanomassiliicoccales archaeon
AGGCCGATGATCTCGCCCTCGGCGGCGGAGATCTCCGAACCGACCACCACCTCGATGTCATCGTAACGCTTCGCGTACTCCTGAGCGCGTTGAGCCCCGCGTATGGAGTTGTGATCGGTGATGCAGAGCACCCTCAGCCCGATCCTGCGGGCGATGTCCACCACATCCTCGGGGCGGCTGATGGACTCCGGAAAGGTCACGGGTCCGATATGTCCGAAGCCAGAATATCTAGTGTGGACGTGCACATCGGCCTTGCTGAGCACGAGGGAATGAACAACGAAAACATTTAATAAGTTTCCCACCCGCACCGAGCCTGAAAAAAAGGTAAGGGGGTGGGGTCAATCGCTGATCTTGTTCATATCCTGCCCGCAGCACACCAACTTGCCGTCCCCGCTCTCCAGCACCTTGACCACGTTCCCGCATATGTCGCACTCGTAGACCTCACCGACCTTGGTCATCTCAACACCTGCAGCTTCTAACGAAGCGCTTAGGACTTAATGCTTTTCGCCATCTCCACGCCCAGGGCGATGCATTTGTCCAATCCCTCCTTTGTGGGAGCGTACCTGAGTTCCAGGTCAGGGTAGGACAGCTCGAGGCCGGCCGCCTCCAGGTTCTCCCGGATGGCCTTGCTGGCCCCGCCCCCCCAACCGTAGCTTCCGAACACCGCGGCCTTGCGCCCTTTTGGCCGTAGTCCCCGCATGTAGGACGTGACATCGGCCACCGTGGGGAACATGCCGTTGTTCAGCGTGCAGGAGCCCACGGCCACCGCCCGGGAGCGAAGCACCTCGCGCATGACCACCGAGCGTTCGGTGGCGGAGAGGCACAGCACGAGCACCGGCACCCCCTGGGAACGCACGCCCTCACCGATGGCCTCGGCCATCTTCCTGGTGGAGCCCCACATGGTGTCGTAGACCACCAGCACCCTCTCCTCGACCTCGCCACCGGCCCATCTCACGTAGGCACCGACGATATCCTGGATGTGGGAACGCCACAGGATGCCGTGGGAGGTGGCGATGGTCCTCAGGGGCAGGTCCTTGACCTTCTCGTAGGCCTTCTTGACCTGGTTGCTGAAGGGCAGCACGATATTGGCATAGTAGGCGGCCGCCTCTTCCATGACCGTGCACATGTCCACCTGGTCATCGAAACGCTTCGAGCTGCAGAGATGTTGCCCGAAGGCGTCCATGGAGAACAGGACCTGGTCCTCCACGGCGTAGGTGAACATAGATTCCGGCCAGTGCAGCATGGGTGTCTCCAGGAAGCGCAGGTAGCGCTTCCCGATGCACAGCTCCTCGCCGTCGGACACCTCCTTGGTGCGCATCTCACCGTAGTTAAGGCGCAGGGCCTCCACGCCCTTTTTGCTGGTCAATATCTCCGCCCCAGTGATCCGCTGGGTGGCGGGAAGGCCGCTGGCATGGTCCCCCTCCGCGTGATTGGAGACGATGAGGTCAATGCCCTCCGGATCGATGACCGAACGTACGCGGGACATCATCTCCTCCAGGAAGGGGCTCTTGACGCTGTCGATGAGCACGTTCCTCTCATCCAATATCAGGTAGGCGTTGTAGGAGGTCCCCCGCGGAGTGCTGTATCCGTGGAAGCTTCGAGTGTTCCAGTCCAGCGCCCCCACCCAGTAGATGCCCTCACAGATCTGAATAGCTTCCATGATGCTTTTACTAGGGAACGGCGCACATTTATACATTGTCAGCAGAAAGGTTCTTGTCGAACGTCGTGACATGACCGGGACGTGGACGAGACGTTGCGCATGGTCATGGACGTCCTGCGTCAGGTGATGGGCGATGCCCGGTACACGACCCGGGAGATGGAGTCGCTCCTGGGCATGTACGGCTATCGCTGCCCGGACGACCTGTCCCGCTCCTTGAACAAGCTGCGACTGATGGGCCTCATATGCGGCGAGGTGGACCGGGAGAAGGCCTGCTGGATGTGGTGGATGGAAAGGGATCAGCCCGAGTAGTAGTACTCCCCTCTCTCCTTCTGCTCCCGGTCCAGGCGCGACCCGGGCTTGTTGATGCGCGGTCGATTGGTATCGTTGTCCCGGCGGAAGGTCACGTCCACATCCTTCAGGAAGAGGTTCATGCCCTTGCGCATGTCGTACGGGCCCTGCCCCAGGCCTTCCTTGCCGGCCACCCCCCCGAAGACCATGATGGAGTCGGAGACCATGTCCAGGAAATAGATGTCATGGTCCACCACCATCGCGCTGCGCCCCCGCTTCTCCATCACCCGACGCACGGTCTTGGCCGCCTCCATCCTCTGGTTGGAGTCCATGTACGCCGAGGGCTCGTCCAATAGGTAGATGTCCGCCTCGCGGGAGAGGCAGGAGGCCACGGCCACCCTCTGCAGCTCCCCGCCGGAGAGGGTCATCACATTCTTGTCCAGAAGGTTCTTGAGGGAGAGCGGGCGAGCTATCTCGCTCTGGAAGAAACCGGACTCGAAGAAGTCCTTGACCGTGGCGTTGAACATCTCGCGCACCGTGCCGTCGAAGTCGGGGCTGATATATTGGGGCTTGTAGCTCACCTTTAGGTCTCTGTCCACCTTCCCCACCGTGGGTTGCTGCACGCCGGCCAGCACCTTCACGAATGTGGTCTTGCCTATGGCGTTGGGACCCACCACCCCCACGGTCTCCCCGATCTTGATGGAGCCCGGCTCCACCTTCAGGTGGAAGGATGGATACTGGCATTCGATGGTCCCGTATTGCAGGAGGTCGAACTGCTCCCAGTTGGAGCGGGGAGGCCGGGACTCGAAGACGATCTGGGTGTCCCGAAAGCGCATGTTCTCCTCCTTGGCATACCCTTCAAGGTAGACGTTGATGGCCGAACGCACCTGACGGGGATGGGAGAAGATACCGAAGGCCCCCTCCGAGCCGAAGACCAGATAGACGTTCTCGGCCAGGAAGTCCAGGATGGCCAGGTCGTGTTCGATGACCACCACCTGTTTCTCCCTCGCCAGGTTCTCGATGATACGGGCCACACGCAACCTCTGATAGATGTCCAGGTAGGAGGAGGGCTCGTCGAAGAAGTAGATGTCCGCATCCTTCATGATGGTGGCGGCGATGGCCACTCTCTGCAGCTCGCCCCCGGAGAGCTCCCCCATCTGGCGGTCCATGGCCTCCTCCAGCTCCAGCATGGGAACGACGTCCTCAAGGGTGAGGCGCCCCTCCACCCTCCCCAACAGCTCCCGCACGCCACCTTGGAACACGCTGGGAAGCTTGTCCACGTACTGGGGCTTGATGGAGGTGCGCACCTTCCCCTGGAACACCCGTTCCAGATGGTCGTGGAGCTCCGTGCCGGAGAAATGCTCCAGCACCTCCTCCTTGCTCGGGGGGTCGTCGTACCTTCCCAGGTTTGGCACCTCCTCCCCAGAGAGCAACCGGAAGGAGGTGGTCTTGCCGATGCCGTTGGGTCCCAGTATACCGGTGACCACTCCCTCCTTGGGCACGGGCAATCGGTACAGGCGGAAGGCGTTCTCCCCGTATTGATGCACGATGTCCTGGCGCAGCTCGTCCGGCAGCCCGATGATCTTGATGGCCTCGAAGGGGCACTTGTGCACGCAGATGCCGCATCCCACGCACAGCTCCTCCGAGATGATGGGACGACCGTCCTCCCCTATGACCACCGCCTCCACCCCGGTTCGGACCTTGGGACAGTATCTCAGGCATTCCTGATTGCACTTCTTGAACTGACATCGGTCCTTCAGGAGCACCGCTATGCGCATGTCCCCACCTATCGAGAGGATAGATAAAAAGATAATCGACCGTTCCCGCCCGTTCCGATGGAACGATCACTGGGCCAGCGATGCCATCAAGCGGCGTACCGCCTGTATGTATGGGCCCCCCGCGTCCACAAGGAAAGAGACGTTCGGCTCGTGAACGCGCACCGATGGATCGAAGGGAAGAGGGCACACATCGTCGTACATCTGGTCCGAGATCATGCGCAGGGCCCTCTCCACATCCTCCTCCCCCTGGCATTTATTGATCACCAACACCACCCGGCGGACCCCGATCTCACGGGAAAGGGAGGCGATGCGGCCGGCCACATGCATGGAGTTGAATGTGGGCTCGGAGACGATCAAAGCCGTACCGAAGCCCTCGGCGACGGTCCTCCCGAAAGGCTCCAATCCGGCCTGGGCGTCCATGATGATGAGGTCGTCCTCCTGGGAGCTCAGGAAACGCAACAACGCTCCCAGGAGCGCGTTCTCCGGGCACAGGCATCCGGTGGAGGCCTGCACCACACCGCCCATGACCAGGAGGTGAAGGTTCGGCCCTATGCGCACCCCAAAGCGCTCAGTGACGTCGGAGACGTCTGGATTGAGGCTGATCAACCCTCCCCACCCCCGACCGGGTCGGGCGCCCACCCTCTGCTCGATGTAATCGAGCTCCTGGGTGATGGGGCGCAGGGAGGCGGCCTTATCCGGAGGGTATCCAAGCGAGTAGGCCAGGTTCTGCTGGGCGTCCTGGTCCACGGCCAGGACCTTCCGTCCCATGGCCGCTCCCAGCAGGCACAGGGCGGCCGACAGTGTGGTCTTGCCCGCACCGCCCTTGCCGACGACCAGTATCCTCTGTCCTCCCTTGTTGCCCGGTCTCCGTCGCAGTTCCCTGGCCAGTTCCGAGACGGCCTTGCGGCTCATATGCCCAGTTCCGTCCGCTTACCCTCGATATGGTCAAAGAGAATGGCCGCCGTCTTCTTGGGGTCGGACTCGACCCAGAACTTGGCATTGACCATTCCCTCCAAACCCTCCGTCAGAAGATTGACCACATTGGGGGACCCGCTTATCTTGGGCATGACCCCCAGCGCCACGCTGATCCCCGATCCCACGAAGTAGCTACCGATGGAAACCGCCTTGGGGGAGTACCACTCAGGGGCGGCACCGGCCACGGGAAGCTGGTCGATCCGCACCCCGGCCAGATTGGCCAGCTCAGCCGCCAGGGTCAGTATGCGGGTGTTGTCCACACAGGAGCCCATGTGCAGCACCGGCGGTATCCCCAGCGAACGGCACAC
>JAFGPG010000085.1 GCA_016926075.1 Methanomassiliicoccales archaeon
AGGGTCAGGACCAGTGCCAGCATGAACCCGAAGGGGTCCCTCAGGGTGACATCGATGCCGAATGCGAACTGCGCCACCAGGAACACCGCCAGGGCGTTGAGCAGGCCCACGAACGAGTTCCACAGACAGCGCCCCAGTACCACCGAGGCCAGGGGCGAGGGGGTGACCATTATCGCCTCCAGCGTGCCGTTCATGCGGTCGAACCCTATGGACCAGCTGCTGCTCTGAATGGTATTCCCCCACATCCCCAGCACCCCTCCGCCCAGCACCGCGTAGAGCAGCAGGTCCCCCCCGGTATGGCTGAAGAGGAAGAGGGTGACTGTGGTGAAGATGAAAGGGGCTATGATGCTCGGGATGACCCACTGAGGGTCGACGAAGAAATGGATGGACTGCTGCTTGAGGGCGGCCTTGACGGCCACGGGGCTGATCATCTCGCGTTCACCAACTTGATGTAGGCATCCTCCAGGGTGGGCCGGTCAACACGGATGCTGATGATCTTGTGCCCCTCCAGGATGGAGGCCACCTTGGGGATGAGGGAGGTACCGTCCTCCACCACCATGCGTGCAAGCTGTCGTCCCTCCAGGTTCTCGAGGGAAACGGCAAAGACACCGGGCAGGGCCTCCAGCTTCTCCTTGCACCCCCCGTTGATCTCGTAGGCCTCCACCTCGATCACCGTATCGTTGCGCACCGCGTCCTTCATGGAGTACGGCGAGCCCAGCCCCTTGATCCTCCCTTCGGATATGATGGCCAACCGGTCGCAGATCTCGTCGGCCTCGAACATGTAATGGGTGGTGAGCATGATGGTCATGCCGCCGGCGGAAAGATTGCGTATCAGGTTCCTGGTCTCCCTGGCGATCTCCGGGTCCAGGCCCAGCGTCGGCTCGTCCAGGAAGAGCACCTCCGGCTCGTTCACCAGACCGCGGGCCAGATGCAGCCTCTGCTTCATGCCGCGGGAGTAGTTCTCCACCCGGACCTCCGCCGAGTCGGTCAGGCCCACCAGGTCCAGCAGCTCCTTCACCCTTTTCGTGCGCTTTTCCCGGGGAACATGGTACATATCAGAGAAGAACTCCAGGTTCTGTTTCCCGGTGAGCCTGAAGTACAGCCCACGTTCCCCTCCGGAGACCAGGTTGATCCTGGGCCTGAGCTTCATGGAGTCCTTGACCACGTCCAGGCCGAGGACCGTGGCCTTGCCCGAGGTGGGGGTGAGGAGGGTGGACAGCATCTTGATGGTGGTGGTCTTGCCCGCTCCGTTCGGACCGAGCATACCGAATATCTCGCCATGCTCGACCTCGAAATTGATATGATCGACCGCCAGCTTCTCCTTCCCCCCATCGCCGAAGAGCCTGGCCGCCGCCGGATAGATCTTCGTCAGGTCATGGACCGAGATGACCGGTCCGCTTCTGTCCTTCACAGAGGTGGATGATACATCCATTATAATGACCTTATCCCTGGTCGAGCAGTTTCCGCAGGACGGTCTGCAGTATCCCGCCGTGACGGTAGTAATCCACCTCGATCGGTGTGTCCAGGCGCACGATCGCTCGGAACTCCGTGACCTCGCCACCCTTCGTGGCCTTGACGGTCAAGGTCCCCCCAGGTCTCGGTTCGGGGATCTCGATGCTGTATTCCTCACTGCCGTCCAATCCCAGGGAGGAGACGCTCTGCCCTTCAACGAACTGCAGCGGCAGTATCCCCATGCCCACCAGGTTGCTGCGGTGTATGCGCTCGAAGGACTCGGCGATGACCGCCCTCACCCCCAACAGGTAGGGGCCCTTGGCCGCCCAGTCCCTGGAACTGCCGGTGCCGTACTCCTTTCCCGCCAGCACGATGAGCGGGACCCCCCTCCCCCGGTATTCCTCGGCGGCGGAGAAGATGTCGGTGACGGTACCCTGGGGCATGATGGACGTGTAGCCGCCCTCCCGGCCCTGGGCCATCCGGTTCCTCAACCTGATATTAGCGAAGGTGCCGCGCATCATGACCTCGTGGTTGCCGCGGCGGGAGCCGTATGAGTTGAAATCCTCCTCCTCCACCCCCAACTCTCTCAGGTAACGCCCGGCCACGCTCTCTGCCGGGAACTCCCCCGCCGGGGATATGTGATCGGTGGTTATGCTATCCCCCAGCACGGCCAGGGCCCGTGCCCCGCGTATGACCTGCGCCTGCTCAGCCACCATCCCCACGCCCTCGAAGAAGGGCACCTTGCGGATGTACGTGGATGTGGGGTCCCAATCGAAGGTCTCCCCCTTCGGCGCAGGGACGGCGTCCCAGAGCTCACTGCCCTGGAACACCGTGGAATACGCCTTGCGGTACATGGCCGCGGTCACCTTCCTCAGGGAGGCCTTGACCTCCTTGGGCGAGGGCCAGATGTCCTCCAGGAAGACAGGTCTGCCGTTGGGGTCGGTGCCCAACGGCTCCTTCTCAAGATCCATGTCCACCCTTCCGGCGATGGCGTAGGCGACCACCAATGGCGGGGATGCCAGGTAGTTGGCCTTCACGTAGGGGGATATCCTTCCCTCGAAGTTGCGGTTGCCCGACAGCACCGCCGCCACCGTGAGGTCGTTGCTCAGGATGTCCTCCACCAGGTCCTCCCTGACCGGACCGCTGTTGCCGATGCAGGTGAGGCAGCCGTAGCCCACCACGTGGAAGCCCAGGGCCTCCAGGTAGGG
>JAFGPG010000022.1 GCA_016926075.1 Methanomassiliicoccales archaeon
GAGCAGATGGAGCGCATGGCCAGGAACAAGGTGCTGCTCAAGGGGTACCTCAGCGAGAGAGGCTGGTGCGTTTGAACCCCCGTTCCGTACTGCTCACCGGCGGCACCGGGTCCCTGGGGACCATGCTCGCCAAGCGGTTACTGGAGGAGAACGTCACCATACTGGCCTTGGTCAGGGCCAGGGACCGGGAGGCGGCCGAGGCACGCCTGAGGAAGGCATGGTGGGACTGGCCGCAGCTGTCCTCGGCCGTCGGCAGGCGCATCATCGCCGTCCCGGGGGACATCAGGCATGAGGACCTGGGGATGGGTAAGGAGGATCTGATACAGGTCATTTCGTCGGTGGGCACGATCATCAATGCGGCGGCCGACCTGCGATTGAACGAGGAGCTGAACGTACTACGGGAGACCAACGTTGAAGGGGTGCACAACCTGCTGGAAGTGGCCAAGGATATCGATGCCGCAGCAGGATCGCACCGCTTCTCCCATGTGTCCACCGCCTACGTGTGCGGGAGGCGGAAGGGGGAGATCGATGAGGGGAGCCTGGGCACGGAGTTCTCCAGCACCTACGAGGAGAGCAAGGCTGAGGGGGAGCGGCTGGTGCGGGGCTCGGACATACCCTTCTCCATCTTCCGGCCGGTCATGGTGGTGGGGGAGAGCCAGAAAGGATGGGTAAGGACCTTCAACACCCTGTACTATCCGCTGAGGCTGTACCTCACAGGCCATCTCCGCATCATGCCCATGGACCCCCGGACCAAGGTGAACATGGTGCCCGGCGACCTGGCCGCTGACGCCATCGTACGCATCACACTGGACCCCCGGGGTGTGGGCAGGACCGCCCACCTCGTCCCTCCGGAGGGGCGACTGCCAACGGTGGCCCAGTTGATGGACCTCGCCAGGAGCTGGGCCCTAGCGGAACTGGACCACCGTCTTCCCCGCGCCAGGTTCATCAGGATGCCCGCCCGGACGAGGGATGCCCTGGTCCGGCTCTCCGGTGCCCTTTCCCGCCAGAGAGGAAAGGAGGGGGACATGAGCCCGCTGCTGGCCTACATGGAGCAGGGACAGAGCTTCCGCCGGGACACCCTGGACGAGCTGGTCGGAGAGCAGGGGTTCGATTGGAGGGAGCTGATGCTCAGGACGCTCCCCTTCGCCATCCGCCACGGGTTCATGCACCGCAGCGAGAGGACGGTGCACGAGCAGATGCTCTTCCGTCTGCAACGCAAGAGACGGCCTACCCGGCTGTTCGATATCGTCGAAGGTCGGCTCCAGGAGAGGAACGCCCTGGCCACTTCCCAGGACATCATGAGGGCCGCCCACGCCCTTAGGTCCATGGGCATAGGAAAGGGGGACCGGGTGGCGGTGGTGGGGCTCAATTCCGTCCGCTACCTCGTGGTGGAGGGGGGCATCGGGCTGACCGGGGCGGTGAGCGTCCCCCTCTACTACACCAGTCCGATCAACGAGGTCCAGGAGATCCTGGAGGACAGCGGTTCCCGCATGCTCTTCATCGGCTCCCCCGCACTGCTGCCCCTGGTCGATGACCTTCCGGACATCCGATGCGTGTCATTCTGCCGTTCGGGAGGGAGGGAAGGGGTCATGTCCTGGGAGAACTTCCTTGAATTGGGAGATGTGGAGGTGGAGCTTCCGCCGGTGAGCTTCGAGGACCTGGCCACCATCCGCTATACATCCGGCACCACCGGGCGACCGCGGGGGGTGGTGTTCGACCACGGCAACCTCCGCTGGATGGCGGAGACCATCGCCTCCCTACCCCCATGGATGTCCCGTAACCAGCAGGTGAGCTACCTCTCCTTCCTTCCCATGAACCACGTGGTGGAGGGCGTCCTGGGCACCTATTCCCCCTACTACGCCCCCGCCCCTCTCCGCCTCCACTTCCTTGAGGACTTCCACTCCCTGCGTCGGGCGCTGCCTCTGGTCCGCCCGAGCATCTTCTTCTCCGTCCCCCGGTTCTACGAGAAGATGTGGAGCTCGTTCCAAGGTTCCGTGCTCGGCCGGATGAACGACCACCTTCGGCGGGAAGGAGGATGGACCCGCAGGATGCTGGGGCGGACCCTTATGAGAATGGCGGGACTGGACAACTGCAAGCAGCTGATAGTGGGCTCCGCTCCCTGCAGCGATGACATGCTGCTCGACTATCGTTCCCTGGGCATCGAGGTGCATAACGCCTACGGGCTCACCGAGGCGCCCCTCATCACCATCAATCGCGTGGGCCGCAACCGCATCGGCACGGTGGGGGAGCCATTGCCCGAGACGGAGCTCAGCATCTCCCCGGAGGGGGAGGTGCTGGTCAAGGGAAGGCAGGTCATGAGGGGGTACCATCCTCTGCCTGGGAACGAGAGGACCGAAGGGCTGCCCACCGGGGACCTGGGAAGCCTGACCCCGGAGGGGAGCCTGGTCATCGAAGGCCGCATCAAGGAGGTCATGATCGATTCCTACGGGAAGAACATCATGCCGGCCAAGGTCGAATCGCTGGCGCGGCAGGTGCCCGGAGTGGTGGACGCCATGCTGATCGTGGAGTCCAGGCCCTTCGCCTCCCTGCTCATCTGGGTGGACGATAAGCATATCGGGATGCCCGGGGAGCACTGGGACCAGGAAGTGGAGAGGATGGGGGGAAGGCTATCCGACCCGGAGAGGCCAAAGGCCTGGGCCATACTCCCCTATGACCTGGACATCGCCAGGGGAGAGATCACCCCCAACCTCAAGATCAGGCGTCAGGTCCTCATGCATCGGTACGAGCGGATCGCCAAGGCCTTCTACTCGGGGGCGTCCGTGGCCGAGGGCGCGCTCCACCTGGGACGGGAGGTACGTAGATGAACATCCGGCTGTCCCTGGCCAGCCTACTGATCAAAGGGCGCATGCAGATGCCCTGGCTGAGGACCATCGACAGGGCGGTAACGGAGGCACTGGCCTCCTTGTTGGATGATGAGAGGACATCGCCGATCCTCAGGATGGAGATGCCGGGCGACCCCTCCAAGTTCCGCTCCGCCATGTCCTGCAAGCACGCCCTGCTGGTGGAAGAGCTGTTGGCGCAGAGGGGAGAGGAAGGGACCCGGCTCGGAAGGGAGGCCATGCATCAGGCCGGGGTGCGTCTCGGAAGGAAGGTCAGGGATAGGCTCCGACTGTCGGATGATAGAAACGAGCTCATGGTCGCCGCCAGACTGCTCTACCGTGTACTGGGCATCGATTTCTGCATCGTGGACGAAGGAAGGTCCTTGGAGGTGAGCCGATGCTCCCTGGCGGAGAATTACACCCCTGTCACATGCGAGGTCATCAGCGCCATGGACGAGGGGGTGGTCTCCGGATTGAATCCCAACGTCGATATGAGGTTCGTCCGAAGGAACTGCCGCGACCCTCCGATGTGCCGGGCCGAGCTAGAGTGGGGGATGAGAAAATGAGACACGTGGTGGTGGGCAGCGGCGCCAGCGGGGCCATGGCGGCCCTCCACCTCTCCTCGCACGGCCATCAGGTCCTGGTGCTGGAGGCTGGTAGGCCCTTCAGACCGATCACCCGTAAGGTCAGGCACGCCGAACCCCTGCGCCGTACCGGTGCCCTAGGTACGGAAAGGACCATCACCAGGATCTTCCCTCACATGCGCACGACCAGGAGCGGGGAACTGGTCGTTGTCAGGGGCATTGGTTTGGGAGGGTGCACCGCCCTATCCTGCGGCAGCATCGTGCGCACGGAAAGGGGATTGAGGGAGATCGGATTGGACCTCAATAGGGAGTTCGAGGAGGTGGGGTCCAAACTGAGCACCTGCACGGTGCCCAAGGAGCGATGGAGGCCCACGACCAGACGGATGTTCGATGTGGCCGAGCGGATGGGGCTCAGGCCCGAGGCCTCGAGGAAGGCCATCGACCTGGAGCGCTGCGTATCCTGCGGGATGTGCGAGCTGGGCTGCGCTACGGGAGCGAAATGGGATTCCGGAAGATGGATCGAGGAGGCGGTATCGCTCGGAGCCGAAGTGCTCTATGGCAGCGAGGCCCAGAGGGTCATTGCCGAGGACGGGAAGGTCACCGGTGTATCGGTGAGTGGTCCCAAGGGAACCACCTTGATCAGGGCGGACACTATCATACTGGCCGCCGGAGGCGTCGGAACGGCGCAGGTGCTCCAGAGGTCCGGGGTACCGGTGAGCGATGGTCTGTGGATAGACCCGGTGATCACTATCGGCGGCGTTCTGAAGGGAGCGAGGCAGTTGAACGAGGTGCCCATGTCCTGGCATTGCTTTGGGAAGGAACATATGATATCCCCGTACCTGGACCTCCTGTCCCATTACTTCCACCCCTCCTGGAGAGGTGTCAGCGTGAAGGACAGGGTGGGGGTGATGATCAAACTGGCCGATTCGGCCAACGGCAGGGTGGACGCCGAAGGCCTCATCGAAAAGGCGCTGACCCAGGATGACGTGGAAAGGATCGTAGAGGCCACCGCCACCGTGGAAGCGATCATGTCCGAGGCCGGGGTGAAGGGACCATTCCAGGTCGGGATGATCAACGGGGGGCATCTGGGAGGCACGTTCCCCCTTCGATCGGAGGATGTCAAGAAGATGCGCTCCCCATCGCTCCCGGAAGGATTGTGGGTGGCCGACCTGTCCCTGGTCCCTTCATCACAAGGGTCTCCGACCATGATGCTGGCCGCGGCCCTTGGCCTGAGGGTGGCAAAGAGGATCGAGGATGGGCTCGATCATTGGTGAGGTTCAAGGATCGAGAAGGGTATTGCCAATACATCGTTCCCCTTTCCTGATATGGGAACCCTCTGGGACCTTTCTCATCCGTGCACTGACCTGTTCTCAACGTATCGCTAGGTCCGCAGGAGCAGGTCAGCGCGCATAGGCCTGGAAGTCGCGCACGGTCTCCGCCATCTCCCTCAGCCTCTTGTCGACCAGGTAGTTCACCGTCCCCTCCTCATACGAACCGTCGGCCCGTCTCTCCCCGGCAGGCACACCGGTGAGCACCTCGATGCCCTGGTCGATGGTCTCCACCGGGTAGATGGTGAAATTACCGTCTTTGGCAGCCTCGATGATCTCCTCCTTGAGCATGAGGTTCTGCACATTGCTGACCGGGATCATTGCACCTTGCTCACCGGTCAGTCCCTTGGCCTTGCAGACATCGAAGAAACCTTCCAGCTTCTCATTGATACCTCCGATGGCCTGCACCTCCCCCTTCTGGTTTACCGAACCGGTGACCGCGATGTTCTGCTTGATCGGTAGGTCCGAGAGGGCGGACAGGATGGCGTAGAGCTCCGTACTGGACGCGCTGTCGCCGTCCACACCCCCATAGCTCTGCTCGAAGACGATCCTGGCGTTGAGGGAAAGAGGTTTGTCCTGCGTGTATTTCCCGGAAAGATAGCCGCCGATGATGAGCACGCCCTTGGTGTGCAAGGGACCTCCCATCTGGGCCTGGCGTTCGATGTCCACGATCCCATCCCTTCCCACCGACACGCTGGCGGTGACCCTGGAAGGTCGCCCGAAATCTATGTCCCCCATCTCCATGAATGAAAGTCCATTGATCTGACCGACCTTGCTCCCCTCGATATCGATGAGGATGACCCCTTGCTCGATGTACTCCTGGATCTTCTGATACACCATATTCGAACGGTACAGTTTCTCATCGATGGCCTCCTGGATATGTTCGACCTTGATGTATCTCGAACCATCTCGTAGGGCATAGAAATTCGCTTCCTTGATGATGTCCGCCACGCTCGCGAAGCGTGTGGAGAGCTTCCTCCTGTCATCGGCCAACCTCGACCCGTACTCCATCATCTTGGCCACGGCGTACTTGTCGAGGTGCTTAAGGTCAAAGTGCTCGCACAGGGTGCAGATGAACACGGAATACTTGTCCAAGTTGTCCTCGTTCCGGTCCATGACATCATCGAAGTCCGCGCGGACCTTGAACAGCTCTGGATAGTCGGGGTCACCCAGATGCAGAAGCTGGTTGATCTCCGGTGTCCCGATGAGCACGACCTTGAGGTTTAAAGGTATCGGATGCGGTTTGAGCCCCCGGGTGGTGATGAAACCCGCCTGCTCCCCCGGCTCCTCGATCCTCACCTTCTTTCTCTTGAGCGCCGACTTAAGCCCTTCCCAGGCCCAGGGATACTTGAAGAGGCCCAGGACCGGTAGTACCAGATACCCGCCGTTCGCCTTGTGGAGGGAACCGGGGCGGATCATGGTGAAATCGGTGCTGACCACACCGAACTGAACATCCTTCTCCGCCCTTCCCAACAGGTTCAGGTAGCTCGGGGTGTCCTCGAAGACGACAGGTGCCCCCACCGTGCTCCCATTGTCGACAAGGATGTTGACCTCATAGTTACGGAAGGCCATGTCCTTGGTTATCAGCTGCTGCATCTTGGGCGGTACCTTGTCGGTCTGTGGCTGGGGCACACCCAGGAACAGATCCAGGTTCTCCAGTATGTCCTTCTGGACGTTCTCGATGTATGACCTCAGTTCTTGGATCCCACCGTACCTTTCCAGAAGGTCGGATAGCAGAGGACCGATGGCGTACAGAGCGATCTCGCTGTTGAGCTTGGAGATCACTTCCATGCTCTTGATATCGATTTCCCTGATCTTGCGGAACAGTACCATGAGCTCGGCGTCCAGGCGCTCCCTTCTCTTGATGATGGCATCCTGTTCCTTCTCCGGAAGGGCATCGAACTCTTCCGTGGTCATAGGTCTGCCATCTATCATCGGGTTGATCATGAGCCCGATGGGACCGATCTGTATGAAAAATCCCCGCTTCTCCGCTCTCTGATTCGCAAGTTCGATGGTCTCCTCGCGCTCCTTGGCCAATTTCCCGAGGGCCTCCTTGCGTCTATTCTCGTACTCCTCGCTCTCGAAAGCCCTCGGCAGCACGATCTCAACCTCCTCGATGAAAGCGGCCATGTCGGCCCTCAATTGTATGGCCAGGCCGGCTGGCAGACGTATGGCGATCGGCTCATACTTGTTGGTGAAATTGTTCACATATACCCAATCGTCCGCCTTGGGCTTGGTGCTTGCCAGCTCGCGCAGGAATTTACACACCGCCGTCTGGCGACCCGTGCCAGGCATGCCGGAGACGTAGATGTTGAACCCCTGGTCCTGGATCTCCAGACCGAAGTGCAAAGCCCTCTGCGCCCGTTCCTGCCCGATGATCTCCTTCGTCGGTCTCAGACTATCGGTGGCGTCGAATCCTAGCAGGTCGGGGTCATGCACGGCACGGTAATACTCGATCGCCAGGGTCTTTATCGGATTCATGTTACTCGAAATTTATATTGTCTATAGGTTTAAATAAGAATCTGATGCCCCACAGGATAACCGACTGGAAATGAAGGGGTTCATCGGAAAAAGGACAGCGCTGCATGAACAGC
>JAFGPG010000086.1 GCA_016926075.1 Methanomassiliicoccales archaeon
CCCTTCATGCACGTGGTGAAGAAGGGGTTCACCGTGCCCTTCGTCTGCGGGGCCAAGGACCTGGGAGAGGCCCTGAGGCGCATCGATGAGGGTGCGGCCATGATCAGGACCAAGGGCGAACCAGGGACCGGGAACATCATCGAGGCGGTCCGGCACCAGCATATCATCATGGGCCAGGTGCGCGAGCTCAAAGGCAAGGAGGACGCGGAACTGGCCGTTGTGGCCAGGCAGATCGAGGCGCCCTTCTATCTGGTCAAGGAGGTGGCCGAGCTGCAGCGACTGCCGGTCATCAATTTCGCCGCGGGCGGAGTGGCGACCCCTGCCGATGCGGCTCTCATGATGCAGTTGGGGAGCGACGGGGTCTTCGTCGGCTCCGGCATCTTCAAGAGCTCTGACCCTGGCGTGCGGGCTAAGGCCATCGTGGAGGCGGTCACCCATTTTGACGACCCCAAGGTCATCGCCGAGGTGTCCAGGGGGTTGGGGGAGGCCATGCCCGGCATAGAGATATCCGCCCTGAGCAAGGAGCAGCGCATGCAGGAGCGCGGCTGGTAGAACATGTTCTGAGCGGTGACGGTCAGGACCGTCCATCTGTCCGGTCACCTCGCCCCTGCTCTATCGATCCACCCCAGGGGAGCGCCGGGTCGCTCAGGACATGATCCTGTCCAAGGAATCGGTCTCCACCGCGTTCCTGATCTCCCGGGAGATGCGGCGCCCGGTGCTCATGTTCTCCTCCACCAGATCGGAGTAGGGGGAACCGGAGATGAAGGGATTGGAACCGGCCACGATCCGAGAGGATATCTCGAAGACCTTGAACTCCAGCTTGTCGTTGACGATGCCCTCCAGGCAGAACGGCCCGATCATGCCCCCGAACAGCTCGTAGGAGCGTTTGACCACCTGCTCGCCCATGTCGAAGACCTTGGGAAGCAGGCTCTCGCGGATGACCACCGGCACGTTGCCGGTGACCACGAAGGTGGGGAACAATCCCAGCTTCTTGAGCTCCTCGGAAGCCCCCAGCTTATAGAGCTCGTCGATGTTGCTCTCGTCGCGGCGGTCCATGGACATGAGCTCCAGGGAACCGTCGCCCACCCGGAACCCGTCCCTCTTGATCGGTGAGTAGAAGTAATGCAGGTAGTACCTGGTGCCCAGGATGTACTCCTGGATGGTGTATTCCTGTTCCAGGTCCAGCCCCATCTTGAACTCGGGGTAGTCCTTGGCGATGAAGAAACCGCGCCCGCCCTTGGCCCCATGGTACTTCACCAGCACCGGTCGGTCGATGGTCTTGGGGTCCTCGATGACATGGGGCATGGCGATGCCTGCGGTCTCCAGCCACTCCCTCATGCGGTCGCGGTTGGACTCCCACCTCAGCACGTTCCGGTTGCCGAAGGTGGGCAAGGGCATCCTCTCGAACCTGTCCGTGCCCATGTACTCCACGAAGGAACCGTGAGGAACGACCACCACGTTGCGGGCCAGGAGTTCGTCGACGTTGTCCAGAAGGTCCTCGTAGCTGCTCAGCCTGATGAACTCGTCTGGTTTTCCGAGAGGGAACGCCTCATAATAGCGAACATTGTCCTTGACGGTCAGGCCCAGGGTCCTGAACCCCTCCTTCTTGGCCCCGTTGAAGATCTGCAGGGAGGAATGAGAACAGAGGGTGGCCACCGTCAGCTTGTCCTTGTCGTACTCGTCAAGGAGCTTGAGAACCTTGTCTTTCGGGACCATTACCTCAAAATTTTCTTGACGAATATAAACCTTTCGAAGGGCCTACAAGATGTCCCAGCCCAGCTCGGTGACCACATAGAAGACGATGGCCGCCCTGGTTATCCCGGCGGCCAGGTTGGTCAGGGCGAAAATCCATAGGTCCCGGTCCGTCCTCTCCTTCCTGAAGATTGAGAACAGGTATACGGGAACGGTGTCCACCATCAGGGGCACGCTCATGATGAGATAGAGACCGATGTACCCGAGCTTGTCCACGAACCACTTGCAGGTGGAGACCACCATGCGGAAGAACACCCACTTCTTGGTCAGGTTGATGATGGGCTCCTCCAAGTTCATTCCGATGTAGAAGACGATGATGCTGCCGACCGCTTTCCCCACCCCCAATAGGATGGCCTTGATGGCGAACGGCGTCACCGGGCTTAGGAAGAGCATCAGCTCCACCGGGATGGGCAGGATGATGGTGGCGGCGATTATGTAGATGAAGAAGACGACGGAGTAGGTCAAGGGGTCGCCCTGGACCTGTTCTAGGAACGTCGTGAGCCCTTCGATGAAGCCCATTGGGCGAGCAATGTTCTTCGATTAGAAAAGGTTATCCTGGCTCTTATCAATCACCAGTTGGTAAGCTGGGTTATTATTGGAATGAGATATCTTTTTATGTTCGTATGGCAATTATGCCAGAGGAGAGTTCAATGGTTCCAGAAAAGAGGGTGGGAAAGGCCAAGGACGAAAAGGCCGAGGACGAGGACTGGTTCGCCAAGCTCGATGCCGAACTTTCAGCTCGCACCGACGCCATCTCCAAGGATAAGGAGGAGATCAACTTTCAGAAGACCACCATCAACCGCACCATGATCGGTGATTTCTGGAACGTTCTGAACAGGTTCTCCAGGATCAACGTGCAGCTGAACATGGAACCCACTTACAGCGAGTTCGCCCAGTTCGAGGAGTTCCCTGTCAAGTGGCGCTTCAAGAACGATTACGACTTCGAGGCGGTCTCCAAGGTGCAGCTGGTGGACCGCACACAGACCCAGGGACGTATGGGTGATTCCCTGAAGGTCATGTACTATGCCATGGATTCCGCCCCCTGCCTGCGCATGGTCTTCGACTATTGCGAGGGAGAGCACTATTACAAGTACGCCGGTTGGAAACGGATATTCGGTCAGTTCGTCGTCTACGACTCTCCACTGGCCAAGTTCGATATGGACCGCTTCCACGAGAGACTTGCTGATGTGGTATTGGTCTGGTACGAGTCCCACCTTCGCAACAACCGCGACATCCTCATATCCCACCTCAAGGAGAAGTACGAGCGCGGGGAGACCTTCACCGAGTGAGCCACTTTCAATATGGACCGGGTCGTCTTCCTGTGTCTGGCTGAGTTTTGGTGACCTCCTTTCTCCATCCATTTTCGATCACCGGAGAATAATGCTATTAAACGAAACGGGCATAATGGGCCGCCTAACTATCAGAGCAGAGGAGGCATGAAATGGACAGAGAAGAACTCGCACCCCATGTGGAGGAGCTTGCCAGGGTGCTCGGGGACAAAGTTGACAAGGAAAGGATATTGAAGGAGCTGGACACCTACCTTAACCATTACCGGGTCACACTGGAATGGGCCAAGAGGAACATTGTGAAGAAGATGGGCGGGGACCCCTGCGACCTGCCGGGAGGGGAGGGGCGGAAGACCGTGGCCGACCTCACTGGGTCGGAGCAGTCGGTCGATCTGCTGGTCAAGGTCCTGACGGTCAATCCAAAGACCATCGAGGTGGGTGGGGCGCAGAAGAACATCGTCTATGGGTATATGGCGGACGGGACCGGAAGGGTGCAATACACCGTATGGGAGACGGAATCGGTGCAGTTGCAGGAAGGTTCCACCGTGCTCATCCGCAACGCCTATACCAAGGAGTACAAGGGGTCTCCACAGCTCAACCTGGGCAATCGGGCCTTGGTGGAGGTATCGGAAGAAGAGCTGGAAGTGGCGGACATGCCCGTCGGGGGAGGTTCCGTGGAGGTCAAGGTCTCCGAACTGGCCGACGGCATGAACTACGTGGTCATCTGCGGTAAGGTGACCAAGCTGGAGGAGAGGGAGATCACCGCCTCCGGGGAGAAGAAGAACATAGTAACTGGTACGTTGACGGACGGCACGGGGAGCGTGGAGCTCACGGTGTGGGGCGATTCCCAGCTCCATGAGGGGGACGAGGTTCGCATCGTCGGTGCCTATGTCAAGAGCTGGAGGGGCATCCCGAAGTTGAACCTGGGGGACCGTGCGGAGGTCCAGGTGCTGGAGAAGGGCTCGCTGGGGGACGTGGACTCCGTTTCCCCCAAGGTACGCACCATGGAGGACGTGGAGATGGTCGGGGGTGCCATGGACGCCCTGGTCCGCGGCACGCTGGTCGATGTGCGCGACGGCAGCGGGCTGATCAAGCGATGCCCGGATTGCCGTAGGGTCCTGCAGAAGGGCACCTGTCGGGTGCACGGGAAGGTCAAGGGGGTGGACGACCTGCGCATCAAGGCCATCCTGGATGACGGTTCGTCATCCCTCAACGTGGTCTTCGGCAAGGAACTGACCGAGGAGCTTCTGGGCCTCTCCCTGGACGAGGCGGTCAAGCTGACCATGGAGGAGCGGAACCCTGACCTGGTCAGGGAGATGGCGGAGGAGAAGCTCTTCGCCCGCACCCTGGAGGTGCGGGGCATGGTGCGCAGCGATGATTATGGCCCCATGATGATCGCCCGAGAGGCCCGATTCCACGATATGGACGTGAGGGAGGAGGGCGCCAAACTGCTCACCGACATGGAGGGGTTCCATTGATGCCCAGGGAAGTGGCCTGGCGTGTGTTCGCCGCTGAGTTCAACTCCTCCAGCTTAGAGATCAAGGGTGAGGGGGAGAAGACCCCCTCCTATCTGATCACCCCCTTGGGGGCCAAGATCAACCGCCTTTTCGTCGTGGGGGTGCTCACCGACAACGAGAACGTGGGCAGTGAGAACGAACCGGTATGGCGGGCCAGGATCGCCGACCCCACCGGCACCTTCTTCCTGACCGCTGGACAGTACCAACCGGAGGCCAGCATGGTCCTGGCCAAGCTGCAACCGCCCTGCTTCGTGGCCGTGGTGGGCAAGTTCCGCACCTACTCCCCGGAGGAGGGCAAGCTCTACGTGTCCATAAGGCCGGAGAGGATCGGCAAGGTGGAGGCGGCCACAAGGGACGGTTGGGTGCTGGAGACCTGCCAGGCCACCTTGGACCGCATATCGGCCATGGAGGAGGCCATGAAGCTGGGAGAGCCGGAGCCGGAGAAGCTCATGCAGATCGGGTTCAGTCGCCCCCTGGCCGAGGGCGCGGTGCATAGCGTGACGCATTACCATCCCCAGGACCTGACCAACTACCGCAACATGGTGGTGGACGCCCTGAAGTTCCTGTTGCCGGAATA